>NZ_AUAF01000128.1 GCF_000428585.1 Zooshikella ganghwensis DSM 15267 | reverse complement strand
ACTGTCAGTCACGTAAAAAAGAAGCCACACATACTCATTTAAATGCTTCATTATCAGCACTTAATGTCTTGAAGTTAGAGGATCAGCTATTAAAAGGAAGTAATGATAGAACAGTAATTTCAATTGCCTCATGGAAACGTAAAAAATTTAATCAACACTTAATGGAAAAACTTTTTGACAAGTTAGGGTTAAGCTTAAGTATTCAAAAAGTCGCTCAAGTGTATAAACAGATGAGTGACTATGGGGCTATGGCTGCGTAAAAGTGTCTAGAGTATTGACCACTAACAGTATTGCTTTACCTGCAATGCCTTAGCTTCTAAATGGCCAAAGTCGAGCTTTCATAAAAAATGAATTTTAGGATTCACGGCAGGAGTGTGGCAAAGTCATAGGATGGACTTCATGGCAAAAAATAAATTTTGTATATTCACAACAATAGCTTTTTATTTTTCCAGCTATTCATTCAATGTATTTGCCTTCAACCAGCCAAATTTTTTCATATTACATCCTGGATATTATGATAATCAAAATTTCCTGGCTGATATCACACTGGTTCCATGCACGTTAGCAAACAAAATCAACAGCCTTTGTTTTAAATTGAGTGTAAAAAGTACACCTATTGAAGATGGTCCCTATTGCCCCAAAACAATTCATGATATAGGCGGAATTTATCCCTATGATGGACCTACAAACCCTGGCCTGCGCTTATTAAGTCGTGCTTTATTTGAAGATATGGAAAATGATGGTTTAGATATTATTGATAATGAAGGAAATATTAGAATTCAATTGATAGATACTCGAGATAAACCTATAAGTTCAGAGTATACATACTGTATTGAAGCTGTAAAAGATTTACGTTTAAAACTTCATTACTTTATCCCAGCCTTACCTCGTTTTGCAACGGAACCTACCTCAATGGAAGGTGCCAGCAATATTGTAGGTCTATCCTTTAATGGTGTCCCTATTAACGGAACACCACCTTCCGTGATTGATGGTATACCTAATGCTCCATCAGGTTTACCCGCCCTTGACCCTTGTGGTGGGCATATCAACGAAGGTTTCTATCACTCACATATTTTCCCAGAAACCATTAATCAAAAACTAATAAAAAACAATATTTTTGAAGTACAGTGCGAAGCTATTTACCAAAAGTATGATAGTGAGCTGATTGGCTATGCTATGGATGGATTCCCTATTTATGGATCTGCAGATTTATTTGGTAAAGAACCAGATAACCTGGATCAATGCAGTGGTCATATTACATCAACCCTACATTATCCTTGGGGCATTTATCATTATCATGCCGCAAGTAATGACCCTGTAAATATTCCACGCTGTTTAAAAGGTGAGCTAGCTGAGCAAGTCCTTATTGTCGAATGATTGATTAAACCAGATTCAAAGCACTAAAACGAGATGACCAAATTTAAGTATATGTTAACCTTTTATTAACCTACCCCCCTTTAAAGTGCACCAAAGATTAACAGCACTTTAAACCTTCACTAATCTAGTACATACAACGAAAGCTATACCCAATACGAATGGTTTTTAGGGGCGGCCATCGAGTGACGAAGCCCTATGAGCCTATATTACCCCATGAGCCTATATTAATAGGTGATTGGGGTGAGGAGAGAAGATAACAAAACCTATAAATCATTCGTATTGGGTATTTAGTGATCATAGCGTACTCCAAGCGGGGTGTGGTGCTACCCTTGAGGATCATATATCTTTCGTTGAGAATATAACTAGCCCAGCTGGCTGCTATTACGCTGTTTTGATAAAAGAGAAAAGTCAAAATCACATGTTAACTGTATTATTGGTGGAAGATGATCGGGATTTAGCTGATACCTTGATTCAGTATCTCGCATTAGAAGACATTAGTTGTGATTATGCTAGCAATGGTGTAGCAGGGCTAGAACTCATGTCACAACACCACTATGACACCCTGCTCTTAGATCTAAACCTACCACGGCTCGATGGATTGTCTGTCTGTCAGCGACTAAGAACAGCAGGTGATGACACACCAATACTGATGCTAACCGCTCGCGATCAAATCAACGATAAACTGCTTGGTTTCGATGCTGGTACGGATGACTATTTAGTCAAACCCTTTGAAATGCAGGAGCTTGTCGTTCGTGTTCGGGCACTTGCCAAGCGCCGGAGTGGACAAGTGCGTAAGCTTAGTTGTGGTGACTTAAGCATGGATCTCACCAACAAAACCCTAACGCGCCAAGGACAGCCCATAAAACTTTCACCAACGGGATGGACCTTACTTGAAACCTTATTACGTGCATCGCCATCAGTAGTCTCACGAAAACAATTAGAACAGGCATTATGGGGGGACGAAATACCCGACAGTAACAGCTTAAAAGTTCATTTATTTAATTTACGCAAAGCCATTGATATGCCATTCAAGACCCCTTTGCTTCATACGGTCGCCCGACAAGGATTTGCTATTAAAGTGATCGATGCCCATAAGGAAAATGAATGAAAAGAGGCCTCAGCTTAAAGTGGCTTGTTGTCATTGTATTCTTGGTACAAGGATTAATACTGGTAGTGGGTTATTCTTTTTTGACCGCACATTACTTAATTCAAGGCATGGATAATATGGTGACCAGCAATATGGAGCAGGTGGCTCACCACTATCTGGAGGAAACTGCTAACGAAGTCCCTAAAAAGCCAAAGCAATACCATAACTATATTGTTACAACACAGTGGTCTGCCTTGCCAGAAGAAATAAAAACACTTTTTAAACAGTCAGAAATTACCCCAAATAAATTGTTCAAAGCACATTTATCAGAAGAAAGTCCACCAAGGGTAAAATTTTTATTTCATGCCATTATTCATGATCAAAAAGTCTACGTTTCCTATGGTATGTCTCGTAGTACCGCCTCAGCACTTACCATTAAAAATATCACTAATGATTTCCAGACATTAATTATGATTAGTGTGTTAAGTGCACTGTCATTGGCTTTAGTGATTTTGTTACTCAGTTGGCGCCTAGGTCGTCCAATTACTCGTCTCGGACAATGGGCCAGAACCCTTGCTTCAGAAAAGCTTAATCAGCCCACACCAAACTTTAACTACCCGGAACTTAATGCATTCGCAGAACTCATTCGTAGCAATTTGAAAGCCGTTCAAGAAACCACCGAGCGAGAACAGCATTTTCTTCGTCATACCAGTCATGAGCTACGCACCCCCATCACCACCATACGCAGTAATGTGGAACTGTTAAAAAAACTGGATGCAAAATCAAATCAACGCCATCAACAGTTGGCTATTGAGCGTATCGATCGTGCCAGCCTGACAATGAAGCACCTGACAGAAATATTGCTTTGGCTTCATCATGATCGAGCTGAGCAACTTCCGATGAAAGAATGTCAACTCAATGATGTTATACAGCATCTAGTGGATGATATGCGCTATCTGTTAGCGTCAAAAAAAGTTACCGTAACTATAGAAACAAAACCCTATACCCTTTATTTATCAGAGGCAGCAGCCCGAATTGTACTAGGTAATTTAATCCGCAATGCATTCCAGCATACATGGGAAGGGAACGTTAATATTATCCAAGAAAAAAACACCGTAAAAATAATTAACGAACAACATGCCAACTCGGAGCAAGAAGACCTTGGGTTTGGCTTAGGCTTACAACTTACTGAACGATTATGCCAGCGTTTGGCTTGGCACTATCAAAATGAGCAGCAAGCAATGGGTCACTCCGTTACACTGGTATTTCCAGACACAAAATGAATTTAACAAACACCTCATACTTTTATTTAACTAGTTAACCTTCCATTAACCCACCCTTCTGTAAATTGCTAACGTAAGCTTGTGCAGGTATACCCAGCCCAAAGCTTACAACAAAAGTAGTCATGCCTACGTTGACTAACCCGCTTCAACATTTATGCAAATTAATCAACTTGGCAGCGATTAAGTTTACTTAGAGAAGATTTTGCCCATGCCTTTTAAAGTCAGTACCTGTGCTAGTGTTCACCGGCAATTGTTGCTTATTCCCATATTACTGTTTGGTTTAAGTGGCTGTTTAGAACAGGATTCAGCACCTGCTGCAGGGCCTGGTGCTGGTGCTGGCGCAATGCCAACCACCGAGGTCAGTGTTGTGACACTAAAAGCCCAAACCTTTCCTGTTACGGTTGAGTTACCTGGTCGTACTCAAGCTTATCAAACCTCTGATGTCCGACCACAAGTTAGCGGTATTTTACAAAAACGCCTGTTTACTGAGGGACAAAATGTAGAAGCAGGCCAAGTGCTCTATCAAATTGATCCTGCCTCCTATCAAGCAAGTTTTGACAGCGCCCAGGCCGAACTGGCGCAGGCTAAAGCAGCTGTACAGTCTGCAAAGCCAAAAGCAGAGCGTTATCAACGACTCGTCAAACAAGGTGCTGTGAGTAAACAGGATAAAGATGAAGCTGTTGCCACGCTGAGAGAAGCCGAAGCAGCTGTGGTCGCCGCAGAGGCCAAGCTCCAAAGCGCCAAGATCAACCTTGAATATGCGCAAATTAAAGCACCTATATCAGGTCGTATTGGTAAATCCTCTGCCACACCTGGCGCCTTAGTTACTGCGGATCAGGCAGCAGCGCTGACCACCATAAATCAGCTCGATCCCATCAACGTCGACCTCAGTTTTGCCAGTGTGGATGGCCTCAAACTTCAGCGTCAGCTGGATTCAGGCAAGCTGAAAAAGACGGATGGCAAAGTTCAAGTTAAGTTAAAGCTGGAAGATGGCTCAGATTACAGCGAAGAAGGCTCTCTGGAATTTATTGGCAATGCTGTAGATGAAACTACAGGCACTGTTGAATTACGAGCCATTTTTAAAAACGCTCAATACCGGTTACTACCTGGCATGTATGTTAATGCCACACTCTATGTCGGCACTGATGAGCAAGCCATTCTAATCCCTCAGCAAGCCGTTACCCGTAACTCAAAAGGAGAAGCAACAGTTTGGGTCGTTGCTGATGACAACACCGTAAAGCAGCGTGTTATCACAACAAGTAAAGCCGTAAAAGACCTGTGGCTGATCAGCTCTGAACTGAACGTAGGCGAACGCATTGTTGTAGAAGGTGTACAAAAAATCAGGACAGGCCAAACCGTTAAGACAGTAGCTTTTAAGCAAGATGATATAGAAGTGGCGGAAAGTGTTTCCACTGACACTACCTCCAGCAAAGATCAGCTAGCGAATTAGGAGTAGTATTCATGGCTCGATTTTTTATTGACCGACCGATATTCGCCTGGGTGATCGCCATTACCATCATGCTGGGCGGCTTATTATCTATCTTTAGTCTACCACTCAAGCAATACCCAGATATCGCACCACCAACCATTTCAGTCAGTGCAACCTATACAGGTGCTTCAGCAGAAACCGTGCAAAACTCGGTTACCCAAATCCTTGAACAACAGATGACGGGCCTGGATAACCTGCTTTACATGTCATCTTCTAGCAGCTCATCAGGTAGTGCGAGCATTACCTTAACATTTGCAGCAGGTACCGATGCCGATACTGCGCAAGTCCAGGTGCAGAACAAAGTATCCCAAGCTGAATCTATGCTACCCGACACAGTTAAAAATGCTGGGGTTACTGTATCCAAATCCGGTGGCAGCAGCATGTTTATGGTGCTGGCATTCACCTCTGATGATGGCAGCATGAGTGATACTGACATTGCTGACTACATGGTATCCAGCTTGCAAGACTCTATAAGTCGGGTCAGTGGTGTAGGTAGCGTCAATGTATTTGGTTCAGAATATGCCATGCGTATTTGGCTTGACCCAGAAAAAATGCGCAAATATGCATTGATGCCCTCCGATGTTTCCAAGGCCATTTCAGAGCAAAACACCGATGTCAGCTCTGGCTCATTGGGTGACTTACCCAGTGTCAATAGTCAGCAACTTAATGCTACCGTCACCTCCCGTAGTAAGCTGCAAACGGTAGAGCAGTTTGAAGCCATTGTGCTCAAGTCTGACACCAGTGGCGCAACTGTCTTCTTACGTGATGTTGCTAACATTGAGCTAGGTGCAGAAAGCTATAGCTCTTCAGCCAAGTTTAACGGTAAACCGGCCGCTGGTATGGGCTTAGAACTGGCAACAGGCGCTAATGCCCTGGATGTGGCTGAGGCTGTCAAAGCTAAACTGAAGACACTTGAGCCTTACTTTCCGGATAGCCTGAATTACACCATTGCTTATGACACCACCCCTTTTGTCAAAATTTCTATCGAAGAGGTTGTTCAAACCCTGCTTGAGGCTATTGGCCTTGTCATATTAATCATGTTCCTGTTCCTACAAAATTGGCGAGCAACATTAATTCCCGCCATTGCTGTACCTGTCGTACTGCTAGGAACATTTGGTGTGTTAGCGCTACTCGGCTACTCCATCAATACCCTGACGATGTTTAGCATGGTACTCGCTATTGGCCTATTGGTGGATGATGCCATTGTCATAGTAGAAAACGTAGAGCGGGTAATGTCAGAAGAGGGCCTTTCTCCCCGTGATGCTACCCGCAAGTCCATGGGACAAATTACAGGCGCCTTAATCGGAATAGCCATGGTATTAACTGCGGTATTTATTCCAATGGCCTTTTTTGAAGGTTCAACGGGTGCTATCTATCGACAGTTTTCAGTCACAATTGCAGCGTCTATGATGCTGTCTGTGGTGGTAGCCTTAACACTTAGTCCTGCCCTGTGCGCCACACTATTAAAGCCCATTGCAAAAGGTGGACATACCTCAACCAAAGGACCTTTAGGACGCTTTTTTACTTGGTTCAATCAAGCCTTCAATCTTAGTGCAAACCGTTACCGCAACGGCGTAAAACATGTTGTAAACCATCCGAAAACCAGCATGCTGTGCTACTTTGCCATCATCGGAGTCATGAGCCTGCTGTTTATGCGCCTGCCAACTTCGTTTGTGCCTGAAGAAGATCAAGGTATGTTGATGGTTATGTACAATGCCCCTGTCGGCGCAACCCAACAACGTACCCAGCAAAGTATGGACAAAGTCGCTGACTATGTTCTCCAGCAACCAGAAGTTGAGGGTATCTTCAACGTAGCTGGCTTCAGTATGGCAGGTAATAGCCAAAATGCTGGGATGGGGTTTATTAAACTGAAAGACTGGAGTGAGCGAGAAGCCTCAGCCCAAGAAATTGCCGGCCGCATTACCCAGAAAATGATGTCAACCATTAAAGATGCTCAGGTATTTGTCGTTAACCCTCCTGCCATCGCAGGTTTAGGTACTAGCTCTGGCTTTACGCTGCAGTTACAAGACTTAGGGGGCAGTGGACATGAAACGCTGGTTGCAGCCAAAAACCAGCTTCTTGAGCTAGCCGCCAAAAATAACAAGCTAACCTCCGTTCGCTACAACGGCTTGAATGATGCGCCTGTTTACCACGTCAATATTGATGATCAAAAGGCAGGGGCACTGGGTCTGTCATCATCCGATATTAATGATACGTTATCGACAGTCTTAGGTAGTTCATATGTCAACGACTTCATCAATAAGAGTCGGGTGAAGAAAGTGTATGTACAAGGTGAGGCATCAGCACGCATGTTACCTCAGGATATTAAGCGCTGGTATGTGCGAAATGATAACGGTGAAATGGTGCCTTTTTCGGTATTTTCCAATGGAAAGTGGAGTTATAAACCCCAAGTTTTGAGCCGCTTTAATGGTACTGAGTCCATGGAAATAACAGGAAGTGCAGCATCAGGTGTCAGTTCTGGTGTTGCCATGGACGAAATTGCCAGCTTAGTCAGCCAATTACCCGACGGTATAAGCTATTCCTGGTCTGATATGTCTTACCAAGAGCAAGCGGCTGGCACGCAAACCTGGTTACTTTATGCCGTATCTCTGGTATTCGTATTCTTGTGTCTGGCGGCACTATATGAGAGCTGGTCAATTCCGGTCTCAGTCATCATGGCAGTCCCTGTTGGCATTGTGGGGGCCTTACTCGCAACCTGGTTAAGAGATCTATCCAATGATATTTATTTCCAGGTCGGTTTATTAGCGACAATGGGGCTAGCAGCAAAAAACGGCATTCTGATTGTTGAGTTCGCCAAAGACCTTGAAGCAAAAGGTGAGTCATTACTATCGGCCATCTTACAAGCCGCTCACCAGCGACTTCGCCCCATTATTATGACCTCCTTAGCCTTCCTGCTGGGTGTTCTGCCAATGGTTATCAGTACTGGTGCAGGATCAGGTGGGCGTCATGCTTTAGGCACAGGGGTATTGGGTGGGACTTTATTTTCCACATTTTTAGGCATCTTTTTTGTCCCCTTGTTTTACATGATTATCCGCTCGCTATTTTCCAAAAAGCCTAAGAATCAAGCAGTTTATACCTCGGAGGCTGAAGTATGAGAGCACTTTATAAAGCCTGTAGCCTAATACCAACCTTAACATTAGCAGGCTGTATCAGCCTTGCCCCCGACTACCAGCGACCTGACTCACCAGTAACAGCTGAATGGCGTGATACTAAAGCCGCACAACAAGGTTCTAGTGTCGCCCAAAACCATAATGCTGTTGCTGACATTCAGTGGCAGACTTATTTTCAAGATCCTAAATTGCGCCAGGTGATCTCCCTGGCGCTTGAAAATAACCGCGATCTTCGGATTGCACTGCTTAATATTGAGCAGGCACGTGCTCAGTACGGTATTCAACAAGCAGACTCATGGCCCTCCGTATCTGTCAGTAGCAGCAAGACCGCATCTCGCACTCCAGGCTCAGTGAACAACAGTAACAGCGCAACAATCAGCCATCAGTATGAAGCAGGTATTGGCTTTAGTAGCTATGAATTAGACTTGTTTGGTCGTATAAACAGTCTTAAAGATGAGGCTTTGGAAAACTTTTTATCCACAGTGGAAACTCAGCGCAGCACCCGTATAAGCTTAATTGCTGAAGTTGCAAACAGTTGGCTAACACTGGCAACCAATTTAGAACTGCAAGCACTGGCACAACAAACGCTGAATAGCCAATTATCTACACTTAAACTGACACAGAAAATGTACAACCAAGGGGTTGCCTCAAAACTGGATTTAACTCAAGTACAGTCCAGTGTCGAAAGTGCTCGCATTGATGTGGCAGCTTATCAGTCTCAAGTAGCCCAAGACCGAAATGCGTTGGAGTTATTAGTCGGTAATAAAATAAAAGAGGCTTATCTTCCTTCTACTCAACTTGATAAACCTATTGCATTAGCAGCCATTCCTGCAAACCTAAACTCTAATGTGCTCTTAAAGCGGCCTGATGTGCTTGCAGCAGAACATAGTTTAAAGGCAGCTAATGCGAATATTGGTGCAGCACGCGCGGCTTTTTTCCCGAGTATTTCTCTCACAGCATCAGCAGGACGCAGCAGCAATCAGTTAAACGATTTATTTAGCAGCAAAAATCGTAGCTGGTCATTTACCCCCAGTATTAACTTACCCATTTTTAATGCTGGTAGTTTAAAAGCGTCTCTTAAAGAATCTAAAATTAAACGAGATATTGCTGTTGCAGAATATGAGCAAACGATCCAAACTGCATTCAAAGAAGTGGCTGATGTGCTAGCCGTACGTGCATCACTGGATGCACAAATGAAAGCCCAAACAGCCCTGGTTGATGCAAACTCACAAAGCTTTACTTTATCCAGCTCTCGTTATCGTAACGGATTAGACAGTTATCGTAACGGATTAGACAGTTATCTTGACGCCTTAGATTCACAACGAGCGTTGTATAGTGCACAACAGTCACTGATTTTATTACAACGAACAGAATACAGTAATCGAGTAACACTATTTAAAGTGCTTGGAGGTGGTGCTGAAGTATAATACCCACTCATCCAAATAGAAAAATAACTGTAAGGGTACCTCTAAAAATAGTGCTTTTTTTGCAAGAGCAAGGAAGCACTGCATGGAGAACGCAGTGTTTAAGGAATACATGAGGGCTAAGCAACTGTTGTAGGCTTAGCGATAGTAACCTTAAGTATTTAATAAACGCTAGGGCCTGTTAACACAGCTATTACGACAAAAGTACATTTTTAGAGGTGCCCGTAAATTAATTGAGAATGTACATTCCTTCACTACCAGGCCTTGTCAGTTTAAATCCAAACTTTTCATAAAGCTCAGGTACATCTGCCATTAACGTAATGTAAGCGCCTTTTGGAATATATTTTTCAAAATAACTCATAATATACTCCATTACCTTACGGCCTAAACCTTTACCTTGATGTTCAGGATCAACAGCAACATCTACTATTTCAAGGTTTAGGGCACCGTCCCCCACAACACGACCCATAGCAATAGGTTTGCCATCATACAGAATATGTACACCATAGATGCTATTTGGCAGCGCTTTTACTGCAGCTTCTTTTGATCTAGGCGTTAAACATGTAACGACTCTCAATCGAAGAAAGTTTTCAACATCAATAACTTCCTCAATAACGTTGTACATGTAATCACCTCAATATAAATTCCTGGATACACTATATATTTTTTTCACATACAATTTTTAACGACTCATCTCTATGTGAATAATAGAAAGCTATTATCCAGCCAACCATAAATCCTGTAACATGTCCTAACTTAGGATAGTGAACAAAAATCAAATCAAGAAGCAATGCTGGTAGAATTGCAAATATAACAGCAAACTTTAAAAACAAAGATGCATCAATTTTTTTATAAAGTAATAAAACACCAAACGCAGCTACACCTAATATAGCTTGTGAAGCACCAGTACCTAAATTCCAAGGTGGTTCAACCGTCAATGTACTTATAAGAGTACCTACTGCTCCAGATATAAACCAGAGAAGAAAAAAACGAATAGCACCAATATACCGCTCAAGTATTATGCCAAGCAATAAAAACGAAGCTACGTTAAAAAAACATATGAGGCTGCTTAACATGAACCACCTGAGATACAAATAAACGCCATAGCTCTAAACTCCAAAGATGCTCAAATGTTATACCACCATATTGCTCTAGCTGTGTAATTTTACCTAATAAAGATCCACTAATCTCATAATTAACATACAGAGAATAAATGACTGTCACCAGGGATATTATAATCGTAACCAAGGGATATTTTTGATGGCTTACTGACTTTACCTTATTAAAAACTACTCAAATACTAAAGGCATCATTCGAGAGTCAACTTAATTCGTGATATCAACAAGGTAGGTATATTGATACTGTTCACACCCACTTTTCTATCGATGAGAGCAGCCTGGCCAGCAGCAAGGCCGACGCTTTCCCTCTTTTAATTCACTTCTAGTTCTTGCTATTCGACGCTGTCTTGTATCGAGTTTTTTAGCATCATTAATCCAGCAAATCCACTCATTACGAGCGATAGGCGTTATGTCCTCCCACATAACTAAAGCATTACTATCGTCAACAAGGGCCTGTTCTAAATCCTCTGGAATACTATGAACCACCCCTCCGGAAATTTCTTTTTTTAACATATTTATTTGACTCATGAGATTGATCAATAATATGAAGATAGTCAGCACCTAACACCGAATAGTCACCAAAGCTCAAATCAAGCTAGGGCCTGTTAACACTATTTGAATATCACTGTTATGTAACTTTGGCATCTCGGGTATAGATGTGGTCAGCGTATAACTTACCACCTATTTCATAAGCTTCAGGTATCACGCTTTGAAGGTGAAAGCCACACTTAACCAGCACCCTTTCTGAGCTAACGTTGCCTTCGGTAACCACTGCTTTATAATGAGTGATTGTATCGATTGATTCCGCCCAATCCAATAACGCTAAAAGCGATTCTGTACCATACTGCTTACCATGAAACTCTGGCAATAAAAGATATCCCACATGAGCAGTATTATCCTCAACAATAAAGCCTGTTATTCCCATTGCATTATCTGTTACTTTATCTATTATGACTAAGCACAGCCAAGCGTTCGAGGTTGGACTCCAAGTCACTAGACGAGCCTCAAACTTATCTCGAATAACCTCAATTTCAGGCTCATCAAAGCACAGTGAGATAACATTCGGATCCGTATGAAGCTGAAGGAATAGTGCCCAGTCAGCTTCTGTAATAAGCCTCATTTTCAAACGCTTTGATTCAATTTCCATCTTGTAGAAAACTCCTGCTATATACTACTAATGAGCGACACTATAACGATAACACTAACTATAACTGTCGTATATCCTTCACGAATCATTTTTAAGCGCGTTATCCATAGCGCTTTACTCAAACGGGTCAGTTATCAACAACTATAATACCATCGTATAAATTTCAAGAATCATCATTTTCCGCTCTCTTTAAACAAGCAGAAATATCCTCATGATCTTTATAGTCAGCACTTGCTTTTCTACATATATACCCAAACCTTTTCCATGGCATAACTTTATTCTTCCTAGAATTTTTATGGGCTAATGATTTTACATCCAGAACTACTCGTTAAATTAGTTACATTATTATTTTAGTCATAACGCTCCCGCAGAGCGGGAGGCTTGACAGCTATGAGCAGCCCCAAGGGCTGCCAATGTTAAAGTTCAGTGTTTAAAATTAGCTTCCGTGTTAAAAATCACCCTCTTCATCCGTGCCTTTTCCATCCAGCTGCTCTTGGTTTCGAATATACTTTCTAATCTGCTCTTCTTCGAATCCAACCGTTGAAATCGCATAGCCTCTTGCCCATAACGACTCCCCATTGAAGTTTCTTTTCCTTCCACTAAATTGCCTTGCAACTGCTATGGCACTTTTACCTTTTAAATAC
>NZ_AUAF01000131.1 GCF_000428585.1 Zooshikella ganghwensis DSM 15267 | reverse complement strand
TCTTTTCTTTCTTTTGATACGCGCTTCACTCATCATTCACCTGCGCCCCTTTCTTTAGATTTTTACTTCAGGTGAGGCGACAACTATCCTGACATAAGGGGCCTTTAACGATGCTTCAGGAGCAACCTATCTATTATCAGGCAATAAAATAGCTCGCTATAAAGATATTGACAATGCTGTCATTGATGCCAGATATCCAAAGTACTACACCGAAACAGATTTAGACGACACTTTGTTCGCAGGGCTACCAGAAAATTTTAAGGGTAATATTGATGCAGCTGTTGCAAGTGACAACGGTGGAACATACTTTTTTAAAGGTGATCAGTTTATTAATTCATCAAACCCAGACAAAATCTGTTCCATTGCTGAGGTGTGGGGTAAAGAAAAAATCGATGTTAAGACGCTTGAAAAAGCGGATGCTGCTTACGCGTTTGAAGGGAAATGGTATCTGTTTAGTGGAGAACACATTTTTGCTTACCGAGACTGTATCGAGAATGAAGGGTTAGAAATTCTAGAGGGCTATCCTAAGAAGATCAGTGATTATTTTGGTGAAAAACTACCTGCCAAATTCCATCGTGATATTGATGCTGCATTAATCATCGCAAACTCATCAAATATAACCAAACTGTATTTATTTCATGATGATGAATTTGTAGTAGGTAGCTTGGATAGAGGCAATAGCGAGGCTGGAGAGACTGGAGAGATTGGAGAGATTGGAGAGACTGGAGAAGCTGTAGAGGCTAGCGAGGATGGCAAGGATAGTGTCACCAAACTATGGACCTTTAATGATCCTCAAAGTGTCTCAATATGGGGCGCTATTACTAATTTACTTGAACAGAATGGCATTGATGCAACGTTATCTGGCTTAGATGGACGCACCTATATTTTTAGTGGCGAACAGTATTATCGCTATTCAGGAAAAGATTATTTCCAAGCTGATCCTGGCTATCCTCGGTCAGTTGCAGAAGATTGGGCTGGTTTAAATACGGTTGAAGCAGCATTTACCTGGAATGGTGCAACATACATATTTGGTGAGGATAACGCTAAAAATAAAAAATATGTCCGCTATTCAACGAATAATTACAAGGAAGTTGATAAAGGATTTCCAAAACCACAGGAAGAAAAAAAGACATATTTATGGAATTTGCCAACTTCCTTTAAAAAGAAAACAAAGGGGAAAGGTGTTGATGCAATTTTTAATGCACCTGATGGTAAAACATATCTATTTTCGGGTAGTGATTTTATTTATTACGATGAAACTAATCGTTGGTGGTCAGAATGCCAGTTAATTAACGAAAATTGGAAAGCGCTTGGTGACAGCAGCTCAGTGAAAGCAGCATTTACCGGAAAAGACCAAAAAACATATATCTTCGTCAAAAATAGTGATGGTTTACAATATTATCGATTCTCTGATGCAGATTACTGTAAACCAGATATTGGATATCCTCGCCCTGTAGGGAGCTTCTGGGGCAATATCAAAAATCAGATTGCCGACTGTAACAGAGTAGATGCAGCAGTATCACTCAAATCACGAGAACTAAAAGAAAAAGATAATGGTTTTTTTGACCTAAAAGAGACAAACCACACTTATGTGTTTTGTAGAGATCAATTTTATCGTTATAAGTCAGATACCATTCAGACAAAAGTCAGAAGTGAAACTAAAAAGGTTGAAACTAGCCTGAGTATTGAGGCGGGATACCCTAAACCCATCAGCCAATTAATGTTTGAGCAACGTTTCCAAGCTTTAAAGCATACGCCTGAATTTATGGGGGACATTGCTGACGGCATTGATGCGGTTATGAGTGATGAGCGGAATGTTTATCTATTCAAAGACAGCAAAGTACAGATCCTCTCAGATCACTGTCACGCTGATATTCATCACTTTAACGGGCTGGAAAAAGCTATCGTTATGGAAAATGGTGAGATATTTGGTATTGGCAGCGTTGGAGAATCAGGCCAAACTTGGCGTCATATAAGCAGTCTTGAAGGAACGGGCGGAATTGTTTTAGGGCAACCGGGAGAGATGCCAGCTTGGTTAGCAGACATCAAAAAATCTGAAAATGAGATAGATGCTGTACTACAAGGAACTGACCACAACACCTACGTGTTCACCGGCAAAAATTTCCTTAACAAACAACTAAACCGCGAGTATAAAATCGCCAGCTATTGGGGAAAAGTCCGCAATAATATTGAAGATAATAATCATGTTGACGCTGCCTTTATTGGGGTTGATAAAAAGCTGTATCTCTTTAGCGGCGACCAATTTTATATTTATGCTTGGGATGAAAGTGTTAAGGACTACAAGCTCTACCTAGAACCTGGAAATAAGGACGATACGGGTGTACATAGTATTGCAGAGCATTGGGGAGGGCTGGATAACGTACAGGTAGCCTACCAGCAAGGCGACAAAACCTACCTTTGTGAGCAGCCAGACAGTACAGGCAGCTTTCGATATCAGTGCTACCGGGGCTCTGACTATTCGAAACCACTTTTTAACACGCCACAATATGCTGGCCCAGAGTTATGGGATATGCCCAAGCATCTAGTCCAACAGGGTTGGGGGCACTTTGATACCGTTTTTATCGAAAATAATCATGTATCTGGAGAGCAGACGCTAATCTTTATTAAAGATAGAAAATTCCTACAATATAACGTGGCTGGTGCTCACTGGTTTGAGCCAAAACCATTGGAGAATTTGTGGCCTAAAATACCTTGTCATCATGAGATTTTCGATAAGTTAGAAACAGCCTTTATCGACCCAGCCGGCAAAGCACACTTCTTTGGTAACCGCTGCTATGTCACATACAGTAAGCAATCCAATGCACTAGAGGAAGAGCTGGCTATCAGTAGCAAGTGGGGGCAATTGAGTGCGATTAGTAAAATTGATGCCGCTTTTGTCTCCTTGCAAGGTAAAACCTACCTGTTTTCTGGTGAGCATTACATACGCTACAGTCATGCAGACTACTGTCATGTAGATGCAGGTTATCCTAAGCGTGTGGCTGAACATCTGCGCAGTGAGCCTGGGTTTGAAAACCTTCCGAAAAACTTTGAAGTTGATGCTAAGTCTAATAACCCAGGTATTCAGGGCATAGTCAGCAATAGCCGTAATACCTACGTGCTTATGAATAACAAATGCTATGTCTCTTCAGAGAAAAACCATACTCAGCTTTCACTCAATTCATTAATGTACCGCCGTAATAATTTACTGATAAATCCACGTATTGATGCCGCGTTATTAATTCCAGGCAATACCGCTAAAGAAAATAAAACGTATTTATTCAGTGGTGATCAATACTTCCGCTACACAGGAAAAGGTTGCAAAAAGCTGGAGGACGGCTATCCAAAACGGATTGGCTTGAGTCTAGCAGGAGAACTGAGTTCAACCATTAACCCCTGGTTCTATAAAGGTATTGATGCGGCAGTACGTTGTAACGATGGCAGCATCTACCTGTTCAAGAATGGCAAGTATCAAAAACAGGGAGATGATCTTGAAGATATTTCTAAAACATGGGGTAAACGAAGTAACCCATTTCTGAAAGATCAGGGTTATATTTCGCAAATCGATGCTGCGTTTATTGATGCGGATAGTGGTCTAATTGCCATTAAAGGTGATCAAGTTGTTCGCTATGCTGACACAGAGCAAGAGTATATCGAGCCTGGTTATCCAAAAGCGCTCACAGATCTCTTCCATCAACTACCCGATAATTATCAGAATGGAGTTAATAGTGCCTTTACCTATGCCGGACGACTTTATCTTCTAAAAAAGAAGGATAAAAACAAAGAAAATCAAACGACGTATATTCGTTATCCAGCTAACCTGAATAAAGAGGGGCATTTTGAATGCCATGGTTTTCCAGAGGGATTATCTCCTTATTACCCTACTACCTTCGCTGATCACTGGAGTGATTGTGGAGATTTTAGGCTGTACGATCTACAGCGTATCTTCCGCTACAAAGAACTACAGAACACTTATAGTGGTGAACACACCTTGCTTGATGTCATTCGCCAATCCGGTGGCTATGCGAAAGATCCTTATGGAATGTTAGCTGATATTTTCGGTTGGAATAGTGATGATATTAAATGGCTTAAACGTAATAACAAATTGCAGCCAACTGACCGCGATGATGAACGTCATTTTAAACTAGAAGAAATAGAGAATCAGTTTGATATATTAGCTCTGCGAGAAAAGCTAGATGCAAAAGTTGAAGATTTATATAAATGTTGGAATGAATTATTTGGAGAATCAAAAAAACCATCAAGAGCCGCCGACCAGTTGCTTCAGTGGTTACAAATCCGTCATACAGGAAGCTCGGAAGGACAAATATTAGACAGTGAAATACACAATAAGCTCAACTTGATGAAGCGTGATGCGTTGTTGGAATACAGCATTCACTATTGCAAAAACCATCAAGACGAGCAATATGAAGATGCTCGTGATGTGTACGAAGACCTATTAATTGATGTGAAAATGGGAGAAATAGCAGAAACTTCCCGAGTGAAAGAAGCAATTTCTGCATTGCAGCTCTATTTTCATCGTTTCTTTATTAACTTAGAAGAGGGTAATCTAAAAAACACGACTGATCCTGTGTCTGAACGTGAGAGCCTAAAAGAACACTGGGAGTGGATGAAAAACTACCGGGTATGGGAAGCCAATCGAAAAGTATTCTTATATCCAGAAAATTATATACGTCCTGAGTTAAGGGATAGCAAAACACCTGAATTTAAAACATTGGAACAAAACCTGCTACAAGGGAAGTTAAGCGAAGAGAATATTGAAAAAGTATTTAGCAATTATATAGATGATTATACTGAAGTATCTGGATTAAAAATTGCTGGTGGTTATGCTTATGATAAGGAGGCTAATAAAGAAGTATTACTGTTTGGTAAAACCAAGGAAGAGCCAAAAAAATACTACTATCGAAAAGCAACTTTCATCGATGGAAAATCGGATAACATTCAGTGGAAACCATGGCAAGAGGTGCAAATCCAAATTGGCTCAGACAAGGTATACCCTGTTTATGCTTTAAATCGTTTTTATGTGTTTTGGGCTGAAATTGAGAAAAAAGGAAATGTACGCTCAGATACAAATGTAAGTGTTAGTACTGATGACGATAATACTGATATTAAGTCTGATGCTGTTATTGAGTCAGTTCTACAGATATACTTTTCGTACCAAAAATCTAGTGGCGGGTGGTCTGCGCCGCAAAAGCTTAATTACGAGATTACTTCGAATGACTTTATTACTGACTACTATTTGAGTTTTAGTGGGCAAGATAAGGCTAAATCACATGGTCGAGAAAGTATTATAGTAAGTTGCTACTATAATTCTGAAAAGCGTGTAAAACCAAAACTTAATGCTCAGGGTGTTGCAACTTGGGATGCGATAAAGAATGTATTGGAGTTGCAAAAAGGAATTGACCAGCAGACTGATGAAACCGTCCCAGTATTTATTAAGCATGAAGACTCAACAAATATCAATTTAATTAATTATAAAACCACAGTGGAGAAAGATGTTTTTACACATATGGATACTGAAGGGCAGTATTTTTATGTGGATAGAGTAATTCCTGGTGATAATTTTAACGTACCTTTAAAACGAGGTGAATCTGTCGCTGAAAATGATAAAAAGTTTAAATTAGTGATTGTAGAAGCAAAAAATGAAAACAAGAACTATGTATCATTCAAGTCTATTGAAAATGAGAAAGAGTCTTACTATATGCGCCATCATGCAGATAGAATTGTTCTGCATAGACCTGATGAAGGGGACTCCCGTGAGGACGTTTACAATGCTGATACAAGTTTTTCAGTACAAAAAGGCTTGATAGGTGATGGATACACAATTTACTCAATTGTAAATGATGGCAGTGTCAGGGTTCTCTATTTTGATAGAAATGGATGCTTATGGATAAGACTGTTATCAGAAATTAATTCGTTACAAGAAAAACGCAATGCCACCTTTAACTTTTTAGTTGATAGAAGCGAAGAAGTTGGACAGTTTACTTTTTATCCAGAAACCTTTGAAGCTGAGGATTTGCATGTAAAAGAGAAGATGCTTAGCAATACAAAGTACTGTTTTGATATATTCAAAAAACTCTTTCCTAAAGAAGACTATAAAAAGCTATCATCGCCTGTTTTACTTAATAATCCTCAAAGCGACACTTCGTTAGTTTGGAGCTGCTTTGATTATAAAGGCAGTAGCTTTCTTTGTAAGCCTCGTTCTGGTAGAGGGGTAGAGAATAATGAGAATAATTACACACTAGATTTAACTCGATCAAACTCAAATGCTTCAGAAATAGTAGGAATTTTTGATAAAAATAGTAAAGATAATTATGTGGTGTTCAAAAATGGACTCTTTTCTAGGTTCGAAAATAAGGATGGAGTTTCGGTAATTGAACTTACAGAAACGAATAAAATATTTCCAGATAAAGTTTCAAATATAAAGAATAATGGACTTGTAACCTCATCCTTTGTAAAGGATGAAAAATTGTATATGATAAGTGACGATGAATATATTTGCTATGATACAAGACTATTAAATAGTACTCGCGATGTTGGCGTTGATTATGGTTATCCTAAGAGTCTATCTGAGTTGGCAGCAGAATTAGAAAATAGGGAGAAAGATGAGTTTTTTGGTAATAAGCAGCCTCAGTCACTAAGTTATTTTCAGAATAAATATATATGGATAAAAGAAGGGAAGCTTTTTTCAGCCGTGAAGGGTGAGAGCAGTTTGAATGAAGAACGTATTGATTTATGGTCAACTGAAGTTGATGATTTATGTTATATTAGTAATGGAGAGGTTGTTTATACAAGTGGAGGGGAAATATTTAAAACCAGTAAAAGTGATTTTGAAGCTTATTTAGAATCTACTTTTAATGGAGGAGAAAAGAAACCTGATAAACTAACGAATGATCTTGCCTCTGCGAAAAGTATATATCTCTATAATGATTTTGTTCATGTGTGTACTA
The DNA here is from genome assembly GCF_000428585.1 of Zooshikella ganghwensis DSM 15267. Lineage (GTDB taxonomy): Bacteria > Pseudomonadota > Gammaproteobacteria > Pseudomonadales > Zooshikellaceae > Zooshikella > Zooshikella ganghwensis. Next base: position 6,210 of record NZ_AUAF01000131.1, on the reverse strand, counting down.
ATGTATCAAAGAGACGTTACAGCTTATCGATTATAAATGATAGTATATTTAATATTCATAATCATTCCTTGCTAGATATAGAGTTGTATGGAAACTATATATTTACTCTGTCAAAAGAGAATAATACTAATAAAACAGTAATTCATTATAGAAACAAAAAGGGAGATAATTCAGAATCAGGTGAGAAAAATAAAGGGGCTATATACCTTAATGGTTTTAAATCCTCAAGCATATACTTTGATAAAGATAGTAAGCTTTGTGTTCGTGATAATCATGGTAGACTGTATTCCTTTAAGAATGAAATGTGGAAGGAAGTAGTCAATATTGAAGAAACAAGTAATGATAAATATCAGATTTTAGATAAAAATAATAAACCAATGAGTAATGATGTATTTGTAATAGTTAATGAGCCAAAATATAAGAGTGGATTAACGGGTAGAAAAATTAATTACCTATTATCTAAAGATCGCCAGTTATTTGCTTTTAGTGAAAAAGAATATATTAGGTGTACAAATACATTAGATAGGATTGATGAAGGATATCCTAAATTAATAGAAAATATTTCTGGAAATGATGATTTGAAGGTGCCTACTGATAAGGATGATGTTAACTCAGTAGCCTATGTGAATGAAAATGTGCTTTACTTCCTAGGTAATGGAAAGTTTGTACGTGTAGATACGGAAGGTAATACGACAAAAGAAAATATTAGCGATAAATGGGGGGCAGTAAATATACCTAATAATGTTCATGCCGCCTTTAAATTGGATGAATACATTTATATTGTGGATGACGGTATATCATATAAGTTCAAAAACAATCAGCTTTCAGGCGATAATTGGCTAATTGATATTGAGTTTAAGGAAATTCTAGGTAATCATTTCGATTGGAGTAAAGTAAAAGGTACTTTTGTTAAAGAGGATTCAGGAATAGTTGTTTTACTTTTGCGCGGAAACAACTTTGTTGAAGTCGATTTAAAGCGAAAGAAATATGAAGAAAAAAGCTATAAACTTAGTTTAGAAATACCAGAAAGTTGTAATAACTTTAGCTCGTCTTTTACTTGGAAGGGTGAAAATTATTTTATCGTAGAAAATGAAGTAAAATTCTTCGACTCGAAATTATATGAAGATAATGTGTTATACGATATTGTAAGACTCTCATCTTCTACAGGAAGTACTTTAAGTCAAAACCTTTTTGCAAAGGGCGTTGCAGGCCTGCTATCACGAAGTAGTCAAGTGCTCGATGAGACTCCTTCCTTCAACAGAGAAAGCATAATAGGTGAGTCTGAGGATAAAACAGTTATCTTGTGTGATCCGTCCAAAGTGAATCTTTTGCCGGTAAACACTCATCTAGACTTTAACGGAGCTAACGGACAGTATTACTGGGAAATGTTCTACCACGCCCCTTCTTTAATTGCTAACTCGCTAAATACTGCGCAGAAATTTGAAGAGGCCAAGCGGTGGTATGAATTTATTTTTGACCCAACGGATAAACAGGATTATTGGAAATTCTTGCCTTTCCTGGCAGTAGATGTCAAAGCGATCACCGATGAGCTGGAAAGTTTTTCAACTGCACTAACCGGTGCTAAATACTCACCAGCCAAGAAAGCAATTAATGACTTAGTAAATGAACTCGTAAAATTTGCGCCTGCATTACGTGGCGACATCAGTTTGTCTGAAGAGGACTTGATTAAACTGAATAAGCTGCATAAGTTGGAAAATGGTACGTTTACTACTTGGAGTGAGGTGACCAATCTTGAAGCTGCCTTGAAGGTGCTGGAAGTAGGTGAAGACAAACGCTTAAAGATACAACATGAAAGTGCTAAAGAGCTGGTCGATATTATTAAGCGTCTTCCCATACGTTATAACCTTATGGTTGCTTATGGAGCAGAACAAATACAGGCCTATCTGGATGATCCATTTGACCCTCATGCCATTGCCAACTTACGACGAATCGCTTATCGCCGTACGACGGTAATGGCTTATATTGATAACTTGCTGGACTGGGGGGACGCGCTCTTCAGGCAGTACACTCACGAAACCATCAACGAAGCCAGAATGCTTTATGTGTTGGCTTACGATCTGTTGGGTAAAAAACTAGAATATCTGGGTGAGAAAGCGTTATCACCTGAAAAAAGTTACTACAATATAAAAGACCTTGGAGCTGAAGAGGATTCTTCTGTATACGACTTTTTGTTTGATAGTCCAAAGACGGATTCAGCTGATATAACAAGTTTCACTCATGCGGGAATTGTGCACGAAAGTGTAGGTAACCCTTACTTCTACGTGCCAGAAAACACTGAATTATTGAAGTATTGGGAACGTATTGAAGATCGCCTGCATAAAATCCGAAATAGTCTGAATATTTTGGGTATCAAGCAGCCGCTTCCATTATTCCAGCCGCCAATAGATCCGATGGCGTTGGTCAATGCTGCTGCCAGTGGAGCAGGTATCAGTGCTGCAGTAGCCGGGTTGAATATGCCGGTCCCTCATTACCGCTTTAATTTCATGCTTAATAAAGCGCGAGAGCTAACCGGAAAAGTCACCCAATTTGGAAATGACTTGCTGGGAAATATCGAGAAAAAAGAAGCTGAGGAACTCAGCCTGCTGCAAAACAAGCAGGAAAGTGCAATACAGGATATTTCACGAGATATTAAAGAAGCACAACTCAGGGAAGCAAAAGAAAACCTTAAAAATCTTGAGGAAAGTAAAAAAAGTGCAGAAAAACAAAGAGACCACTACCAAGGGCTGAAGGATCAAGGCAAACTTCCTGAAGAACAGTCTCAAATTGACTTGATAACCCATTCCAGAAATATACAAATAGCGAAACCCATATTAGAAGCGGCCGCAGCAGTCGTAAATGCCATACCGGATGTGCATATAGGCCCTCCGTTTGCCAGCAATGTAAAGACAGGTGGTTCATTGTTAGGACCAGCCATGCAGTACGCTGCAACAGCACTGGGTTCTACTTCTGAAATACTCAGCACCAGCGGTGAAATAGCAGGATTAGAAGCACAATTCTTGAGAACCGTAGAAGAGTGGGATATTCAATTACTCATGGCAAAAAGTGAAATTATACAGCTTGAATACCAGATTGAAGGCGCTAAATGGTCAATAAAATCTGCAGAGCAAGAATTGGTCGTACACGACAAAGAAGTTGAACACACCAAATCTATGAACACCTTTATGAAAGAGAAATTTTCTAACGAACAACTCTATCAATGGATGACCAGCAAACTGTCAAAACTGTTCTTCCAGACCTATCAAATGGCTTATGACTTAGCGAAAGGTGCTGAAAAAGCCTATATCTATGAAAATGGTTTACCCGCCAGTGAGGTGAATTTTATCGGCAGCACCTATTGGGATAGCTTACATAAAGGCCTTATGAGTGGTGATCAGTTGGCATACGATCTCGACCGGTTAGAAAAATATGCCATCGACAACAACAGTCGTGGGTTTGAAATTACTAAAACGATTTCGTTAGCAGAGCTTGATCCCATCGCATTCTTAAAACTGAAAGATAAAAAAGAATGTGAATTTGCCTTTACGGAAGAACTGTTCGACTACGACTTCCCTGGGCATTACAACCGTCAAATTAAAACAGTGGCTATTAAATTTGTGGCCGGTGAAGGTAAAGTGGTGAACGCCACACTGACCCAGCTCAGCAACAAAATTGTGATGAAGCCAGACATTAAAGCGGTGAAATACTTAATAAATCTGAACGAAGAGCAGCCACTAAGCATTCGTTCTGACTGGCGACCTACACAACAAATCGCTGCCTCACAACCTGATCCTTACAGCGAAAACAGCAGTGGTTTGTTTGAGGTGAACTTTGGGGATGACCGTTATTTGCCATTTGAAGGTACCGGTGCGGTATCACGCTGGCGCTTAGAATTAGGCGGTAAAAAAGGTTCGTATGAACTGGGTGAAATCAGCGATGTACAAATTGAAATTCAATACACCGCTATGCAAGGCGGCAAAGCGTTTGCCGATGCCGTGAAAGGGATGCTAAAACCCTACGACACTGCGGTGCATATTGATTTCGCCACCACCTTCCCAAATGAATTCTTTGCTTGGGTAAATGGTGAAACCGAAGACATGGAAATAGTGATGACACAGGATCGCTTCCCTAATATTTCGGGTAGTAAACTCACCGCCGTCTACCCGCTGTTTGAAGTGAAAGAAGGAGGCCAAGTCTCAATGACCATTAACGATGACAGCAGCTTGACCCTACGCTCAGGTAAACTGTTATTAACCAATGCGTTAACGGTGAGCAAACGGGGCGATGTATGGCGATTCTCCGCAAAAGGCAATAAAGCCGATCTGGTGAATGCGGCGCTAGTATTTTCTTATAAAGCGAGTGTTGTATAAAAACGATGTTGTTTGTGTTGTTTGAAATTTAATTATTCTAAAAATAAATGAAGAATGAATTTAGTAATACCTAATTCATTCTTCAATATTATTTATAGGTAAATGGCTGAGAACTGTTGTAGATCTTCGAAGGCAAATTTACAGCAGTGTATCTATTAATTATCTAATGATAAGGCGTTATTTTTATAAATCTTGCAATTAATTATTTAAATGATGTAGAGGTGAGGGTAAGTAGTGATTGATAAATATATATTGCTAGACTTGACCCCTTTTACTTTACGAAGCCAGTGTTGTGTAAACACAGCATTGTTTTAAATTAAAAAAATGTATAGAGAAAAATAATTGAAGAATGAAATAAGCAATAGTTATTTCATTCTTCAATTTCATTTGTGGGTGAATATCTACACACTGGTATAGATATTAAAAACTTAATTGATTAAATAATTTGGAGGTAAGGGTAAGTCTTGTGTTTAAAAAATATTGCTAGACTTGACCCCTTTTGCTTTGACTTCTCTTAGTTTCGTTCTAAACACACATTACACATTGGGAATGACAAAATGGGACCAAATAACTTAGATCTAATATTTTCACAATTAAAAGAAAGCCCTAACAATACGGAAACGAGTGAAAAGCTTGATTCACTTATAAAGCGCTTTGAGAGGGACAAAATTGACCCTATACGGAGTGACTTGATAGCTTGGACGTCGAAAGAAGTAAGAAAACTAGCTAAAAATAGTAAAGGGGATATTTTGGGGGAGGGGCAGAAAACCCGCTTCACGCATATGGCTGACATTGCGATATCTTTAGATGAATTGGATAACTCGCTGAGTATTTCAGGATCTATGACAGGAAGAGGGAGATACGTACTTCGTGCAGACTACGCTAGAAAGCTATACGCGAGCGCTGCAAACTCAATTAAACTCACAAATGCCCCTTATAAAAAGGAAAAACTAGAATCAATAAAAGATTATGCGAGAGCTGAATTCGATAAGCAAATGAATCTACTACGGACGCATGAACAGCAATATGGTCAAAGTGAAGATGGTAGAACATCAGAAAATCTCACTGCAAACTGGATGGAACAGGTGAAGCTGCATGACGGGCATTTTTCTGCAAAAGACCCTTTGAAACTTGTACGCCATAGAGTGCGGCTTAAAGAAAAGGCGCATAGAGAGCGAATCACTGCTTGGGAAAAATACTTTAATTCGGAAGACTTTACTGCATTGAATGGAGATGGGCGTAGTAAACGAACGATGGAATTTCGGAATGAAATGTTAGAAGCTAAAAGCAAATTTAATGAAATGTATTCACTGTTACAAATGGAACAGGATACAGCAAGTGACACAGCAAAACTCAGAAATAGGATAACGAAAGCGATAGCACTTATCGGTGGAGGATTTTGGTCTATTAGCCGTAATAATACTGATGTGAGCAATACATTAAATGAGAAAGGACAAACCACTAACCAAGAACGGCAAGGAGGTGGGAGCACATTCAAACCCATAAGTATGGTGACTAACATAGTTACTTCTGTGTCTTCATTTAGAGCAGGCGCTGCCGATAATAATTTACGGATTCTCTCTGAATCGGCTAACGGGGTGTCAGCAGCAATGTAAAACTGACCCACTAGCAGCAATCGAATTTTGACCCACCTGAGTAAAATACCACCGTTTAAGCTTAAGTGTGTGGTATCGATGACATGTTAACTCAGGAGCTTGCAGTGGAAATACACGTACTAAAACGACAAGGCATGAGTATTCGTCGTATATCAAGAGAACTGGGCCTATCACGTAACACCGTTAGACAGTACTTACGAGGTCAAATTAAAAAACCAATCTACAGC
>NZ_AUAF01000130.1 GCF_000428585.1 Zooshikella ganghwensis DSM 15267 | reverse complement strand
CAACGCCTGTATTAATGGGGTTGTATTCCTTAGCCTGTGTTATCGCCAAAGAAATGAGACAATCCACTCTTTTACAACCGGCATTAACCAGTTGGTATGACAAAAAAGATCAAGCAACATTTTCCGATGTCATCGCATTTATTAGGCGAACAATTTGGGCTGAAGAATATTTTTCAAACTCAAGTATAAGTGATGACTTTATTAAATTAACACCCAATGACGCTGACACTTTAATTAATCAACTCGCGATGGCTGCTTGATGGCCAAAGTCGAGACTATAAGAAACGTAAGAAACTACGCCGTCAAGCTGAGTGGGGAGATTGGATTAAACAATTGCTAGCAGATTGGTTTTTAGGGCGTTTTTGGGCATTTAAATATGCAGCCTTAAAAGAGCGGTTATATAGTGTTGAATTTTCACCGGAAGCTGAAGAATGGTCTAAACCTTTACCTGAAGAACAGTGGGCTAAGCCTTCTGCTGAGCTGGTTGAACTCGAAAAAAAATGGCGGCAACGATACAAACGTCGTGAAAAGTTTTTTGATATGGATCGTCGAATTGCTGAGGCAAAAGCTGAAGGGCGCTATTATACGCCAGTTAATGAGTAGTGCGTTGGTAGTCAACTATTGTGTGTATACCCTTCGCGAATCAATTTTAGGGTTTGTTGTCATCGCTCTTCACCCCAGTCACTTATTAATATAAGCTCCGGGGGCTTCATCGCTTGACGGCCGCCCCTAAAAATCCTTCACTGTGGGTATAGATGCTGAAACAGGGTCATTTATTTCACTCATGTCAGAAAGCCTTCCCTGGCTTCTGACATTACCGGTGCTCCCGGCACCTGCTCCATAAACAACCCTGCCCCAGCATATAACCATGGTGCTAATTTCAATCAGAGTGGTTGTATGCTTTTAAAAGCTTGAATTTACTTATGAAGGTGTTTTTGCCACTAAGTTGAACAGGTTAGCAGACTGTCTATGGCATGGATGCCATAGTCAAGCGTATAGGGATATATTAACAGCGGGTCTGCGTTGCTGTTCTGCTTATAAGGCACTAGCCATTATTGTGACTAAAACATTTATAGCATGAAAAAATATAAGTTCTCAGATGTTGAGCAAAGTGATGATGTTAACTCACTGATACTGTCACCACTTCCAGTATGGACGGGTTATAAGGCATCAGACCCTTTAAAAGTACTCACAAGAAAAAATGATGTTTATATCGATATCGGAAGTGGAAATGCTAAGGAAGCATTTGAGTTGCTTTATTCTGCTTTGTTCATTTCTGCATTAGTATTTATGGTTTTAATACTATCCTTATACTTTTTACTTGAGGCTCGTTTTAATTTACTCACAACATTCTTAGGTGTTTATAGCGTATGGCTATTTGTAGCACTTATTTTTATTTTCTATGTTATTTATTCTCACTTTAAGTATGGCAAAGAAAACATGCAGACCCGCTTTAATCGACAACGTCGAGAAGTGGCGTGGGTCGATGAAAAAAAACAGCTACATCGAGTGCCTTGGGAATCGTTTAAAGCTTGGGTGAGTAGTGCGAGTACAATAGGGGATAGTGTAGCTTATCGGAGTTCATTATTTGGTATGGGACCACCTGCCCCTGATGATCCGCATGGGTTTTTAGGCGTTTGGCGCATGCCATGTGGTACTGAGCTAGCTGGAATTATGCAGTGGGAGTGTATTCGTTCATTTATGGAGTTAGGCCCTGATCATATCCCTGATGTTGATATGACTCAGCGAGATGCAACCTTGCACTATAAGAAGCGTAAAAAACTACGCCGCCAGGCTGAGTGGGGAGATTGGATTAAACAATTGCTAGCAGACTGGTTTTTAGGGCGTTTTTGGGCATTTAAGTTTGCCAAACTTTTTGAGCGGCTTGAGTCAGTAGAAATATTTCCTGAAGCCGTTGAATGGTCTAAACCTTTACCAAAAGAACAATGGGCTAAGCCATCTGCTGAGCTGGTTGAACTCGAAAAAAAATGGCGACAACGTTACAAACGTCGTGAAAAATTTTTTGATATGGATCGTCGAATTGCTGAGGCAAAAGCTGAAGGGCGCTATTATACGCCAGTTAATGAGTAGTGCGTTGGTAATCAACTATTGTGTGTATACCCTTCGCGAATCAATTTTATGTGCGCTATCCATAGCGCTCACCCTAACGGGCCAGCGAAGCTGTTCTAATGTGTTCCCGACACATTAGTAGGGTTTGTTGTCATCGCTCTTGACCACCGCCACTAAAAACCCTTCATATTGGTTATATAAAGTGAACCACTAACAATTTTTAAAAATAGTGTATGTAACTGGACATCTATAATGGCTGTAATTAATATACCTACCGCCAATACTTTTGTCCCGAATGAAAGGGATATAAAACAATAATAATGAGTGTACACTTTATGCTCAGCCCATAGTGAAGGGGCTGTACGTGTAATTCAAGGTGTCATAAAGTAACCACTGAACTGGATTAGCCTGTTAAAAGGAAGTCGTGCACTGTGTAATTGGGTAATTACGCAGTGTTAGGTTATTGAGATTCAAATAGGGATACATTATGAATCGTTTTAATAAGGCTATCATTCAGGGTGGTTTGTGGTTATCTGTATGTAGCTTTGCTACTTTACCTCTGGTACTTGTTGCTAATGAAGGATCTTCTGTTGACCATAGCTCTGTTGAAAATACAGTAAATGAATACATGAAAATGGATAGTTCTGGTATTTATCGTATTCAACATACGGCTTATGCTGTCATCCATTTGAAAAAAATACTCCCCCCTGATGCACGTTTTTTCTTGAATGGAAAAACAGTGACTTTTCAAAACGTTGATACCACAGGATTGGTGTTGAAGGTAGAAGTAAGAAATCTTGGTGATACCTGGTTAGAAGTCAGGTCAGCACAAGGATCGATTCACCAATTATTGACGTTGAAAAATGGATAAGGGAGTGCTGAGCATGAAAAAACAAGTAATCGTTGTTTTTGGTGTTTTACTATCTAATGTATCATCAGTTTATGCTGCACCAGATAAAGTCTTTGGTTATTTACGTATGTCGGTTTTTGATTACCATACCCGTTATTTTGATGAGGCTGGTAGTGTCCGTATTTATCCAAAACAAGCGCAAATTGATTTAACGGCAGATCAACCCAAACCTCAGTATTTATTTGCTGATGATACCCCTTTGGGTAATGATATTGTGATTTCTTTTGCGCCAGATGCAGCGTGGACTCAGGCAATTTACAAAGTAGCCAAAACAGATGCGTTAGGAAACCCCGCCAATGAGCGTGAATTAATATGGCAATTACGGGATAATGCCATTGTGATAGATAGTAAGTCGGCTCCCCTTGATGGGTTTAATGGTGTGCATGAAATTGTGGTGCGAGCTCATGGCTATAAGCCACGTTTTATTAATGTCCACTTGACCCAAAAAGCCCCTAAGATTTTTGTTTCGAATGGTCGACAACCAATGGTAGGGCAGGAGCTTACCCTTAAACTAAAAGGTTTTAACTATCGTTTTAAAAACCCTGTTTATGAAGTTGTTATTGATAATAAGGTATTGGCTGACAACGACTATCGTGTTGTTTCAAATTTGGTGACGATAAATGATCATGTGGTTTCGACCCCAGGGGTGCATACTATACAAATTAAAGCCTGGGGATTTGAAACGGCCAAACGGGCGTTAAAGTTTGCTGCAGGATATAACGATGCATCATCTGTTATGTCGACTGAGGGTAGTGCTGCTGATTCACCAGCCTCAGGGCCTTATATGAATGCTGCTGTCGTATTTGACTTTGACTTGGTTAGTAATGCTTATATTTTGCAAGCACTTGGCTATAAGACACTTGCTGTAGAACGTATTATTGATGCATGGGAAAATACCGAAAAAACGATGGTGATAGGTAATACTGCGGCACTTTTTTACAGTTGGGAAGATTATACCTATGCCACAATGGAAGCAGAGGTCGAGGGGCAACATCTGACTTTTGACGACTTTGTGCAGTTAAACCCTGAAGAGTATCAAGGGCGTCCTTATCAAGTGAAGTATATGTTGGCTGATGGACATTTTGGCGAGGCTGTGGCTTTTAATCAGGCAGTAGCGGTAGAAGCTCCAGACGTCGATGCATTTTTCGATGAGCGAACAGGTGCCGTCGAAATCCGTTCAGCGTCAAATCAGTCTAGTGAAACACTCGTGACCTGGTTACAGCATCTTGAGCGTGTCAAAGTAGGTGCTACGCAATTGTGGGACTATGAGTATACGATTACAGAAAATGCTTTAATCATCACTAGCCGTGAGCGATTTATGCGGGGAAAAAATCGTATTACGCTAACCGCTAAAGGCTTTAGGGATGTGACACTGGAAGTACTAATGGAAAGGTGAGGCCGGTTAATTGACTCCTCCTGCAGTAGAGGACCTTCTTGGTCTCTACTGCTCATGGTGCGTTTATGCTGCGTTAATGTAGCCAATCCCTTAGCTGGTAATACAGCATACCTAATGCGAGTAAGGGTGACCGAAAACGTCTTCCCCCTGGAAAATTATGGTGTTTTATTTTTTCAAGGACGGCAAAACGTGTATGGTCACCATTAATAGCTTCAGCAATTAATTGACCTAGTAAGTGACTGGCACTCACTCCATGACCAGCATAGGCTTGTGCATAAATAATATTATTATCAATGATCCCTAATTGTGGCATACGATTCATACCAATGCCTAAATAGCCCCCCCAAGCATAATCGATTTTAATGTCCGACAATTGAGGGAAAACCTTGAGCATGGCAGGGTAAAGGGATTGTTGAATATTTTTAGGGTGTTTTCCTGTGTATGTACAAAGACCGCCAAATAATAATCGGTGATCGGCAGATAACCGAAAATAATCTAGTACCGTTCGTAAATCACATACTGCCATATTATAAGGCAGGAGCTGTTTGGCTCGGAGTTCACCCAATGGTTCTGTCGCTATCATATAGCTGCCAGCAGGGAGAATTTTACCACTGATTTCTGGGATTAAATGACCTAAATAGGCATTACCTGCGGCTACTAAATAGTTTGCTTTTATAGTGCCATGAGGCGTCTGAATGATTACTTTTTTTCCGCGGCTAATGCTGTGTACAGGTGAGTTTTCGTAAACTTGCACGCCTAGTTTGGTGGCAGCTTGGGCTTCGCCTAAACATAAGTTTAACGGATGAAGGTGGGCGCCCCCCATATCAATAAGGCCACCAATATACCTTGAAGAGTTGATATACTGTTGGATATTTTCTTGATTAACTTGTTGTAAACGGTGAGGGTAATGGTAGTGTTCGCAGGCTTCAATATGTTCTGCAATGGCTTTCATATGGCTGGGTTTTAAAGCGGTTTCAAGAAATCCCCAGGTAAGATCACAGTCTATTTGATATTTATGGATTAAATCGGAGACGCACTTTACGGCTTCATGCCCCATATCCCACAGTAGTTGTATACCTGTTTCACCAAGGGTTTTACGAAAAGGGTCAAGTCCATGACCAATACCTGTTAGTACTTGACCACCATTGCGTCCAGAGGCTCCCCAGCCCACTTGATGTGCTTCCAGCACTGCAACGTGATAACCCTGCTCAGCCAGTGATAAAGCGGTGCTTAAGCCAGTAAAGCCAGCCCCAATGATACACACATCAACCCTTTGTTCACCCTGAAGTTGTGGCCAAGTCCAGGGCTTTCGTGTTGCAGCATAATACGACAAAGGATGTGTTTTTGTGTGAATTAGCGAATCATAGTTGAAGCCATCAAGCATAGGTGGATTATCCTTATTATCAGTACCTCCATAGTTTGGAGGTACTGTTTCTAAACTTCGTTTCAGTGGTATATCAATAGCATGTTGGATCACTATATTTGTCGGCGTTTTAATCCTCGTATTAAAAAGCGGCAGGGGTGAGTAGCCTGTAATACTTCTGTTGTCAGAGGTATTGGTTCACCTGCTAGGTAACTTGCTAAAATTTCGCCAGCCAGTGGTGCGGTGATAAGCCCCCTGGAACCATGAGCTGCGGTAATCCATAATCCAGGTAGATAAGGTGGAGGCGTGGTGAATGTGGTACTGCCATTCTGTCGGAGTGGGGCATAGTGTTCAATAAAGGGTATTTGGTCAGGTATTGGCCCTACAATGGGTAAATAATCTGGGCTACTGCAACGAAAGCCGACCTTGTCATTGTTGAGGGAGTCAGGCTCCAAAGTGTTTTTGGCAAGCTCATAAAGCTCTGGCATAAGTTGACTCAGTCGCTGAATGTTCTCCCGTCGATCCTGGGCTGAGCAAGTATTCGCATCATTGTCATGGGTAAAGGTTGCACCCACATGTAATAAATTATCGACCATGGGTGAAATATAACCATCACCACATATTACTGTTTTTGGACTCAGGCCCCGATAAGGCAGTTGACTGACTTGACCTCTAATAGCCTTCATAGGTAGTTCAACATTTGGTAATAGTGACTGGCAGGTATGGCCTGCGGCAATGATAACGTGGGCTGATTGCCAATATCGATCTGATGTATTGACTTGCCAGTGTTGTTCATGGCGTTCTAGTGATGTTACCTGCTGCTGGTAGTAGGTAGTGATATTAGGATGGGCCAACATAGCTTGACATAACGCCTGTGGCCAGACCCAACCACTACTGGGCCACCATAAACCTGGGTATTGAATGTTGCTGCCTGCACGTTCAGTTAATTGCTCTGTGGTTTGGTATTCAAATAATTGTTCAGGAAATAACTTACTGCTTATTAAGGCTGCCTGACGTTTGGCTTCTTGCTCATTAAATGCTAATTGAATTAAGCCGCAGTTATCCCAGCTTTTGCCTTGATGGGTTTCTGGGGGTAATAGTTGTGGTAGAAGACGGGTGGTGTATTGATAGCCCGCTAATATCAGTTGTGATAGTGGTGTTTGGTGAGGTGAGAGCTTGGCATAAAGCATGCCTTGGCGATTACCAGATGCCGCTTTAGCTGGTCCTGAATGTTGGTCAAGGACCTTAACATGCCAGCCTCTCTGGGCAAGGGAAAATGCAGCACTGGCTCCTGCCAGACCTGCACCAATAATAATGGCTTCTTTATTGAGTGTTGTATTTGTTGAGTCGTTAGATTTTTTATTTAACGCATAGCCATTTGGCTGTGGAGGGTGCCACCAGGGAATCGTCTTTGCTATTGATGGATTACTCGTTAAGTGGCCAATTAACATATCGCGCTTATGGCCAAACCCTTGGACTTTCTCTGTAGAAAAGCCCGCAGCTTGTAAGCCTCTTTTTACTATACCTGCAGCAGTAAATGTACTGAATGTGGTGCCTGTTTTACTTAGGCTGGCCATGGTCGAAAATAACTCAGGTTGCCACATTTTGGGATTTTTTGCGGGGGCAAAACCATCCAGAAACCAGGCGTCAATAGCCCAGTTGTTAAGCGTTGCTTGTCTACGTTGCTGTGCTAAATGTGGTAGTTGCTCTAAAGCATCACCAATTAAAAGTGTTAGTTGGACATTGCCATGGGCAAAATAAAACCGGTGCATACCTTCAGTAAAAAAAGAGGGGTATTGAGCAAGTAATTGTTCACAAAGAGGGTGTAGTTCTGGCCATAATTTGAGTGCTTTTTCTAAATCATTTTTGGTTAGTGGATATTTTTCTACAGAAATAAATGATAAGGATTGCGTCGGCTTGCAAGCCTCAAGCCACAGCTGCCATGCACATAAAAAATTAAGTCCGGTGCCAAAGCCGGTTTCTGCAATAATAAATTGTTGATGGGTATCAAGTTGCTGCCAGCGTGTTTGCAACTGGTTATGCTGTAAAAAAACATAGCGGGTTTCTGCTAAGCCTGACTGGCGTGAAAAATAGACATCATCAAACTCTGCAGATATAGGCTGCCCGTCTTCATTCCAGAGTATGTTCGCAGGCTGTGTTTTTTGGCTTGGATGTTCGGTGTTCAAAACTACTTACTCCTAGTATCCATCAACTGTTTACTCATTTATAACGTTTTGTGGGTATATGATACCGAAGATGGTACTTTTTTTTCCTGTGAATTTTTTTCCTGTAAATGATTTTTTTGCAACTGGCGCACTGAATAAGCATTAAAGAATATTGTTGAAAACTGGCTACAAATTGCAAGAGAGGCATGAATACAAATATTTGACAGCCTCTTTGTTACTTTATTGAAGATTTTTTAGATTAGGGTAATTGTTGACGCTTTTTTTTACTGAACTATTGCCCGATAGCGGTGCTGAACTACATTTAGATAAAGACTTGGTTAGCCAAGGAAGGTGGATGCTTGTGTGACAATTTAAGCGGCTTTAGTATGAGCAAGTTGTTGAGTGTAGGTTTTATAACTTAGCCCATGTTAGACGTTAAGCAGCCTTCGAGGGGGTGGGGTGATAGCTAATTTTATTGTTATCACGATCATAATGCAGTTGTTGGTGCTGTTTTGCTTTCGATTGCGGCATCATTTGAGCCTAGCCATTACCTACAGCATGTTGGTTATCCTGAGTGTGCTGTTATGGCGCTTTGGCTATGCTGATCTGCGTTTATCAAAAGATCCTCAATCACTATTGTTGGTAGATATTGCCATTTATAGCAGCATGATGTTGCAAATTCTGCTGTTGTATATCTATGAAGGTGATTTTGCTGCACGCGTAGGTATTGGTATATGTGTTGTTAGTGCATTAGTACCAAGCATGAATCTGCTTCTTATTTCCCTCTCTGCAGAAAAAATAGCCGTTGACCCTATGTTTATGGTGCCTTTACTTGGACCAGGCTTACTGAGTGCATTAGTCACTATTATCACCTTTATTTTAACTGCAGTGACCTGGGAGTGTATCCAAAGGTTAGAACAGTGGTTACCTTTGGTAGTCAGAGTAATGATTACCGTTTTGGGGGTTTTATTGCTCGACCTGCTGTTTAGGGAATTTACCGCGTTTACAAATTATCTTTATGCTCAAGATATTACCCATTTTGGCATTATCGGCGTAGGCGTCGCTGTTGTGGTTGCGACCTTATCGTTGCTGCTCTACACCAAGTGGGAAAGTCTCCCTACTCAGGGACAGACTGAAAAGCAGCTTTTTTCCATTTTCTCCGGCCATAAGGAAATGCAGCAAGAAGTCAGTCAGCTGCGAGAAACGCTGGAGAGAATGCATGCACCAGTCACCACTGCAGAGGGCATCAATGCTGCCAGTAGCCAAGTGCAGGCTATGTTAAACAGCCCAGTCATTCAGGTTTTTTCGTTGGATCTGGACTTTCGCTATACCTTGTTCAATGAAACCCATCGGCAGCTGATGCAGCGGGTAACAGGTAATGAAATTGGCGTGGGCATGGAGTATTTGGCGTTGGCTGAAAAAATTATCAACAAAGAGGAAGGGCTGCGCTTTTTTAACCAAATTGTGCGAGGTGAGACTTCGCAAAAGCAGCAGGCCTATCTATCGATCGAAGGGGAACGCATTGTCTATGATATGCGTTACTACCCAACGCTAACCTCTGATGGCTACATTACGGGGATTACAGGGTTTGGCGTTGACATTACTGAGCAAAAATGGGCCGTAGATCGTCTTAAAGAGTCTGAAGAGCGTTGGCAGCTTGCCTTAGAAGGGAGTCAGGATGGTATTTGGGACTGGGATGTAGTGAATAATGAATTTTTCTACTCTCCGCGCTGGTATGCCATGTTGGGTTATCAAGAAGGGGATATGAGTAATAAAGGACAAGAGTGGCTGTCCATTATTCATCCCGATGATCGTGTAAAAACCCTAAGGGAGCTTCAAAGCCATACCAGTGGTGATACCGAACTTTATATCAGTGAACATCGTAAGCGCCATAAAGAAGGCTATTATTTTTGGGTATTGGAGCGAGGAAAAGCCCTCTTTAATCGGCAAGGTTTTCCCGCACGATTACTTGGGACAGTATCCAATATTAACCCAAGAAAAGAAGCCGAAGAGCGGCTCAAAGCCAGTGAAGAGCAGCTGCGTTATGCTTTTGAAGTGGCAGATGAGGGCATCTGGGATATTGACTTGCAGCAGAACAGGGTATTTTACAGTCCCCGCTACATCACCATGATGGGCTACAGCCCTGATGAGTTTGGCCAATCACTGGATGCCTGGATTAAATATGTTCATCCAGACGATCAGGAACACGCCCGAGAGTTCTTACTCCATAAAGTGGTTGAAGAAGGGGAGCATGAAGCTCAATTTCGCATGATCCATAAAAATGGGGAAGTCATACACATGCTATCTCGCGCTAAAGTGGTTGCTTATGATGTTAACCAGCAACCAGCTCGGGTTATTGGTATCCACAAGGATATCACTGACCGGGTATTGCGCATGGAGCAGATTGAAAACATGGCTTTTTATGATTCCCTGACCAATTTACCGAACCGCCGCTTACTCCTTGAGCGTGCACAGCAAAGCCTCTCTATCGCTAAACGCCACAATCACAGTATGGCCGTGATGTTAATTGATTTAGATAAATTTAAGCACATCAACGATACGCTGGGACATGATGTGGGGGATGGTGTTTTAGTGGAGCTAGGTCGGCGGGTTAAAAGTTGTTTACGGGAGATGGATACACTGTGCCGTCAGGGAGGAGATGAGTTTACAGTGATTCTTCCTGAGTGTAACTCTGTGCTGGCGCTAGACTTAGCCAACCGTATTCATGACACCTTTCATGAGCCTTGCAATATCCACGGTAATCAAGTTCAGCTGGAAGCCAGTATAGGCATAGCCTGTTTTCCTGAGGATGGTGATACACTGTCTGAACTCTTTAAAAATGCGGATGTGGCGATGTATCAAGCTAAACATAAAGGGCTTGAAGTATCACTCTTTCAGGAAGAGCAAGCCGAGGTTATGCAGCGCCGAGCCAGACTGGAGAAAGACTTGCAGCATGCGATTGGCTCTTCTCAAATGTATTTGCTGTATCAGCCTCGTTTAAGCTTACTCAATGGTGAAGTCACTGCGGCTGAAGTGTTAGCGCGGTGGAATCATCCTGAATACCAAATGATACCTCCTTCCGAGTTTATTCCTATTGCTGAACAGTCAGGTTTGATTCATCGGCTAGGTCGCTGGGTGCTTGAACAGTCTATTATTCAAGCAGCAAGCTGGAAACATCAGGGCTATTCACTTCGGGTGGCAATCAACGTATCCGCTTATGAACTGCAAAATCATCAGCTGCATACTAATATTCGTGACTTGTTAAATAAGCACCAATTACAGGGTTCTGATATAGAGTTAGAACTCACTGAGACAGCCGTAATGTCAAATGTTGAAAGCTCTGTGATGCTGCTCAATGATATTAAGGAATTGGGGGTAGGGATTTCTATTGATGACTTTGGAACGGGGTATTCTTCCCTTAGTTACTTAAACCGCCTACCTATTTCCTGTGTCAAAATTGACAAGCAATTTGTCCATCAAATTTCATCTTCAACCTCTGAGGGTGAAGATGATGTCGTCATTGTGCGCTCAATTATTACCCTGGCAAAAACAATGGGCCTAAGAACAGTGGCAGAGGGCGTCGAAACCATTGAGCAGCAGCAGTACTTACAACACTTGTCTTGCGATGAAGCACAAGGTTATTTGTACTGTAATCCACTTGATCCTGATGGTTTGGAAAACTATTTAAGAACTCATCAACCTATTAATAAAATTGCTTCATAATAAAAATAAGATCAATTGTCAGCGCTGTTATTTTGTCAGTTGCTTTTTATTGAAACACCTGCCTTCAGCTGGAATGGGTCTTGTTTTGGCCATACGCGTTTACCCGCTACAAACGTTGCCATGACCTGGGTTTGCCAGATGCTATTGTCAGGAATATTAAATAAGTCCCGATCAATAATAATAAAGTCAGCGTACTTGCCGGGTTCAAGTGTGCCCAGTACCTCTTCTTGAAAGGCCGCATAAGCCGCATTGACAGTAAAGAGTGCCAGAGCATCTTCTCGATTTAGGCGTTGGCTAGGAAGCCAGCTTGCTCTCGGTTTTAGGGTTCGATCCTGCCGTGTAACAGCCGCATGTAAGCCATAAAAAGGGTTGGCAGGTTCAACAGGAAAATCAGACCCACCCGTGAGGATAATTCCGTGTTGTTTTAAGCGTTGCCAGGCATACGCACCGTCAAGCCGATCAACTCCCAAGCGTTGTTCAGCCATATCGCGGTCGCTGGTGGCATGGGTAGGCTGCACGGAAGCTATTAAGTGGAGTTGACTGAAATGGTCCATATCCTTAGGGGCAACAATTTGCGCATGTTCTATGCGGTGACGACCTGGCTGCTCAGCATTTAAGGGCTTGATATTAGCTTTTGCTAAACGCTGATAAAGTTTGATTGCAGTACCATTTCCACGATCGCCAATGGCGTGGGTATTTATTTGCAGTCCCTGTTGATAGGCAAGTTGTACCTTTTTAACCGCTTGTTCCAGGGAATATTGTAGTAAGCCTTGTTGTTTAGGTGCATCGGCATAGTCTTTATAAAGTGCGGCGCCTCGGCTACCGAGTGCACCGTCCAACATCAGCTTAATACTGCGCCAGGTGAACATGTGATCCGCTGTGAAAATGGGGGCTTTCGGTAGCCATTGCAGGTAATCTTCTGCACTTGCTGAAAGCATGGCATAGACGCGAATGGGGAGCTGGTGTTGTTGGGCGAGTTGTTGGTACAAAGAGAGGGTTTCTCCAGAAACGCCTGCATCATGCACACTCGTGATACCTAGTTTGGCGAGCTGTAATAGTGTATTTTTCAGTAATTGTTGCTGGTCACTGGGCTGGGCTTCAGGAATATGGGCTCGTACCAGATCCATAGCGCGATCGATAAAAATGCCTGTTGGTTTACCTTTCTCATTGCGTAGAATTTGCCCTCCTTCCGGATCGGGGGTATTGGCATCAATCCCGGCAATTTCCATGGCTTTGCTGTTGGCCCAGGCAGCATGACCATCAACCCGCCGTAACCAAACCGGTCGATCACCT
Source organism: Zooshikella ganghwensis DSM 15267 (assembly GCF_000428585.1). Lineage (GTDB taxonomy): Bacteria > Pseudomonadota > Gammaproteobacteria > Pseudomonadales > Zooshikellaceae > Zooshikella > Zooshikella ganghwensis. The sequence goes on along the minus strand of NZ_AUAF01000130.1, from coordinate 405 downwards.
ATAACCAAGTCTAAGTCTTTAGCCTGAGGGTAAGCTTGAGGCTGCCAGCGCATTTGATTCCAGCCTCGGCCGATCAACCACTGTTGTTTAGGATGTTCAGCGGCAAATTGTTTTAGGCTCTATATGGATTCCTAGGGGGTTATATCAATAGCTCTATTAGATCATTAAGTAAGCTTTTTCCTCGGCACTTTATATTGTACACAAACTCAAATAATGCTAAATAAAAAGGTAGTTTTTCTTGAGAAATACCTCGATGAGGTCTTAACCATGAGCGTAGTAATGACCAACAACCTTCAATGGTGTTAACATGTACTTCGTGAAAACCATCCCCATCTTCATCACGAGCATACTCCCCTTTCCCGTGACAAACGGTTTTATGTTGATATCCCCAACTCTTTAGTCGTG
>NZ_AUAF01000129.1 GCF_000428585.1 Zooshikella ganghwensis DSM 15267 | reverse complement strand
TGAGGAGTAGCCATTTCGACTGTTTTTTTCGGTAGGTTGGGCTTGTTTGCTATCATTTAAGTATTCTTCTAACTCTGTATTAAGAGCTGTTTCAATCGTGACCTTTTTGAGCATTTGTGCAAATTGATTGAGGTCTTTTTCTGTTTTAATGCCCTTGGCGGCTTTTTTAGCAAAGGCTTCGAGTTCTTTTTGAGTCACCATAATGGCCTATCCTTATACATTGTTAACATTAAGAATAGGCGGTTACACAGAATCTTTTACAGTCTCTTTTAATCAAGGTATACCTTTTTCCTTAATGATATACATTTGTTATAAGTATATTGACATACTACTTATTAAACACATTTTGAAGTTTAAACTCACCAATAGTGACAAGCTTTCCTGTCTTTTTATCTAATACCTTTGGTAACTTTACTTTAAGCTCCTGGCGATAAGGCACTATGAGACAATCTGGACCATCACTTTTCACTACCATTAAAGTGGCTGGCGTCGTTTCTGTATTTACATATGCCTTAAAAAGGCCTGCATTACAGCCATAAACAGCCTCTGTCACAAGCTGTTCACCTTTTACAAAATAACCGCCATATAATTCAGTAGACCTCAAACTACTCTGCATACCTTCTGAGGCCATAACGCTAGATGACAGCAATGCACCAACAGCTAATAATGTCTTTACTTTCACAAATAAATTCCTTTTAGTTTAACCTTATTTAATACGCTCCTCAAAGAATCAAAATGATTTTTTAAACGTATTGGTTAAAACAAATTTATCTGCTACAACAAGATTACCTGTTTCTTTATCAATGATTTTTGGTAGTTTTAACTTCAACTGCTGTGGAAAAGGAACCATCATACAATCAATGCCATCTCCTGTTTTCACAACAGTTAGCTTCATGGGTGTATTTGTAGTATCAGCATATACTTTAAATAATCCTGCATTACATGCATATACAGCCGTAGCAACTAACTCATCCCCTTTAATCGAAAATCCACCGTATAAAGTAGCAGGTCCATAGCCATTCGTCACCGTAACATCTTGGGCAAATGCTTGAGTTGATAAAATCACACATGCGGCCATAAGTGATTTAATTTTCATTGATTAGCTCCTTCCATTTCTTATTAACATTAAGCGCACTTTAAAAAAGTGCTTTCAATCAAACAAATAAATATTATTAATCCATCTTATTTTCAAAAAAATAAGATGACACTGTAGGGAAGCAAGGAAAAATCTGCAAAAAAATGACGACATTTTTCAAAAAAACACCCTTCACGAATCATTTTTATGCTTGCCCTCCTTAATCGATTAGGCTAGCCTCGCTAAAAACTCTTCGTTTTGGCTATAATAGTAAAACGATGCATCAAACTCCGGCACAGATTGCCAAGAAAAAGTGCACTATTATAAATAGTAAACACACCTAATCTTCGCTAATAGCTTCTGCCGAAAAACTGCTAGACAATATGGCAAATGAACACAGTACTGCACAAAGTATCCTTTTCACTGTTTATCCTTACTTATTAACAGCAGGGCCATTATAGATACACAGACAAACAAAACAACCGTATTAATACTTATAAGACATAAGCCGTTTATAAGCTTATATTTTTAATATAAATAGTTTCAACCCACTTGAATTATTTTTAAATACCAATATATCCTATTCTGCTAATAGCAAAGGGTATTTTCACCTACTACATAATAACAGACTACTTCGGCTGTTTTTCACTTTTAAAAGCCCATCTCGATGAACAAAAATCAATCAAAATAAAACTAAAATGCATAACTTCAGCAGTTGATGAATAACTTTCACAAATATTACAAAATATATGTTTATAATAAGTTCATGCCCAACTCGTTTTTCGCTGTTGGCATCAGGAGGCGATGTTGAAAAAACTGATTATCTTTACAGACCTGGATGCAACGTTACTTGATCATAAACACTATGATTTTACAGCTGCCCAGCATGCATTAAACACCATTGTACGACACCAAATCCCGCTGATTCTCAATACCAGTAAAACGGTCGCAGAAACGCATGAAATCCGTAAAAAACTGAATATACATCATCCATTCATCATTGAAAATGGCAGTGGCGTCTGTTACCCGGCAGGCTATTTTTCAACGACACAACATGACAACACCAATAATGACTGGAAAGTATTATCTTTTGGGTTGAGCTATCAAGACATTCAAAATATATTAACCAAAATCAATCAAATTCAACACTATAAATATCAAAATTTTAACCAGTTGAATCCTGAGGAAATTGCAAAAATCACTGGGCTTACGATCGATCAAGCTTGTCTAGCCAAGCAACGCAATGGTACAGAACCCTTTCTCTGGGAAGATACCCCCGAAAATCTTACGACATTTATACAGCTTCTTGAAAATGATCACTTGCACGTTACTCAAGGCGGACGTTTTTATCATATCAGCTCACCTTGTGATAAAGGCAAAGCGATGTTGCAACTACTTCGTGATTTTCAACGTGCTTATCCACACAATGACTGGCTGACGGTTGCGCTTGGTGATAGCCCGAATGATTACCCCATGTTAGAAAATGCGGATATTGCTGTGGTTATCAAACCATCGACTGAAAAGCCTCCTCTATCACTCACCAATCACCCTCGGGTTATTTATACAACTAAACCTGGTCCTGAGGGCTGGCAACAAGCAATGGAACAACTATTTAACGAGTTTGCGCTTGATTAAAAAGGAGATAAGTGATGTCTGATTTTTATCAAAATGGCATTGTGACTACTTTACATAACCTCTCATCTCGCTCTGTCCGTGAGCTGGAAAAAGAATTGGTTGCTTTTGCACGTCACCGTCCCATGTCGCTGGTTTTACCCAGCTTGTACTCAGAACTGGCAGAGCCAGCCCTCGCAAAAATTGTTGATGAACTGTGCGAAGTGCCCTACCTGAGCGAAGTGATTATAGGTCTGGATATGGCTGATAAAGAGCAGTTTAATCACGCCAAAGAATATTTTTCACGGCTCAATATTCCCCACCGTGTTTTATGGCATGATGGACCCCGTCTCAAGGCATTGGATACCCTGCTAAGAGAAAAAGGTCTTGCTGCCGTGGAACGAGGAAAAGGTCGTAATGTGTGGTATTGCTATGGTTATGTATTGGCCTCAGGTAAAGCCGAAGCCATAGCCCTACACGATTGTGATATTAAAACGTACTCAAGAGATATGTTAGCACGGCTTTTATATCCCGTGGCTAACCCGAAGTTTAACTATGAATTCTGCAAAGGCTACTACCCTAGAGTCGCTGATGGCCATATCAATGGTAGAGTCAGCCGTTTATTAGTCACTCCCCTACTCCGGGCACTCAAACAAACCCTTGGTCAACTTGACTATTTAGAGTATCTGGATAGCTTCCGTTACCCTTTGGCAGGCGAATTTGCATTGCGTGTCGACGCCTTAAATGACTTAAGAATACCCAGTGACTGGGGATTGGAAATTGGTGTCTTACTAGAAATAAAACGTAATTTCGCCAATAACCGGATTTGTCAGGTTGATATCGCTGATAACTATGACCACAAGCATCAACCTTTATCCGTAGATGACCCTAGTAAGGGGTTAGCCAAAATGAGTATCGATATTTCTAAAGCGATTTTCAGAAAGCTAGCCACACGCGGCAATATTTTTTCGTTGGAAACATTCCGCACGGTTAAAGCAACATACTATCGTATTGCTCTGGATTTTATCGAGTCTTATTATAATGATGCGCTTATTAACGGCCTATCGATTGATCGCCATGAAGAGGAGCAAGCTGTAGAGTTATTTGCTCAAAATATAATGGCGGCAGGTGAAGCATTTCTCAATCACCCTATGCGGCGCCCGTTTATTCCAAGTTGGAACCGAGTGACCAGTGCAATACCTGATTTCCTTGAGCGTTTTTATGATGCCGTTGAAACTGATAATGCCTAAGCAATAAAATAAACGCATGCATTAAAATGACTACATATTCTATGCTACTCTCGTAGCAGACCTTGCCCTCCTTGCCCAAGGAGTAGCATAGAATATCAAGCTAATCAGTGTTAACGAAAAACGGCTGTTACTCAATAAGACGTAAGGGGTAGAGTTGCTTATTTATCATACCGCATCATCAACGCTCCCATGAGGATGACTCACATGCAGCCAAACGCACTGATAAGGTAACATCTTAAGCGTATCCTGAGCCTCATTTAAGCTACTATCGCCCATTAGATCAGCGACAACCTGTTCTCCCTCATCTAATAAATTACTCACGGCTAACTCAACATTTACTGCAGATACATTACACAATGCATAAATGATCTGTTCACGATCCAAACTAACACGTTTAATAATAAATAATGCTTTATTGAGTGATTTAACCGTTTGCCCCGCATCAGGGTGAAACGCTGGTTGCTGCTTTCGAATTTGCAATAACCGACTTAATGTATCAAACACTTCTGCATTGGGTGTATTACTGTTAGCTAACCGGGTTTCTAAATCCTTGAGTTGCCAGCGTGTGCGATTAATAGATCGCATACGCCCTGTCCGTTCGACATTAGCTAAATCATTTGGCGTCGCCGTTAAACTATGAATATAAACTGCAGGAATTCCCCGCATCGACAACATAATTATCTGCGAGCAAATAAAGCGGGGAATTTGCCACTCATCAGGACCACGTCGACTGCCCATTAATGCGTCAAATAAAGAAACATTCATTTCATAAGGCGATTCCGTTCCATCGGTATTGGTTTTCATGGTGACAAACCCTCCATACCGACGCACTGTGTCAATCATTTCTTCAACTTCATTTGCCGGTAGTAAATTCTCTACAGGCCTCACGCCAATACCATCATGTGACGCAGTAAAATTTAAATAAGTACAACCTGGGGGTAAAGGTGGAATTTGCTGTGCCCAGCTGGTGAGATAAGCAGCATTACCACGGTAAAGTGCGTGTAATACCATAGGTGGTAAACCAAACTGGTAAACCATGTGAGCTTCATCGCCCATACCAAAATAACTGATGTTTTCTTCAACCGGAACGTTGGTTTCTGTAATTAACACTACTTCTGGAGCAACGCGCTCTAAAACATCCCGCATCAATTTCACCACTTCATGAGTTTGCGGCAAGTGTATACAGGATGTGCCGAGTGACTTCCATAAATAAGCAATGGCATCAAGTCGAAGAAAGCGTGCACCAACAGCTACATAACTGAGGAAAATATCAATAAATTCCAATAGCATGGAGGGGTTATTAAAATTTAAATCAATTTGGTCTTCACTAAACGTTGCCCAAACATGCCTAACACCTCGACGTGTATGCACGGGCACCAACAAAGGGGTATTTCTTGGTCTAACCACCATAGACACATCAGTGCCTTTATCCTGCTCAATAAAAAAATCCCGTCCAGGTGGCTGATCATTCACAAAATCCATAAACCACACACTTTCCCTGGAGGCGTGGTTAATGACCAAATCAATCATTAAATCAAAGTCATTGTTAATAGCACGTACATCATCCCAAGTACCAAACTCAGGATTCACTTCTCGGTAGTCTATGACTGAAAAGCCATCATCCGAACTAAAGGGAAAAAAAGGTAGGATATGAATTGTCGTAAACAAATCACAGCAATATTCACTTAAAAACTTCTGAAGCATCACTAATGGGCGCTCACCCTCATGCAGGATACTATCCCCATAAGTGATTAAAAATGCATCTTGTTCAGTCCAAAGGCAATCTGGTTTTTCTTTTGTTAAACTCGCATAGCGCCTGACCAAGTCACAAATGCGTTCAACAATAACTTCCGCTTCATCATCACCATACAGAAAACGTACTCGCTCCAGCACACGCTGCTCAAAAGGTGTCATAGGCTACCTATGGCATACAAATAATGCGAACTTTCACTAAAGAAAATTACTGTAAGTCACAAGCCTTAAGTAAAAACGAAACAGCGACTTACAATAAGATTAAGTCATTTGTTAGTGTAGACGTAAACGGTACAGATTCAGGCAATTTCTGCAAAAAACCTTGGTACAACCTCACTTGCAGGACCATAATGCTGCTCTTTAAATAAAGAGCCAGATACTGATGGCTCTAAATTCAGCTCAACGGTATGTGCACCATGGTGAGAAGCTTCTTGAAAAAAACCTGCAGCTGGATATACATTGCCAGATGTACCAATCGCTACAAAGAGATCACAAGAAGTCAGTGCCGAATAAATAGCATCTAATGCCAGGGGAATTTCGTTAAACCAGACAATATGTGGACGCAAATGACCAGATAATTGACAACAGGGACAAGGCGTCGTCATCTGCAAATCTTCCAAATAAGAAAAAATCTCTCCGCAGCCTTCACAACGGGATTTCAATAACTCACCATGCATATGCACAACTTGTTGACTACCCGCCCGTTCATGAAGATCATCAATATTCTGAGTGACCAATAAATACTTCCCTGAAAAACGTTGCTCAAAAGCAGCCAATGCTTTATGAGCAGCGTTATATGTTATTTCTGGTGATAATAGCTTTTGGCGACGAGCATTATAAAAGTCATGCACTAACGTTGGGTTCCTCCTGAACCCATCAGGTGTCGCTACATCCTCAATACGATGCTCTTCCCATAACCCGTCACTTGCCCGAAATGTGCGAATACCCGATTCAGCGGAAATACCCGCCCCAGTTAATACAACAACGGACTGATAGGATGGCATATTCACCTCAACGTCGATGAGTAGAACGATAGGTCACCGTAGTTTTCTGCTTGGCAGGAAGCTTCACTTGCATACGGTTATGACCAATGATTTCAGCCCCTTCTAACAGAGAGAGCGACAATAAAGAAGCATCCTGATCAGCTAATACTAAAGATACTTCTTCTGTCTTACTATTTTGAATTTCAACCTGCCAGTCAATTTGTAATGTGTTTTTATCAATTTGTTTTACATCTTGCTTTTTACGCATAATATCAATATCAAACGACTCTCCTAGCCGCAGTTTAACCTTTTGACCAGCGCCAGTATCCGCTAAGGATGATTGACCAATCCATTGCGAGCGTCCGCGACTATCTTGCTGAAAAACACGCACTTCGCCTGAGGGTAAATCGCTTTCTGTTGTAAATTCATACAATGTTACTGGTCGTTCATGTTCACTGCTCATCTGTCGGCTAAAGGGGGACGAATAAAAGGCGTGTTCGTAATGACGCTGATACGCAATACCCTGCTCAGAAAGTAATGTCAATTGTTGCTCTGAATGGGCCGGAATAGCAAAAGCCTCTTTAAAGTGGTAAAAGTTCAACTCACCTAAGGCTTCAGGTGGTGCCGCACCTACAGCATCAGGCGCCATTGCCATTTCCATACGAGCACGCTCTTTAAATTTTGGCGAATATGCTGGCATACCTAGATCCCCTGCTGCCAAAGTCACTTCAGCCTGATTGAATTGGGTACGTGTTTTATTGGCCAAAATCGTATTTACTGTAATATTGAGCTTTTTCTGTTCAGGTTCAATCGCAATAGCATAATGGTTAGAATAGGATAAACCTGTCGTCAAATAACGTACTTTGGCCTGCTCAGTATTTTCCTTACCCTGCCACTGAGCCATTAACTGTGGTGTAAAGTTTGCCTTGGGTAAAGTTGCTTTCGGTAAGGCTATACGTAAACCATTCTGATCACGCAAATCCACCAGCAGGTGTTCTCCATCAGCAACAGAGACAATGCCCAGCTTATTTTCATAGGCCAACAGCGTACCCTGTCGACTACTGCTTAAATAATTGCCTGACTGATACACAGAGACTGACTTGCCTATAACACTTTTCATCAGCTGGTCATAAGTTAACGGCTGTCGTGTAAGTTGTACTGACTTGACATAGCCCTGACCTTGAATAGTCAAACTATCCAGCAACACTTGGTCACTAATATTTTGTAAGACAATGGTTTGCGCGCCAGGCTTGATCGGCTTATTAAAACCCTGCTCAACCAGAGCAGCATTCGGGTAAAGTGTCAGCGCAGTATGTTCTGCATCTTCTGCCGCATTGAGCGACAAGGTATCAGCAACACTCACTGGACTCATAACTAAAACACTGGAAATACATACCAGCGGTTTAAGCTTATGAACGACTGTGAGGCCCTTATTTAACACTGCTTTTTCTGGTAACAATTCAGGTAACAAAAAATTAAAAAGTTGCATTCACCACCCCTGTTAACATCCCACCTAAGTACAATTCACAGCTTATATACCCTTCGTTTTGGATACCGCTGAAGCACTATAGGCATGAAAAGGTTAAATCGCGATTAATATCCATTAATCAGACCACGCCAGTGGTGTTTAGTTGTCTTTGATAACCATTCAACGTGTACCAAAAATGCTGGAACAACCAGTAAAATGATCACAGTGCCAAAGGTCAGGCCAAATACAATAGATGTTGCCATTGGAATCAAGAATTGCGCTTGTAATGATGTTTCAAAGAGAATAGGAGTAAGCCCCGCAATCGTTGTAAGTGAGGTTAATAGCACCGCTCGCAAACGTCGACAAGCCGCTTCTACAATCGCCTCATTCACCCCCATGCCTTGCAGGCGTAATTGACGATAAACACTGAGTAACACAATTGAGTCATTAACCACAATGCCCGTTAATCCAAACAGGCCAAATAATGACAAAATCGTCAAATTCATATCCATGATAAAGTGGCCAAAAATAGCCCCTGTTAAGCCAAAAGGGATAGCCATCATTACTGCAAACGGCCAACTATAGGAAGAAAAAACCCACGCTAAAATAATATAAATCAGTAGCAGTGCAATTAAACCACCGAGTACCATATCTTCGAGGGTTTTCCCTTGCTCCGCTGTACGCCCTTCGTAACTTAGGCGAATACCATGGGTTGCTGCTAACTGTGGAAAAAACGTTTGCTGTAGTTGACTCAAAATTTCATTTGTATTCGCCCTATTTTCATCGACATCCGCACTGACAATAATCGCTAACTCACCATCAACACGATTTAAACTGTCTACTCCCCGCCTGATCTCAAAATTGACAATATTGCTTAAAACTTCTGTTGACTGATCAGGTAACACCACAGGCAACTGCTGTAAAGCAGATAAATAATCTTGCTGAGCATCCGATAAACGCAAGCGCACTTCAAGCTCTTCATTGGCATCGTGAAATACTTGAATTCGTCGCCCTTCCAAGGCTGTTCTTAAATAAAGCCCTACCTCATTAAGCGTCAAGCCCAGTGCATACCCTGCAGGTGTCATTGAGTAAATAAGCTGTTCTTTGCCAAAGGGTAAGTCATCTTCGACATTAGTGACCCCCTGAAACTGTCTTAACTTATCTTGTACTTGTTGAGAGCCTGTTTTCAAATCCGTTAAGGATGAGCCTGTCAGTTTAATCTCAATGGCTTTCCCTGGAGGACCTGCACGACGCTGTGTTAATGTAAATTTTTCAACCCCCGCAGGTAGCACAATATGTTGTCGCCACTGTCGAATTATCTCAGCATCACTAAATGATCGCTTATCGGCAGCACTGATTTCCACTTCTACAGAACCTAATTCATCCCCCTCAACTTCTTGCCCGCGAAAACCAAATGAAGCCGCGCGATGAATGACCAATACCTGATCAATAAAAGACTGACCCAGTTGCTGTTCGGTGTAACGCAACTGTTGAACCAGCGTATTTAAAAATTGAGTCACCTCTTGTTGAGACGTTCCTGCTGTAAACTGCACATTGGCACGCAAGCTATTGCCATCAATCGTTGGAAAAAAAGTAAACTTAATATGTTGGGTAATCACTAGGCCAATACTAATCACTAACAAACAGCAGGCTGCGGTAATTGTCAGTCCTCGGTAATGAACGGCACGTTGGATCAAACAACGAAAAAAACCATTGCGAAACTGGCTGAAGTGATTATCAATTGTCTCTCGTAGTTTATAGCGGCGAGACGATAACCCACTCAAACTATGATGTAAGTGGCCAGGCAATATAAAAAAACACTCCAATAGTGATGCCACAATGACACAAATGACGATGATCGGAATATCTCGTAAAATATTGCCGATATCACCTTCTAGAATCAGCAACGGAAGAAATGCCGCTATTGTCGTTAATGATGATGCAACCACTGGAGCTAACATTAAATGCGCACCACTTACTGCTGCATGCAGTGGCGTATCCCCTCCCTGGATCCGCTGCAGTGTATTCTCCCCAACAACAATCGCATCATCAACAATGATCCCCAAGGTCATAATCAAACCAAATAAGCTGACCAAGTTGATGGTGCCACCAATTAAATAAAAAATGGCCAATGCAGATAAAAAAGAAACAGGAATACCTAATGTCACCCACCATGCAACCCTGGCATTTAGAAATAGAAATAGCATGATAATGACTAAGCATAATCCACCCACTCCATTTTTCAGTAATAAGGCAATACGCTCCTGCAAATACTGCCAACGTTCATTAAACACATGTCGGGTAATTCCCTCGGGTAACTCATTAGCAGATGCTGAAAGCCACTGATGTAAAGTTTTTGCGGCTTGAAGGGTATCATCATTTTCTGTTCTAAGCAGTGTCATTTCAACGGCAGGCATGCCTTCACTACTCAACAAAATCTGATCATCTTTTGGTTGTCGTACCACATCAGCAACATCCCCTAACCTTATCAAGCGACCTTCAGGATCAATCACTAAGGGTAATGCCGCCAGAGCAGCTGGGTCACGTGCTTGACTTAAACTCCGTACAGGTTTGGCTCCTTCCTTTCTTGCTGCAGTGCCCGCAGGTAAATCCACACTACGCTGACTGATCAAGCTATAAAGTGACTGCAAGGTAATACCTAACTCATATAGTTTTTCTGGTGCAACTTTGATTGCTATTTCTTGCTCAGGTAAACCTCTAAAATCGATCTTGCGAATACCTAAACCTAATAACTGTCGTTCAAAGCGGTAAGCCAGTTTACGTAACTCATCTAAACTAACATGACCACGTAGCATCACTTTTGCGATAGGTTCATAACGTACTAATGAGCGTATTTCTGGTTGCTCTGCTGCCTCAGGCCAGTCGCGCAAATTATCAACCACTTGTTTTACATTATCTAAAACATCTGATAATTCAGTCTCCGGCTGAACTTCAATGCGTATTAAACTCACCCCATAGGTTGATGTGGCATAAACTTTATCGATGCCATTTACACCTTTTAAAGCTTGTTCAATCGGCATTGTCATACTACGTTGAATATCCTCAGCCGCAGCTCCACTCCACACAGAAGAAACCGTGATAACATCAACTTCAAAATTCGGAAAAAACTGCGTATTGGTAAGACGCAATGCCCATAGACCGACAATGATCGCAATTCCCATTAACAAATGCGCAGCAACTCTATGACTTGCTAATAATGGAATAAATCCAAAAAAAGAGGACTGATCAGTCTTCATTAAGGTACCCTTAATAAAGTGTCATATCCTTTAATAATAGTTAGTTAGGCTAGGGCCTGTTAACACTATTTGAATATCACTGTTATGACGGTAAAAGCACTAATCTAGGCGCGAAGCGTGAAGTTTAGTTGTTCTAAATGAACAATGAGCAACAACGAGTAGTGCTTTTACCGTCATACCCCTTCGGGCCGTGATTATTTTTCCACCTAGCAGTGTTACAAGTCATTTATGTAGAATGACTACACAGCATTCCTTGTGCCTTGCTTGGCGAAAAAATAGTCTACGGCAGTGGTGATTCAAATAGTGTTAACAGGCCCTAGGGTAATCTCATATAATTTTCTTTTAAATTACCCTTGCCCAAAGTCTGCATAATGATCGTCGAACACGCCATAAATCCTTCCCTGGTAGCTTGAGAAAGATAGGTTTTTGTTAAATTTGAATGGGTTTGAGAAACAGGTGCAGGGATACACACTATTTTTTAATACAGTTACCGTGTTAGCCCACATTGAACTATTTTTGACAAAGCTAGTTTCGACAAAGCTAGGCGGCTAAGTCTTCAAGGGAAGATTCAAAGCAAGTTCAAAAGCCTTACTAAAGTGCTGGACAAATGTGCTATTGAAAATGGCTTATGTAAAGTGAATAGTATATACGGTTACTCTGATTTAAGACACTGCTTGGAATATAGCATCTCCTTTTCTAACTAATACAGATGCTTCATAGTGAATGCTATCCAGACAATCCCAGGGTATAATTTTACCTTCCACGTAAACCCCTATAGGTACCATATCTGGCTGTACAGTTAAAGCCGGCGTACCATTGGATGATACTTCACTTTTAGGTTGATCTTGATTTGAAGGTAAAGTTGCAATGAACTTTTCATAGACAACAGGTGCAATATAAAAAGCCCCCTTATAAGTTACACAGAGCAAATCTTCCATGACCACAGACTTACCTCACTTGCTTCAAGATGAGTAACTAGCCGTTAAACCCTGTATAGGGTGTAATATACCCTTCACGAATCAATTTTTGGATTTGTTGTCTTCGCTATGGGTATAAAGTGTCATTGTGACAAGCACTATTACATATTAAATTGGTTAACAGACGCTTTCATTACGTTAGTCGCTCGTCCTACTGTAAGTTGATGACGCCTCTTTTCTTTATAGCAACATAGCAACATAGCAACATAGCAACATCTCTTTATGGCAGCATCAGTCAGCAGTATACAGCCCCCTCACAGTTAAAATGATAACATTATAGGTATTATAGGTCTTTTACGTTACTTTCAATAAAAAAATACTACACAATAGTGATATTTATTTTTCCGTGTTCAATCCAACTAGTGAATGCCACAAAACTTTCATTGAATGCCACGAAGTTATCATTGAAAAATTATGCATCTAAAAATCAGGATGATCTCATATAACTTGCGTTTCAAACATCATTGTCTAAAGACTGTATAACACCCGTCAAACACGCAGTCAATCCACCCTTTTAGGCTTGGTTACCATTTCCTTATGGTAAACAGAACAACGGACGTTATCTATCCTTCCTTTATCTTACAGACCATACATCAAAATATCATATATTCAAAACGAAGGTTTTTTAGCTGGAATAGCCAGGTCTGTTAAGACCAGCGACAACAATCACCCATTAAATAAAATCAACGTATTAGATAAGCTCGACTTTGGCCATTTAACTTAAGCAAGCATGCTTAAATAATGAGCAGAATTTGATTTTTTTGGTAGAAAACAAGCAGAATAACTGGAGTTCAAGTGGCAATGACGGCACAATTTTTTTGACAAAAAAATTAAACCATTCCAAGGAAGGGACCGTCATTGCCTGACTCAATTATAACGATTTTATCCGCATTTGCACCTTTAATGAGTTCAGCTACTTGGCTAAAAGCAACGACTTTAATAAAGGGCGCTTTGTTATGCAGGGGACCAAGACGTATT
>NZ_AUAF01000127.1 GCF_000428585.1 Zooshikella ganghwensis DSM 15267 | reverse complement strand
ATCCCCGATGACACGCTAGGCAGCGATAACGTTTTCGGGCAATTTGCTTTTGATGATTACCATTGCCTTCTACTTGTTGAGACTGGCAGTGAGGGCAGCTGACGCCATCAGGCCAACGTCTCTGACGAATAAACTGGTAGCATTGCTCATCATTTACCAGTTGTTTGATATTGATCATTCTTTGCTTATTACTGACTTAATTTACCCAAATAGACGTGCATAATACATCTTTGGTTGTATTATATGCTACCCCCTAGGAATCCATATAGAGCCATGATTAAATTATCCTTATTAAGACAAGGAACAGTTGCCATATAAATAAACTCCATTACTCGTATGCTCTCCATTCAGCATAAAAGAACGCATTTAAAAGCTGAAGGCACTAGCTGATGAAGGTGTAATTATCCTATTCCTAGCCATCCTATACCCTTCACGAATGATTTCTAGGTTTTGTTATCTTCACTCCTCACCCCAATCACCTATTAATATAGACTCATGGTGCTTCGTCACTCGATGGCCGCACCTAAAAACCATTCGTATTGGTTATATATTCAGCCATTATACAAACCCTTTTACACATTCACTCATTGGTTACTGGGCAGAGAATATAAGGTCATAGCCAATCATGACATAGAATATTGATGATATCATCGAAGAACTTAAATCCTGCAGAAGTTGCTATTCATTACAAGACAGCTCATTAACAATAACCTAACTTGGTCTTTACCCAGCAAACTGGTAGCATACTGTACAAATCAACAGCTTAATAAGTGATGCAAGATATACCCTATGCGCCTGTTTATTGCCGAAAAGCCCAGTTTAGGCAGAGCCATTGCCGATGTGCTCCCCAAGCCCCATCAAAAAGGAGAAGGGTATATTCAAGTTGGCAATGGCGATTACGTCAGTTGGTGTATTGGTCATTTACTGGAGCAGGCACAACCTGATGTCTATGACCCAGCCTACAAACAGTGGAAACTAGAACACCTTCCCATTATTCCAAGCCAATGGCAACTGGTCCCTAAAGCAAACACCAAAAAGCAGCTTAGTGTGTTACGTAAGCTCATAAAACAAGCAGACCATATCATCCATGCTGGTGACCCTGATCGAGAAGGCCAAATTCTGGTGGATGAAGTAATTAATTTCATCGGTATACCTGCAACCAAACGCTCAACCATCCAACGCTGCCTTATTAGTGATTTAAATCCAAACTCTGTCCGTAAATCACTGGCGAGTTTGCGCGATAACAAAGATTTTATACCCTTGGCAACATCAGCCCTGGCTAGGGCTAGAGCAGACTGGTTATATGGCATTAATATGAGCCGGGTCTGCTCTATTCAAGGAAGAAAGGCAGGCTATCAAGGGGTACTTTCTGTTGGCCGAGTGCAAACCCCGTTATTGGGCTTAGTAGTACGACGAGATCTAGAAATCGAACATTTTGTATCCAAACCCTATTACGAAGTATTTGCCTTACTGGAAACCCAAAAAGGCGAGCAGTTTAGAGCGAAATGGCAGCCCAGTGAAGCCTGCCAGCCTTATCAAGATGAAGAAGGCCGAGTAATCTCAAAAAAACTCGCAGAGAATGTGGTCAAACGCATTACCGATCAACCAGGACTTATTACAGCAGCCACCAACAAGCGTAAACAACAAGCTGCTCCCCTCCCCTATAATTTATCCGCTTTACAGATTGATGCCGCAAAACGCTATGGCTTAAATGCTCAGCAAGTTTTGAACACCTGTCAGGATTTGTATGAAAAACATAAACTGATTACCTACCCCCGTTCCGACTGTCGTTATTTACCCAAAGAACACTTAATACAAATCAATACGGTTACGGCAGCCATCAGTCATGTATGCGAAACATTAAGAACAGCTACAAACGAAGCTGACTTAAGTTTAAAAAGCAAAGCCTGGAATGATAAAAAAGTTGAAGCGCATCATGCCATTATTCCAACTGAGCGGAAACTCGACCCAAGCCGTCTAGCTAAAAGCGAATTGCAAATCTATGAACTCATAGCAAAACAGTATCTCGCTCAGTTTTATCCAGCATGGCAATACGATGACCGAAAAATAGAAGTAGAAATCAGCGGCGGGAAGTTTGTCGCAACAGCAAGACAAACCGTCGATTTAGGTTGGAAAAAATTATTTATAAAAAATAACGAAAAAACAAGCGATAAACTAAATAATCAAAATAATCTCAATGAACAAGGCAGTGAAATTAAAGAAGGTGAAACTACCTACGATCAAGAAACACAACAAAAACTGCCTAACTTAAAAAAAGGTGATATTGTTCAGTGCCTACAAGGTGAGCTGGCCGAACGCATGACGCAGCCCCCCAAGCCTTTTACTGATGCTACATTACTGTCAGCGATGACAGGTATTGCCCGCTTTGTAAAAGACCCGGAAATCAAAAAAATATTAAGAGAAACCGATGGCCTCGGTACCGAAGCCACCCGTGCTGGCATCATTGAGTTATTATTTAAAAGGCAATTTTTAACCAGACAAGGCAAACAAATTCGCTCGACCGAGACTGGCCGGCAACTCATAGAAAGCTTACCGGAAGTTGCTACTACCCCAGATATGACAGCTCATTGGGAATCGCAACTGACGTCTATCAGCAACAAAGAAACTAGCTATCAACGCTTTATGGAGCCGATGACAAACACTCTTCATCAGTTAATTATGCAAGTCAATGTGAAAGCTTTTGAGCCTTTAAAGGGAAAAGGACAAGCAGCAAAGAAGAAGACTAAACGTTCAAACACAAAAGCTCGATATGGACATTCAAATCACAATAAAAAGAGAGGGTAATAAGTTTTATAAACTAAATATTTTCACTATTTTTACAACAATTGAAGACTGGAAATTACTGATTCTTGACCTACTACCCTCTTACCGTAAATAAATAGGCTAGAAAGCATAAGATATTCCTTCATTCTTAAAAAATAGCTTGTTTCTCCAAGTTAACTTTAAATACATATTTTGCGTATAATATGCACTAAAGCTTTCTTGTTGGGTACTCTAGCTCTTGTACGAACCCCCAAAATTATTCACTTAGGGTATACCATCAGATTAACGATAGGAAAAGAGCAAAACGTGAACACTACTTCCCCTCCCAGCAAAACATCAACATCATCATTATGGACAGCTCGACTCGCCAGCTTAGTCATTATTGGTGGCCTATTTATTGGCTGGAACAGCATTTGGATTTATCCCTTTCAGATGTTGACGGTTTTCTTTCATGAGCTTTCACATGCCATAGCAGCGTTGTTAACCGGTGGTGAGGTGCTTGAGTTTTTTCTCGACCCTCGTCAAGGTGGTCATGTGATTCATCGAGGGGGTAATCTGATAATTACGGCTACTGCGGGTTATCTTGGCTCATTAGCTTGGGGGGTTGCGTTGTTTTGGACCGCGCATTTGTCACGTTTTGATAAGGTCATTAATGGCCTACTGGCATTGATTATATTGGTAGTACCTTGGTTACTGAAAGGACAAGGGTTTGCACTGGTATTTTGTTCTATTTTTGGTATTTGTCTATTGCTTACAAGTATTAAGGCATCACATTGGGTCAATGACTTTTTACTCCGGCTCATTGGGCTTTCATGTGTATTATATGTACCTGGTGACATTTACAGCGATACTATAGCGCGCAGCGGTACGGTTGTTTCAGATGCAACAAACATTGCGGAACTTTTAGGTGGGAGTACCATGATGTGGGGTATTATTTGGCTTGTAATATCATTGGTTATACTACTCATTATGTTTATTCAACTTTGGAAGTCACCTGGCGCTAATTAATGATTCGCAAACAGTATCCAATACTCATTTTCAATCGTAACACGTCTCCTATTTGATTTCTCAAACCAGTGTTTTAATACACTGGTTTGGTTGGGACCACACCTATTCTGTTAATTTCCTCTTTTATTTACAATTTTTTCTTCTGATTATCCATTACACACTTTTATTTGTGTATTCAATCGCGTCTTACCACGTCTTTTTAATTTAAAGTATTAACCATTGTGATCTGTATAAGTACTGCACTACCTATTAATTAGATATAAGGCTTTAACTGTCTGTTTATGATTAGTATGAAGGACTGGAGGCAGAGAAAAAACTAATACTTGTGGCACAGTAGGAGGTGCAACCGCAACCTGATTATCATTAATTTAATCAAGCTGCAGTCGTTTATCAAAAAATGGACTCATTAATAGTGTTCGATAAAGCTATACCCTTCACGAATCACTTTTAGGGGTTGTTGTCAGCGTTTTTCATCACTTGACGTCTACCCCTAAACCCAATCGTCTGGGGATATAAATCAGATCATAATTTAATTTAAAAAGATAACTGCTTCCAATTAAGAAATTGCATTAGAAGTTTCATATATCTCAATTTATAAGCTGAAGAGTCCACTATGAAGAAATCGTTATACCACAAAAAATCGACAATATCGCTCGTTCCCTTGCTGTTGGCAACGACCATACAAGCCCCTATAGCTCTGGGCAATACGTCCACAACCGCAATCGCGCCCACAGAATTATTTTCCAGTGAAACCACAGCTACGTCAGCAGCCACTTATACTCAAGAAATAAATAACAGCATTATTGAACATGCCGATTATTTCCGTGAAGCTGACCTGAAACTCAATAAACAAAATGGTCGCTACCAATTCCCAGACCAAATTACACTTAACTTATTTTCAGGCGAAGCCTTTGATTTAAGAGTAATCAGCCGCGAATCAACGGATGGCTCCCTTGAAGTCATTTATGGTCAGGTTTTTGATAGTGGCTTTAGTCACCTTGAAACTTATAGTAATGCCATTATTACCTTGAACCATTTAACAGGAAAAATAACGGGTATTATTGAAAATGAGCAAGGATCTTATTTAATTCAGCCACAGGACAATGGTCGTTACCTGTTGGTGAAGCAAAAACAACCTGAACATATTGATGAAGTTTTACCTCCTACCAGCCAGTCTGAACTTTATTCAAAAGCAGCAGCAAAGGCTGCAAAAGGTGAAAAAGATAAACACGGCAATATTATTATTGACGTATTTCTAGGTTTTTCTGAGTCCGCAGCCAAAGAAGTTGGTGATATCAAAGCAACCGCTGCAACTTACGTTGCCTCTGTTAATAGCGGATTAAAAAACTCTGGTATTAAAGGTATTAAGCTCCGTCTGGTTGGTACCGGTACTACCAAACACAACCTGGGCATCATTACCAAAGTTTTGGATAATGCCGAAAAATGGTTTGCGAGTGATATTGAAAAGTTAGCCCCTGATTTAGTGGGTGTTGTCCAAACACCCACTAAAGCACCGAATAGTGCAGCAGGTTGGGCTGGTGTCACGGGTTATACTCAGGTGGTCGGCGCCCCATGGCCTGGTGCTTGGCGGCACGAAGTCGGACATAATGTCGGAGGCCTACATTGCAGTAAAGATGGTGATGCAAAATGGAAATATGCTTATGGCTTTGATAACGGCAAACTCACAACACACATGTGCGGTAATGCTGCAAACTTCTATTCGACACCTGACGTTAAAGATGCTAATGGACTACCAATTGGTGATGCAGAAACAGCGAATATGGCTAGGCTCTGGAAAGAGCGTGCTGCATTAATTTCAGAGCATCGCAAACACACTGTTCCATTCCCCGATGAAGATCCAGATGGTGACAAGCCTGGTGATGGTGACAAACCCGGTGATGGCGATAAACCCGGTGACGGTGACAAGCCTGGTGACGGCGATAAACCTGGTGACGGCGATAAACCCGGTGATGGAGACAAGCCTGGTGACGGCGATAAACCCGGTGATGGCGACAAGCCTGGTGACGGCGATAAACCCGGTGATGGCGACAAGCCTGGTGACGGCGATAAACCTGGTGACGGCGATAAACCTGGTGACGGCGATAAACCCGGTGATGGCGACAAGCCTGGTGACGGTGATAAACCCGGAAAAGCATGTCCTAAACCGGACTTACTGAAAAATAACCTCATCCAACAGCCTGACTTTAATGACCTTACCCAGTGGCGTGCTTATTACACATCAGCAGTTAAACTTGAGAAAAAAGCTGAAACGAAAGACTGTGGCACTGATTACAAAGTCAATATTACAGGACGCACAAGCTACTATGATGGTGTTATTCAAAAAATACAAACTCCTTTGAAAAAAGACGCTACCTACCAGTTCAGCGCAAACTTCCAGCTTGCAGATGACCAGCAAAAAGACTTCGGTCTGGCAGCGCTAGCACTGAAAAGTGAGCTAGGTATTTTCTATTATCAGTACTTGGCTATTGATCAAATTTCTAACGCTGAGAAAAAACTAAGTGGTGAATTCCAACTAAATGCACTGGGTGAAATCAAGGCAGCACACTTATTACTCTTTGGTCCCAAAGGTAAAAAGTCACTCATTATTGATGAAGTTAAAATAAGTGAAAAAGATAATAATGTGCCTGACCCCAATATTGTTTTTGAACACAGTTTCGAAACCGATACTCAAGGCTGGCAACCTGCTTGGAAAATGGGCAAGTTAAGTCAAAGTCAGGAGCGTGGCAAAGACGGCCAGTTCAGTCTACATATTACTGAACGCGATCACTGGTATGCAGGTGGTTTGTTAGCCGGTTCTGAGCTTATTGAAGCTAACCAGGCTTACACACTCTCTTTATCTGCCAGCTTAGGGAAAGAAGTGAAAGCCGCTCAAACACTCGATATTCAAATATTCTATGTCGATGATGAGGGTTATCACTGGCAACGTGTCAATACCAGTAAAATACCCACAGGTGATGCCTGGTTTGATATTGCGACAGACTTTGCCATTAAACCAAAAGGTAAGCTAAAACGTGCTGATTTATATGTTTTTGGGCCTGAGCCTGGTACCGACTTCTATATTGATGCCGTTAAGCTGGTCAAAACTGACAAGGGTCCCGGTGATGATGATAAACCTGGCGACGGTGACAAACCCGGTGATGGCGATAAACCTGGCGACGGAGACAAGCCCGGCGATGGCGATAAGCCTGGCGATGGAGACAAACCCGGCGATGGAGACAAACCCGGCGATGGCGATAAGCCTGGTGACGGTGACAAACCCGGTGACGGTGACAAACCCGGTGACGGTGACAAACCCGGTGACGTTGACAAACCCGGTGACGGTGACAAACCCGGTGACGGTGACAAACCCGGTGACGGTGACAAACCCGGTGACGGTGACAAACCCGGTGACGGTGACAAACCCGGTGACGGTGACAAACCCGGTGACGGTGACAAACCCGGTGACGGTACAAAACCTGATAACGAAAAATAGTCAATTCATATTTAACTTCTGATAGCCAACCATCAAAAGGTAGAAGTCTGCCTTTTGATGGTTTTTTTATGGATTGCTGTCATTCGGCTTAATAGCCCTCATCAAGATATCCGATCTATACTTACTTTTAATTTGCTGAAGAGGTTTATTCTTGAATGTCTGAAGATCAAGGCATAGAGCAACGCCGGCACCCCCGAAGGGGGATAAAGTGGAAAGTGCTGATTCGAGATAAAGCAAAAGAAGTTGTTGTAGGCCGAACAGTGAACGTCTCAGTCAGTGGTGCACTTATTGAGGTATCTCACAAATACAGTTTGAATGAAGCCGTAGATGTGCAAATTTCTGCAGTTTATCTAGGTAAGAGTATAAAAATTCTTTCTAGAGCGGTTGTTCGTCATACCGTGGTCAGAACATCTGACTTTCAAATTGGTATCGAGTTTAATGGTTTAAAACCTGAGATGGCTCAGTTCTTGGATGACTTTGCTTCAGGAGTAGTTTAATACTAATAATATTAAATTTTTTCTGTATTTTGGAGTGAATACAGTATCGTTTTTTTAAGTCACATAAAATTAATTAGCCGTTGTTAAGAGTATACATAATAACTAGGCAATACATCATCTTATACACTTGATATTATTAATACTTTTTAAAAAATGTAACAAAAAATCATACAAGTATGAACAGGTTTACATAGTTAAACATTCTTCCCAGTTATAGTCTCCTCTCGCATATACACCCTTCACGAATCATTTTTAGGGTTTGCTGTCAGTGCTCTTGAGCATCAATGATGGTGAAAATGCAGTTTATGCAGGAGCATTTAAATGCCTCCCCCTAAAAACCCTTCGCTTTTGGGTACACCTTTAACCACATATTTCCCATGTTAAAGGCATACTGTTCTGTCGTTTACCTTTTTAGGAAAACTGCAGTAATAGTTAATAATTAAAAACATATACCCTCTGCGACGGGTATTAAAGAAGATACGAGCCGTATAATGAAATACTCATCCTTGCTATTAATTGCTTCGTTAGCATCCAGCTGTGTGCTAATGAATAGTTACGCAGACAATCTCAATCAAACTGATACACTTAAACCCATTAAAATTGCGGATAAAATTGATTCAAATTTATCGTTAAGTCCAAAACAAGGGTTCGACTCAAACTCTACATTTACAGTTTCTGAACCAGGTGCCAGTTATATTAAAGTACACTTTGCAGAGTTTAATATCCCTGATGGTGCTGTGGTCGAAGTTCGAAACCCTGAAGGTACTGAAAGCTACCGTTATAGCAATGCTAAGCGTGATGGTTTTACCTACGACCCAGAGCTGGGTGAGGATGGAAAAACCTCGTGGGCAAGTATGTCAGTCAGTGGTGATACCGCAATTATCCAGCTGATCATGCCTAATAATCTAAAAGCAGCCAATGCCTGGGATGACACCAAACATTCTATTAAAATTGGTCACTATATGCGCGGATTTCCTGAGAATGTTATTGAAAACTTAATGACTCAGGAATTTTCAACCTGCGGCGGTAACGAGCGTAAAGATGCTGTGTGCTATAAAGATTCGCACCCCACTGAATTTGCCCATAGCCGTCCTGTAGCAAAGTTGGTCATGCGCGGGAGTGTATGTACAGCATGGCGAGTGGGACCAGATAATAAAATGTTTACCAATAACCACTGTATTGGAACCCAGTCCTCAACGACTACCTCTGAAGTCTGGTTTAACTATCAACGCAGTAGCTGTCGTGGCAGTAAACCAAATAACATCACTAAAGTGCCTGCAGACAAAATGCTCGCGACCAGTCGCAGTAGTAGCCTGGACTATACTCTCTTTACCGTGAAAGACTTCAGTAAAATTGCCTCGTTCGGTTACCTAGGCCTTGATCCCAGAGATGCAGTAAAAGGTGAGCAAATTTATATTCCACAACATGGATCAGGTAATCCTAAAGAGCTTTCGATTGAAAGTGATTCTAATAGCAACAACCGCTGTCAAATTGATGCGCCAAATAGTAGTCGCCAAAACCTTGGTTACTATTGTGACACAATAGGTGGTAGCTCTGGGTCTCCAGTTATCGCCAGTAAAACAAATAAAGTAATAGGCTTGCACCACTGGGGTGGCTGTCCTAGTGGTCCTAACCAAGCAGCACGCATTAAAGATATCTGGCCGGAAGTTGCCAAGCACTTTAATAATAAAGTCCCTGGAAGCAGTCCGAATGGTGATAATGACCCTGGCAAACCTGACACACCCGATAACCCTGATGATCCCAATAAGCCTAACTACTCACCATTAATGAACAAATTAAATGCTTGCCTAGGATCTACTAAGGCAGGTAAAGTCACCGCATCTCGATGTGACAACAGCAAAGCGCAAAAATGGCATATCGATAGTAAAGGATTGCTTCATCCTGCAGATGCCCCCAACAAGTGTCTTCAACTACCTTCTTGGTATAAAGGCACTAACCGTGCTGTTGTCGGCAGCTGTAATGCAGATAAACTTGATATGCGCTGGGTACTGGAAAATGGGCGAATTCACAATGTGGCCTACCCAACTCTTTACCTTAATCACTTTAAAGCCTATGGCGAGTGGATCGGTGTTTGGACAGAAAAAGCCGATGGGAAAAATGAACAGTTGTGGGAATGGAAATAAGCATGACTGATTTGTAGGGTAGTCTCCCCTTTTTCAGAAGATGTACAAACAACAGGTGTCTATAGGGCACCTGTTTTTTTTAGCAATATCCCTCACTATAGACTTGCTGCAAATTCGTTTCACTTCACATAGCAAACTCGTTTCAGCACTCACTACGGAAAATACTTAACCACTACGCGTTAAAATTACGTAAATTACAGATACCACTTGCAACATATTGCTTACAAATAGTGACATTTCATTAACTGAGTTACAATTTGAGCAACTGGAATAGACGAAAACTGTTCCCCTCTTTACTATACCCTTCACACATTACATCAGCTGTCTTTATTTATTTTTTCTAACTATCACTAAGCGTTATTTACAAAGCCCACAACCAAGGGCACACAACAACACAGTAAACACTATACCCACAGCGAGGTTTTTTTAGGGAGCTGGCTTACTACTGTGAAGCTAGCGATAGCAGCACTAATTGAAATAAAAAGTGCTAGCTGGGCCGTCAAGCGATGAAGCCCCTGGGCAAGTTTACCGCTGTGAAACTTGCGGTAGCCACTTTAATTGATATAACAGCGCTGCTGGGCGGTTATATTAATAAGTGACTGGGGTGGCAGTTAAATGCTCCTCGGCAATTGCTCCTGCATTGCTCTACTACATGACATCCATGTCATTATGCATAAACTGCATTCCCACCATCCTTGGTGGTCAAGAACGCCGAAAGCAAACCCTAAAAATGACTCACGAAGGGTATATTAAAGGGTAACCTACCAGGTTAACACAGGCCTCTATTAACTGGCCGTTGGAAAAGGATGCCGATATGAGAAAACACGTTTTTCATTTTGCTCTTTTTATATCTACTTTTTTTATGTCTGGTGCGCTTCTTGCGTCTCAGCTTCATCGAGTCAATGTAGGCTTCTTTTTTGATAACATCAACATAAAGGAAGATAAAACAGTAGCAAGCTTTTTACTTGAACGGGCCAATGCCGAACTAGAATTACAAGATATCCATCAACGTCTGCACTTGATGTACACAACAAAGCGTACACAAGCACTTTCTAACGACATGCTGTTGCGTATTCAGTCCAAATATCAGTTAGATCTGATGATTATTATATCCCCTGAAACCAATAAATTTATCGCCTTAACGGATACCCCAGGCACACTGGTTCTCACTCCTTACGAAGTCACATTTAACTTTGCTCAAAACTTTTTTAACTCATTAGAAAAAGCTGCAACTCAGCAATGGGGAGCTAACACGCTTACAGCATCGGAAATTTCCTCTTATCGCTGGCGTGAACTATCTCACTTTGCAAGTGAGGTCTTTGAGAGATTTATTGCGATACCAAATAATCAGTTATCTGTTGATGAGCATAATGTTGAGCAGCATTTTTATGAGCTCAGTATTAACTGCCAACAGCTACAACAGCAATCAGAAAATTTAGTAAAAAATGGTGACTTCAATCTCGGTACTGATTATTGGCAAAATGCCTTCCGTAATAATGCTACTATTCATATTGCACCTAATCGAGAAGAAACGCCCTGCTATAACAATGTTGCGCGTATTGTTCATCGCCAACACTATAGTGATGGACTTCAACAATATGTTGAACTTGAACCAGCACAACAATACCAGCTATCAGTATCCGCTCGACTGTTAAGTCGTCATGAGCAGCATGTTCGCGATAAATTAGCCGCAGTAATGCTTATCGAGCTTAAAAATGGTTTATTCGACTACCAGTTTATTGATTATTTAAGTATTACAAATCAAGAGTTTTCAACACTTAATACTGTTTTTACCTTTAATCCCGCGCTTAACCAAAGTGAAATAGCTAAAACATTACTACTTATCTATGGTCCCAATCCAATCTATGATATTGAAATTGATCATGTATCATTAGCTATTGCACCCAAGTTATAAAACGAATCTCTAACACCCTCACCTACATTATTCTAATGTCCTTCTCCCTCAAAAGAAGATATCGCAATAATTTTGCGATATCTTTCACAGAGAACAAGCATTTAATCATTTGCTTCCTCACAATAAACAATTAATTATAAATAACGTATAGCGGTTCACTTTATTTATTAAACCAAACTTGTCTCATGTTGCTCTTGTGAGATATTCGATTATTTATATGTTTACTTCCCCCTATAATCCTCTTACTTAAACTCAGCTATTCCCTTCAAAGTGGATATAGTTTCTGTCAAACCAAGCATATTTTTTATTTACAACGCCAAAAGGATTTACCATGAACAAGTCAGTCTTAGCATGTTTACCTGTGCTAAGTTTTTTAATTGTCACGCCAACCTTGGCTGACGACAACACAGAACAGCCATCACTTGTTGATAAATGGGATGCTTGGATTGCCATTGACGGATTACTCACATCAGACGAAGATGCTTTATCAGTAGACTCCATGTTGCCTATTTATGAAGAGGACGATGGCTTAGTCTTTATTAAGTTTGATGCCAGCAAGGGTAAAGGCCGCTATAAAAGCTATAGTATTGGTAGTGGCTATCGTCATATGCTTAGTGATGAGCAAATAATTGGCGTTTACGGTTTCATTAACTACCAACAATCAGAATATGGTAATGGCTTCCATCAGTTTAATCTTGGTGCAGAATACCGTACGGTTGACTGGGATTTTGGTACCAACCTCTATCTACCGGTTGGTAGCACTAAACAGAAAATAGGCTCGCATACAGTAACTAGCAATGATGGGCGTACCTATGTTGAGCACCAGTATGAGCGAATGCTACAAGGAGCTGATATAGAAGTTGGTTATCGTCTACCATTTTTCACAGAAAATGAAGACCAACAGTTAAGACTATATACCGGTCTATACCACTTTAAAGGCGAACAAACCAAAAGCTTTACCGGCCAAAAACTCAGCCTGGAATACCATCTGGAAAACGTGATAAACCAGCTACCTGGTAGTCAGCTAACCCTGGGTACTGGAGCCAAACATGACTCTGTAACGGATAATGAAGGGTTCGTATTCGCACGAATTACTATGCCCTTTGATATCATGGGCAGTGGAGCCTATCGTAATCGGCTGTCACCTTTTGCAAAACGTATGACAGAACGTGTACGCCGTCAGCCTGGTTTTGTGGCTATTGCTGAACCCGAGTACAGTGCTGTTGAAGTTACTTCAGAGCCACCGAGTAGCGAAGCGTTTTAGAGACATAAAGTCTTCCGAACACACCCTAAATCCCTCTCTGGAGGCTTGGTTGTCAGCTTACGGAAGCAGTTCGACGCGCTTTATCTCGCAAAAGACCAAGGATGGTCGCCACTGCAGTTGAAACAAACATATTTTATGTACAACGACTTAGTGTCTCCCTCTCGGGATTTAACGATATCATTTTCAGACTACTTTTCCTGTGATTTTCACTCACTGTAACTTTAGTGGAAAACATGCCATTTTATTTCCAGGGAAATACACCCAATCACAGTTAAAGAAATTAGGTATCGGCTCTATATGGATTCCTAGGGGGTAGCATATAATACAACCAAAGATGTATTATGCACGTCTATTTGGGTAAATTAAGTCAGTAATAAGCAAAGA
>NZ_AUAF01000126.1 GCF_000428585.1 Zooshikella ganghwensis DSM 15267 | reverse complement strand
TCACGCTCATTCAGCTTGTTATAACGATCTTTCAGATCAAAAAAACCTGGTTGCACCATTTTGCTAGCACTCGTTTCTTATTACTCAGCTGCTATGTATTATACATCAATAAGAATTTTTAGAGGTGCCCGTAAAATAATAGCGGTTCAATTAACGCTATATTGATTCAAAAAATAAGTTGTATATTTTACGTTAGGCTAATGTCTTAATATTTATAAAGGGGGGATATCGCCTGTTTTATTTTTGTGGCAATTACATCGCAGTGCTTCAAGATACTTTGTGAAAGGAATAATATATAAGGATGGTTGATGCTTCCCCATAGGCACTTGAATGAAAGATCGCTATAATGGTTGGCTTTATGATGCCCATGCATCCTGACTTAAGAGCGGCTGAGCACCAAACAGCGTCCAAAGTGAAGATCTAGACTATGTCAAACACACAGTTTGTTGATGAAGTAAAGCGCAGAAGAACATTTGCAATTATTTCACACCCTGATGCCGGTAAAACAACGATTACAGAGAAGTTGCTGCTGTTTGGAAACGCTATCCAGTTAGCAGGGACGGTGAAAGGTAAGAAAGGCTCCAGAATGGCTACCTCAGACTGGATGAGTATGGAGCAGCAACGGGGCATTTCTATTACCACATCGGTGATGCAGTTCCCTTACCATGACCGTATGGTTAACTTACTAGATACTCCAGGTCACGAGGACTTCTCGGAAGATACCTATCGCACGTTGACTGCCGTGGACTCAGTGTTGATGGTGATTGATGGTGCTAAAGGGGTTGAGGACAGGACCATTAAGTTGATGGATGTTTGTCGGCTGCGTGATACCCCAATCTTCACCTTTATCAATAAAATGGATCGTGAAGTACGTGAGCAAATTGAAGTCCTTGATGAAATTGAAAGTATATTGAAAATCCAGTGTGCGCCAATAACATGGCCTATTGGTATGGGGAAAAACTTCAAAGGAGTGTACAACCTGTATACGGATACAATCCATGTGTTCACTTCTGGGCAAGGTCACCGTATTCCTGACGATATCAAAATCTATGGCCTTAACAGTGATGAGGCAAAAGCGGTTCTGGGGGATTTGCTGGATGACCTCATTGATGAGATAGAGTTGGTTAAGGGTGCGAGCCATGAGTTTGATTTGGATGCGTATTTAGCAGGAAAAATGACACCTGTGTTTTTTGGTACAGCATTAGCGAATTTTGGTGTAAGGGAAATGCTTGATGACTTCGTTAAGTGGGCACCAGAACCTCAGTCTCGGACGACAGATATCGCTGAGGTTGATCCGTACTCCGAGACTTTTTCAGGTTTTGTATTTAAAATTCAAGCCAATATGGATCCAAAGCATCGTGATAGAATCGCTTTTATGCGAGTTTGCTCTGGTAAGTACACCAAGGGAATGAAAATGCGTCATGTGCGGATTGGTAAAGATGTTAAAATTTCCGATGCGGTTACATTTTTAGCGGGCGATCGTGAGAATGTAGAAGAAGCCATTTCTGGTGATATTATTGGCTTGCATAATCATGGCACAATTCAAATTGGTGATACATTCACTACAGGGGATCATTATAAATATACTGGTATACCACACTTTGCCCCTGAACTGTTTAAACGTGTTCGACTTAAAGATCCGCTAAAGTTAAAACAGTTACAAAAAGGCTTACAGCAGCTTTCTGAGGAAGGTGCTACCCAGCTATTTATGCCGTTGAATAATAATGATCTTATTCTTGGTGCAGTAGGTATTTTGCAGTTTGAAGTTGTCGCTCACCGTCTTCGAGAAGAATACAAAGTAGAGTGTATTTACGAACCTGTTAATGTAAATACTGCTCGTTGGGTTGAGTGTGATGATCCTAAAAAACTAGAAGAGTTTAAACGAAAAGCTGCCGATAACCTGTCACTTGATGGGGGGGGGTTTCTGACGTATTTAGCGCCTACACGTGTTAACTTGTCGTTAACGGAAGAGCGCTGGCCTGAGGTGCGTTTTAGAGCAACAAGGGAGCACTAAGTTAGCACCGCTAATTAAATATATACCCACAGTGAAGGATTTTTAGGGTGAGCGCTATGGATAGCGCACATAAAATTGATTCGCGAAGGGTATAGAATGTAAAAAATTAGCCCCAGCTTCTTGTGATGAGTAACTGGGGCTATTGATTAAAATAACGTGTCAGGGTTGTTATTTGTTAGAAATAAAATGCTCAATGATTTAAAAACGATTCAATTACATGTTACTTAGTATAGCTTTTAATGATTTCGTTTACTTTTCCATCTTTTTTTAGTTTTTCAAGCTGCATATGATATTTTCCTTTAAAATCATTAAGAAACTTAAATTTCCCTGCATTTTTGGTAAAACCAAGATAACCAAAATTGCCACTAACTGTGGCGCCACGAGTTATACCACTTCCTGAATATTTTCCGGCTTTTTTCAAGTTGCCTAATTCCCACTCAATAGACAGTGCATCGTTGATGTAACAGTCAATACGTTTATTAATCAGTTTAAGCAGATTTTTATCATTTCCTTTTGACTCACTAAGTTTTACTTTTCCCTCATAAATAGCTTGCTTGAACTTGTCACCACCAATTTCGAAACCAGAATTTCGGCCAATCGTTAAGCCATGGTAATCATCTGGCCAATTAGGTCGAGGGTTAGTAAGTACTTTATCTGTGCAATATGCTGCCACCTCTTCAGAAAGAATTGGCATGGAGTATTCCATATAGGGTCGGTTAGCATGTTTATAGGGTGGGTATAGCGCAAAGGATTCACTTTCTTACATCATTTTCAACCCACGCTTCCAAGGAACGCCTTCAATCGTCACTTTATAATCAGGCATACCGTAAAAGACTGCACGAAGAATATCAGTATAAATACCTGTCATTTTGCCATCTTTTTTATAGGAGTAAGGAGGATAAGCTTCGTCTGCGATAACGGTGACGGATTCTGCAGCAATAACGAGCTTAGCTAATATTAAGTTACCAGCAAGAGTAATAAAAATCATCAATTTATGCATGACAGCTCATTCCTTTTATATGAAAAAATAAGTCTTTAACTTTTTAGTTCAGACTCTGTCATTCGTAAAGTAGAGATTTATTTGAATGATGGTTTAATTATATAGTCTCAAATAAATGGTAGTGCGTTCATGAAGCAATGTTTTCAACGCAGTTTTGCAAGCAGGGGTTATGGGAGGAATATATAAGTCAGTAAATATGAGGTGGGATACTCCTATCGTAACTATACCCTTCGATTCGTGAGTAATGCCTACGATAGGAGAAAATATATTTGAAAGTAAGAGATATTATCTTAGTTGTTATTTTTGAATGTGCTTCATATCCCCTCTAGGATTTGGTGTTTTCATAACGGAAGCATCTACAGTTAATTGCTCACCATTGCTAAAAGTTAATTTCAGGGTTGTTTTACTGCCGGCTTTACTAGGCTCGTTTAAACCTAAAAACATTATATGCAGCCCTCCTGGTTTTAGATGTGTGCTGCCCTCAGCAGGAACCATGATTTCTTTTTGCTGAAACATTTTCATTACACCTTCGCTCATTTTGCTCAAATGTAGCTCAACATTCTTGGCTATCGGGCTTTCAGCTTTAATGAGGCTCACAGGTTGTTTGCTATGATTATGAATTTGCATATAGCCTGCAGTATTTTGAGCCGTTGGTGGCATTGCGCGCACATATACATCACTCACAGTGATAGCTTGTTCTGCGTTGGCACTATGACTCAGCATAGTCAGTGCGAGGGCTAGGCTTGAACTTAACAAGCTTTTACGTGCAGTTGATGAAAGGTTGATGCTCATGTTTCCCTCTTATATCTCCATGTTTTAGTTGTCGTTAAGTACTGATCGTAGTGCTTCAACGAGCATTTCAGTTGAAATGGTATGAGGCACGACATGACGAAGGATGCCCTGCTTATCGATTAAATAAAAGTTAGAGCTATGGTCTAACGTATACTGCAAAGCTGAACCTTCGATCATCTGACGTTGATAAATCACCCGATACTGGCTCGCCACATTGCTAATGCGTTCTGAAGTGTCACTTAACCCTTTAAACTCAGGTAAGAAGAATTGGGCATAGGTGTTAACCGTGTCAGCAGGGTCTCGTTCAGGGTCAAGGGTAATCATTAGTCCTTGAATTTGTGCTTGCTCGCTGGCTGTTAGACGTTTAATTGCATTTGCTAGTTGACTTAGACCTGTTGGACATACATCAGGACACGCGGTGTAACCGAAATAAATAGCAACAGCTTGCTTATCTTTAAACGAAGAAAGTGAAACGGTTGATTGGGCAGAGTGGAGCGTAAAGTCTGGTGCTTGTTCATCAATCATTAGGTTATGATGGGAGGTGGGTAAAGATTCAGTGTAAAAAAACTGAAAATAAGCCGTAATAATAATCGCAAGTATTAGTAAATATTGTGCAGCAAGAATAGCTTTCTTAGGTGTCATCGTTAGGTATTAAATCAATTAGAATTTGGTGTATACCTGTTGGGGTATGTAGCCGTATATCAGCCTGCCACTGCATACTGGGATCAATGGTGCAGTAACTAAGAATGACATTACCCTCAAACTGTTGAGGTGCAATCTGCTTTAGCTTGATCGGTAGTAACCCCATATTCATTGTTTTACCAACCAATTGCAGAGTGACATAGTTTTGATCTGTAGCCCGGCTTTGATCCGCAACTTGGCTTTGATCTGTAATCTGGCCAAGCTTAACGTTAAACGTTATTGGCTTATCATAAGGCAGCGACGTGGGCGTAACCTGTAAATGTGTAAATACAGGTGATGAATTAGTGAGCAAGCAGGGTTCAGTCGTTAGTTGGCAGTGTTGGCTTGATGTACTAACAAAAGCGTTATTTTCTTTTAACAACCAACGAGGCAGTATAATAACGGCTAACAAAATTAAGCCTAATACTACCAGTGAAGTACTTGTGCGTTCTGCTGTAAGCCATTTAGATACGATAATCATTTTCAACGCCGATTATAGAAGTATTAGTAATAATAAACAGCCGTTAAGGTGCGACATATTGTCACACTTCCTCAGTGGCGAGCAAATGAAATAAGTAGGTGTTAATTAAGCTATTACTTAACTGGTATGTATTGGATTGGTTTTAAATTAACCATGCTGATTTTAAGGTTAAAGGTCACGAATAGCAGCCAGAAAATGGTTAGTTCTCAGTATATTTCTGGTATGAATGTTTGTTCGTGATAGGGGCGTCTTACATACTTAATGCTTTCTTCTGGTTCCGGTAAGTGTATTTTTTTAGGAAGTACGTCCTTGTAGTCAATGGTGCTTAATAAGTGTGCAATACAATTCAAACGAGCACGTTTTTTATCATCGGCATCCACGACGTACCAGGGCGCTTGTTTTATATCGGTATACGCAAACATTTTATCTTTTGCTTCTGAGTATTTATGGTAAAGACGCCTAGACTCCAGATCCATGCTACTTAATTTCCAGCGTTTTAAAGGATCATTGATTCTAGCCTCAAATCGTTTACGCTGTTCTTCTTCACTGACAGAAAACCAATATTTGATAAGAATAATACCGGACCTGACGAGCATTCGCTCAAATTCTGGACAAGAGCGACTAAACTCAATGAGTTCATGTTCATCACAAAAACCCATTACCGTTTCAACACCAAGTCGGTTGTACCAGCTTCTGTCAAAAAGGACAATTTCTCCACCCGCAGGAAGGTGATCGACATAACGCTGAAAATACCACTGAGTGCGCTCTCGTTCTGTTGGGGTAGGTAGTGCTGCGACTCTACAAATTCGTGGACTCAAAAACTCAGTAATGCGTTTAATAACACCGCCTTTACCTGCAGCATCTCGACCTTCAAAGATCACGACAATTTTAAGATGCTTTTGTTTTACCCATTCCTGCAGTTTGACTAATTCTATTTGAAGTTTCACTAATTCACGCTCATAGCGGCGCTTAACTTTTTGCTTTTCTGTCTTCGACATTGCTTTGGGATCAGCTATTCCTCGGTAAATAGCCTTATTACTCTTGGTTTTTTTGCTATGCTTTGGGTCAACCACCAGTTTGTCTCCCAAGCTGTTGGCTATAAAAAAGTCAATGCCAGTCAGTTAGGTATATTTAATCAATAACTGGACATGTTCAATTTTATGCCATATATGAAATAGATTAGCCTATTAAAAAAATAGCATTACCAAATACTATTTGGCGAGAAACCATTATTTAATGCTAAAAAAACTTTTACTGCCTACCATTCTTATTTTACTTGCCTATGGCTTTTGGATAAGCCCTGACTTTAAGGTTGTTTCTGCTGGTGTAGCTGTTTTCTTGCTCGGAATGATTTTTTTAGAACAAGGGTTTAAGGCTTTTACAGGAAGTATTTTAGAAAAAATACTCCATTTTTCTACAAATAAAATGTGGAAAAGTTTGACATTTGGCATAGTTTCGACTTCGTTACTTCAGTCAAGCTCTTTAGTATCGGTTATTGCAATATCATTTTTAAGTGCAGGCCTAATAGGTCTAAGCCAAGGGATAGGTATCATATTTGGTGCCAATTTAGGTACCACGACAGGTGCATGGTTGGTAGCTGCATTTGGCTTAAAAGTCAATATTGGTAGCTATGCGATGCCTTTTCTTGTGTTTGGTTTAGTATTCTTATTCGATAAAAATAAAGCATTGCAAGGTATTGGTAATGTGTTTATTGGGATCGGTCTGTTATTTTTAGGTATTCATTATATGAAGGAGGGGTTTGAAGCATTTCGAGCCAGTGTGGATTTATCTCAGTATGCAATGACAGGCATCTTAGGCCTTTTGTTTTATACGTTGATTGGCATTAT
Source organism: Zooshikella ganghwensis DSM 15267 (assembly GCF_000428585.1). Lineage (GTDB taxonomy): Bacteria > Pseudomonadota > Gammaproteobacteria > Pseudomonadales > Zooshikellaceae > Zooshikella > Zooshikella ganghwensis. The sequence continues at coordinate 6,592 of NZ_AUAF01000126.1, read as the reverse complement.
TGCTACGGTGGTTATGCAGTCAAGCCATGCTACGTTGATTTTAATTATTACTGCATTAGCTTCACACCAGGTCAGCTACGAAAACTCGCTCGCTGTTGCTATTGGTGCAAATGTAGGCACAACAATTACAGCAATATTGGGGGCATTGAGTGCCAATATCCAAGGCAAACGATTGGCAGCAGCACATTTAGTATTTAACCTGTCAACAGGTGCCATTGCTTTATTATTTATAGATCAGATGGTTTGGGTGGTCAGTCATTTATCTAGTGCTGTTGGAATTGATTCGAATAATTACACATTGCAACTAGCACTTTTTCATACAGTTTTTAATATGATTGGTATTGTTGTATTGCTACCATTTTTAGGCCATTTAGTGAAAATGCTCGTAAATTGGTTGCCTGATTTTAAGGGTAATGGCGTATCAATAAGTACGGAAGGCAAGGCCATTCACCGTGCAAAATTTTTAAATGAAGTTTCGCTTAACTATCCTGAAACAGCTATTCAGGCAATGGTGAAAGAGTCTGTTCATTTATTTCAAAATGCTTATCAGATAGTCTCTTTGGGAGTATTTGTAAGAGCGTTAGATATAAAAAAAACTAAAGAACTGAAAGACTTATTAAATCTTAAAACCGAGCTGGTCACCGTTAGTATTGATGAATTATACCAGCGGTATATAAAAGGTATTTATGCTGATATTTTACGTTATGGTAGTCAAATTGAAGCGGGGCTTAGTGTGGAACAAAGCACGCAAGTATTCTCTCTGAAGCTTGCCTGTAGAAAAATTGTTGATGCCATCAAAGATATAAAGCATCTTCACAAAAACTTAGCAAACTATGTAAGATCAGATGATGAGGTAGTAAGGGAACAATATGATCTGCTGAGGCTTCGTGTGATCATTATTTTGAAACAAATTTATGAACTACGGTTATTATCTGATGCTGACGAATTGTCTACAAAAACTGATTTAATAAAGTTAGCGATTGCTAAACAGGATATTGGTAGCAATGGAACATTGGAGCAGTTAATACGTAAGCATCGCATTGATCCTTTAGTAGCAAGTTCTTTGATTAATGATAGTGGTTATGTCCACTCTATTTGTAATAATCTTGTGGATAGTGTTATTGGTATCTTTCGGCGTGCAACAGGTGATATTATTCTGGCAGAACAAGAAATGGAGCTTGATCAGGACGAACTTATGGCAATCCTTAAAAAGCATAAGGGGCCACGTTAGGCATGTAGCTTATTTCAAATGATTTAACTAACTTAAGCTTCTTTATGAAAGAAAAATTAATTAGACGTTTAAATAAAGTTAAAGCTTTTTTGGATAGTTCTTATACAGAGAAAAAGGAACAGCAAAACTCTATAAAAAAAGTGCTAAAGAAATTGAAACAAAAGCAAAAATCCTTGGAAAAAGAATTAGATAATGAAAAAAGTAAAAGACGTCGAGCAGAGCTTCAGGACGAAATTGCTATTATCAAAGAGCGGCGCAAAAAGGGGATTCAGGCATTACAAGATTTGAATGGTAAAGCATCTGAGTAAGTTCTAACCTCTTGAGTGTAATCTTGGATGTTATCGTTTGAGAAAGGTGTAACGCATAAAATAGCTAAAAGTTAGCTATACTAGTCGGCTATATTGCCTTATTTCATGTCAAAGGAGCTACCCTGTCGTGTATTTTGATAGTCACTGCCACCTTGATTTCGAAGCCTTTGATCAAGATCGTATGGAGCTTTTAGAGCAATGCGCTGAGCAACAGGTAACCAGTCTATTTATTCCAACGATCACTCAGGCAAACTGGGCCAAGTTACTGGGGCTGCTACGTTTAATTCCTGGTCAGAATACAGGTGTAACCTGTGTGGGTGGGATAGGTTTGCACCCTTACTTTTTAGCTCAACATATGGAGCAACACTTATTAGAGTTAGATAGCTTGCTCGCTCAACAGCATCCAGGCATTGTTGCGGTGGGTGAAATTGGTCTTGATTACATGCTGAAAGAGTTAGATGTTAACTGCCAGGTTCACTACTTTGTTGAGCAGGTTAAGTTGGCTGAAAAACATAGCTTGCCTGTAGTGATGCATGCACGTAAATCCTTTGACCAATTGACCAAAATACTTCAAGACCATCCGGTTACAAAAACAGGTATTATTCATGCGTTTGCGGGAAGTAGTCAACAAGCACACCGACTAATAGAGATGGGTTATAAGCTTGGGTTTGGAGGAGCAGTCACATTTGATCGAGCGACTAAGTTAAGGTCTTTAGTGAAAACATTGCCAGTAGAATCTCTAGTATTGGAAACAGATGCACCAAATATGCCTCCTGCCTTTGCGCCAGATGAAAGAAACTCACCATTGAATATACCTAAAATTGCATCAATCATTGCTGATATTCGAGGCGTTGCTATAGAAGAACTAGCTGAAACATGTGCACAAAACTCAAGAGAAGCATTTGGTCTTCTGTAATAAGTGTTCATCTACCTAGGGTATTGCCCCAACCACTCATTGACTGGTGCTTGGAGCAATAGTGAGATATTTGCTGTAGCATAAGATAAGGCTATATAGCGACACATTTACTGGTTTAGAGTGTATGTCTTTCTTGCCAGTAAATGCGTAAGAGTAAGTATATAGCGTATGGAATAAGCAACAAACCAAGTATGTTTTGTAGTTCTGCATAAAGTGAAAACATAGCATTCACCACTATCTTAAGTTACATACCTACAAGTATAACGCATAAAAAACAAGTTATGACAGCTTGTTGAATATGTATTGTTTGACTCTTTGCGTATAGATGCGGTAGTAAAAGGTTAGGGGCAAAGCAAATACAAGGCAAAAATCAGCAAAAAAGAAGAACTCATAGTTAGTTAATAGATGATGCCTGTGAGCTGTCTGGAAAGCTAGCTTTGATAGGTATTAATCTAGTTTTGGTATTATTTTCGCCTTGTTTAATGTTTTTCAGTTGATTTATGGAGTGTTATAAGGTCAGCATAGACAAATGTAGGATAAAGAGCACCACTATGCTTTTTTTCTGTGATAGCTGTTTAAGCGTTGTATTCATAACCCGGCGAGTGTTTATAAAACTTAAGGTGCTACTGTGAAACTTGCGGTAGCGACTTTAATTAGTAAAGCAGTGCTGTTGGTTGATTATATTAATATGTAGTAGCTGTTTAGTTCTATGTAGTCCCTTATATACTGTGGTTCTTTGTGTAGAGCTTCCTCGTTATCACAAATAATCGCTATTTTTGAATTGCTCTGTAGTGAATATCAAGTACGGATAATTAAATCGCTAGACGAGGACTGCTTGGTGGATTTGATGCCAGAAAAATTATTAAATGGGAAGTTCTAGTAAGCCATGCGTAAAGTAGGTAATTTCGTTCTGTTAGAGGATTAGTGATTTGTTATTGGTTTTAAACATCCTTCGCTAAGAGTATACGATGGCTTGTACGTCAGTTGGTGATCAATTGACAGTCTCAGAAAGGGCTAATGATAATGGGCGTATAACAGTGTATAGCGTAGTCGTTGTGTACAGGATACTGAGTAAATGAAAAGAGTCTATCAACAACTGCTTGTCGCAGCTTTTTCGGTGTTTGTTACCGCATGTTCACTGACGCCCAGCCATGAAGACTTTAGTCCTCGGTGTAGTGGTGTTGCATGTGATAAAGTAGCAGAACGAGAAAATTTATCTAACTTCAGCCCAGCTAAAATATTATCGGGTACCGTCAGTATAGGGCCTTATCACTTTAATGTACCGGCAGAAGGGAGGGCTTACCAGAAGCGTAGGGGAAGAATACAAATTGTATTTCCTGATAAGTCTGGCATTTTGTTCAATATAATGTACGCTAACGACTTCGACTTAGAACATTTTGCTCATGTGTTTGATGAAAGCCAGTATACGGTTGCAGACTATCCGCTAATCATGTTTATGAAGCGTGACAGTGACCCTGAGCCTGAAAATATTTATGATGGATATATCTGGCGTCTAGCATTAAATAATAAAGGTTATATGCTACGTGAGCAGCTCTATTATCATCAAGTGGATCAAAACTTAACAATATACTTTGGTCGTGCGGCTATTGGGCCGATCAGTCAAGTAGCGTTTATTGCGGATAAAAGATACCCTGGGCAACTGCTTAAAATATTGGGTTATCAATTAGAAATGGCGACGTTTAAAAGCATTTTAGCTTCAATGGTTACCAAGTAAGCAGAGAGGATAAATGGAATAGTATGCAGATGACTATTAAACTAGGCGCGCTATAAATAAAGTGAATGCGCGCCGCAAAGCAAGTAGAAGCTAGATCATTTCCTTTGGTACTTGATATTTAATCTTACGTTTTTGGTCTTTCATAGGAATTTCATCAGCAAGCTTAGCTGTAGCTTCACAATAAGCGGCACCTACCAAATGTCTTACTTTGGATTTTTCTGCTTCAAACCAGTCATCTGAGATTTCTAGCTCAACTTCATTAAACTGGTAGAAATCAGTGTTTTTCGGGTCTTCAACTAAAAAACAGAAAAGTCGACAATCATCAATTTCAGGCTTTAAGCCCTTATTAGTCAATGCTTCTAGCATATTGCGAAATGCTGGGTCAGCATCTGGATTACTTCGAATAACTTTACCTTGGTGTATATTAATGGCTAATTTAGCATCACGACTGTTACGAGCGCGCAAGCATAAATATTTTTTCATCTAACACTCACTTAAAAGACTTATTTGACCCAATAATGATCTTAGTTTTTTCAGCCATAACATTAAATTTTAAATCATAAACTAACATGGTAGGGTGTGTTGCCCTTACTTGCATAAAAATATGATTTAAATGAATACTGCAAATTAATCCTGGCTGCACTGTTTTAAACAAATAAAAATTCAAAAATTAATACAAATTTACATATTCTACGTGCAACAAGCAGCTTAACAAGGTATAACTTATGAGGTTATTTTTACCTTTTACGGCTTTTGTTACGCGCAAATACACCCACCCCAAAAGCTCTTCTAGTGGTTATCATTTAGCAATATCGTTTGAGATACTTATCTTATATATGCTCAAAACGTTTTGCCTGACAACAATACCAAAAGCCCCTTTGTAGTAGGTATAAGACACTGGATTACTAAATTTAAGTCGTAAGATTTCAGAAGTTTCTGAGTGCAAAGTATCATTCCCAGCTATAGATTAGCTTTCAGGATAGATGTATTCATACGACCAAACTAAATTGTTATATTGGCTATACGTGGAGCCAATAACTACTCAGTGTCTTGGGTTATTATGTTGTGCAAGTTGCAACATACCTTGTGTTAAACACACTGTCAACGACAACTACTAGCCATATACACAAGCTACTGCTAATGGTATGACCAAGCAGGAATACAATTGTAGAGTAGCAGAGTTGTTGTCAGTGCTTAGCAACCTTGCTTATTTCAACAACATAACCCTTTGAAAGAATAAGGGTGTACTCTACCTGAGTTCAGGGCCGTTGGTCAACCTTTGCTATAACTTGAGGTAACAGAATAAGTCTATACTAACAATATTAACACTGGTTACTTATTGGTGCCAATTCAATTTGCTTTTTATATGTCCTTAGAGCAATCTTTTTTTAGAGCTTATTGTCTTTTTTGTCATTAATTATCTATATATCCTTTCAACCTGCTACATAAGGGTCTCATTAGAACATTTAATTGCAGCCCTAGTTATACAAGATAACATAGCCTATCTGATAAGGCAGACTATAAAAAAACTTCAGTAAGGGTATTATGTTTGAGGTAGTATAGTGAGGAGAATAGGCAAGGATGTAAAAGGTTACATTAGAGTCCGATACAAACATTCAGGAACTGATGTTTAAAAACATTAATCTTCTGTCGCTTGAGAAGCTGTAACTTGGTAGTGATTAGTAAAGGTATTACTAATGCATTAAATGTTAAGAGTAAGTGAGTATTATCCTACAGTATTATGGCGTCGGTTTAACGGGTTATATATACCCTCCACAAACCAGTTTTATGCGTGCTACCCATAGCGTTTACCTTAACGGGACAGCAATGCTGTACTAGTCTGTTCAATACATAAGTGGGGTTTATTACTCTCTAATGGGCATCGAGATCGAAGCTCTTGACTGCCATGAATGGTGGGAATGCAGTTGATGCATAATGATTTGCATGTTATGTAGAGGAACAATTGCTGAGCAGCACGTAACTGCGATCCTGGTTACTTATTTAATTAACCCCCAATAGTGCTGTGATGTCAATTACAGTCGCTACTGAAAGCTCCACAGTAGTAAATTTGCCTAAGGGCTTCATCGCTTGGTGGCCCAGCTAGCACTTTTAAAACAGTTGTGGTTGTTACTTCTTGTTTTTACAGCCGATATTAGCCTACTAAAGAACTTCGTTTTGGGTATATTATTATTCATTTTTAGAAAAATAAAATCATAGTATACCCAAAACGAAGGGTTTTTATACCCCAAGGGCACAAGGGTGCGGCAGTCAAGCGATGAAGCCCCTGGGCAAGTTTACTGTTGTGAAACTTGCGGTAGCCACTTTAATTGATATAACAGCGCTGCTGGGCGGTTATATTAATAAGTGACTGGGGTGGCCGTTAAATGCTCCTCGGCAATAGC
>NZ_AUAF01000125.1 GCF_000428585.1 Zooshikella ganghwensis DSM 15267 | reverse complement strand
AATGCCCGGCTATACCAACGGCTAAAACGTTTTTCACTCATATCACTGTAACGGTTCATATTTCTATAGGTTGCCTTGCCTTGAAATACGATTAATGTCGTCAACAATGCGGCTATAAATGTGCGTTGAGGTTTATTAACGTTGGACATTGAGCGTAAAACCGTTTTTACTATGCTTTCCAAAGATAGATTCCTGTGACAATACGACGTTGATAACCGCATTCTCGCAGTTTCTATCTTTGGTACAACCTACGACTCTCAGCCAAAAAGTGTCCACAGTATTGTTATATATACGCAATCTTTAGTGCTTACTCTATCTAGGTATACCCTTCACGAATCATTGTTATAGTGAAACAATGCCAGCGAGTCAGGAATAAACTACCAGCTTTTGTTTCAGTGATTGATGGGTCGTCATGGATATTTAGCAGAGTAGGTAAGCACTAAATACTTCGCTCTGGGTATTGATTAATAGACCCAAGGGATTAGGCACTTGACATTCTTCTTATACTCTAACCAGTCATTGCCATAACGCTTTTCTGCCATCTCTTCACTTTTAGGAATCGCATCACTTAGATATTGCATTAAGTTAGCTAGTGGTGCGACCACTCCCCACCAGTTGCCAGCCAACAAACCAAAGCTGACGAAAATTAAAAAGTCACCAAAGTAGTTTGGATGACGTGAATAGCGCCAGAATCCAATATTAATGATCTTGCCTTTATTACTAGGATTCTGTTTGAATTTTCGCTTCTGATAGTCACTGCCAAAGTGCCAGATGCTACCAATGATATAAACGATAATTGCTGTATATTCCAGGTAGGTGAAAGGTCCATGCATATCAGCTGCCCAGTAGAAGGGTAAGCAGTAGATCCAGCCAAAAACATTAACAAGTACGATGGAAAGTAACGCAAACTGCTTGGGTGGAACAATTTCATTTAATTTAGCAGCAGCCGTATTTTCATACCAAACAGTTAATACGATATTCATTCGTATCAGGTAAATAATAACAAAGCTCATAATTAAAGCTTTGTGAGCTAAGTCACCTTGGCCAAAGTAGCAGTATACCAGTGACACTGGAAGTAGGGTATTAAATCCCCAAATAAAGGCCATATGCATGTCTTTTGATTTGCTTGCACTTATAAAAACGCAAACAGATAAAGCAGCGATGACCACTGCTTGGGTGATCCACAGTTCCATTCGTGGCTCCTTTTCCTTAAATGATTACCTTTCTAGTAAAACAAAAGCTCTTAGTTAAAAAGAGGTGTGCTTTATCGTATACAGCTATCTGCTGACAGGGGTTTGACTAACAAGTTAGTTATACCCTTCGTTATAGGTATAATTATGATGTCAGCATGAGGTGAGTTAGCAGTATACGCATTGTTACAGCCATAAAAATACAATCTCACAATAACACTACACTCTTTTTTATAACAAATAAAACAGTTTTTATTGATATAATTGATGTCATTTTATATACATAAAAACGTAATAAAAGAATTAAAGATATACTTTATACAGGGTAAAAAATAATGCGTAGCTTTGACGAATAAAAGTTAACAGACCCTAGCCAGGTTGGCCATCTGCTCTGGGTTTAATAAGCATAGGTCCAAATACGATGGCAAAAAGTGTGAAGCTAATCATCCAAAATATTCCTGCGAGCAGGAATAGTGACTGTAACTGAGTAGGAAATAGAATGACACCAACAGTGCGGATAAAAACTGCGGCGATTAATGAAACAAAAGCAGGCCAAAAACAAGGGCCTTGATAAATATCGCGACCAGTATGTCCCATAGATACTCGTGGAATCATGGCGAGTATCATGCCACCCAATCCACCGATAGCGAAAATGTGGAGCATGGTATGCTGAATCCAGGGGTTATGAGTCAGTCCACTTATTAGCAAGCCTGAAGGAATACATAAATAAAACAGGTGGAGAGACCATAGCAGTGGCTCTTTAAAGGTACGGTAGCCTAACCATCTTATCATACGAATTAGTTGAGATAAGCCAGCGATTAATAGAAGTGACTTGTAAAAGAGTTGGTTTAAATTAGGAAAGAAACATAATACAAGGAGACAAAGCAGTGACAAGTTGGCAATTAATTCTAGCCACAGAATAGGCTGAGGTTTATCACAGTTAAGTTTTCGTGCAGTAAAGAAAGGTACGACACGACCAGCCATAATCGATATAAGTAAAATAAACCACCATAAAACAGCCTGCCATATAGCAAGCACTGGAATATCCCAGATCCTCAGTACACTAGCATAACTGGCAAGATTTGCCAGTATGGCAATAAACAGCATGGGTAAAAAAAGTAGATTTTGCCAACGTTTGGCATTAACGACACGATACCCAACTTCCCAACAGGCAAAGGCAATAAACAGCGTTTCCAGTACAGCCACTACCCATAAGGGAACAGGCAGCCAAAATAAAAGACGAGGTATTAACCAAAGAGTAATGATTAATAAAAGCCTTTTTTCTTTGGTTCCTTGAATTCCTGTCCAGTTTTGAACAGCAGTGAGTAAAAAACCGACAACAATGGCCATTGCAAAACCAAAAAACATTTCATGGGCATGCCACCATAAAGCAGGTGCAGTTAACCAGGTTGGCTGGCCATATCGAAAGGACCAAAGCCAAATACCTAGAGCTATAACCGCATACAGTGCGCCAAACAGAAAAAAAGGCCGAAAACCTAATCGAATAAGTGGGTGAATACGAGCTTCGTATTGGCGGTCAATAATATTAATCATGGAACCCTTAATACTTGATCTTGATATTTACAGTTAAGCTCGTGTAGTCAATTATTATGCCAATAGTTTGTTGGGGGTAAACGAAAAAATGAAGCTGGATAAAACCAGGTGAAATGCCGTATAGCCCATTTATTATAAATGCAGTGTTGGCTTTTGATTCGATTGTTTGTTGTAATTAATACAACAGTTGAATGCCTTAACGACAAAAGTCACTTTTCTTATGCAAAATGCTCTTGCCCAAGCGCTGCTGCAAATCGCGCTAGATCTCAATATACATCTCCCTGAGGGACACCATTATCAGCGGTTGATTCATGCGCTTAATGAAGTATTACCTTGTGATGCCAGTGTGCTATTTATTCTTGATGAACAAGGACTATTGCATCCCGTTGCTACAGATGGACTCACAGAAGATGTGCTGGGACGCCGCTTTTCCCCTGCTGCACACCCTCGGTTAAAAGCCATAATGGAAAGCCGTAAACCAGTTCGTTTTACTGCAAACTGTGGGCTACCTGACCCTTTTGATGGCTTATTTAAAAAAGACCCAGACTGCACTGCAGAAGTTCATGCTTGTATGGGCTGTTCCTTGTATGTAGAAGAAAAGCAGGTTGGCATTATCACGCTTGATGCGATTGATGTAGGGGCTTTTGATCAAGTGGAGGATGTTACAGTAGAAACATTTGCGGCATTAGCCGCCGCAACTATTCGCAATGTCAGGCTAATGTATGCATTAAAAAAGGCGAATTTACATCAGCAGAGTGTTAACAAACTCTTGATTGAAGAAGCACGGAATAAAGGTGGGGAGCTTGTAGGTATAAGCCCTCAAATACAGCGCCTTAGAGATAATATCCAACTTGTCGCCCAGTCAAATTTTGTAGTGCTTATACAGGGTGAAACAGGCGCAGGTAAAGAACTTGTGGCTCATGCAGTACATGCAGGCTCAACGCGAGCGGATAAACCGATGGTTTATGTTAACTGTGCAGCGTTGCCAGAGTCGATTGCTGAAAGCGAGTTGTTTGGTCATGTGAAAGGTGCTTTTACGGGAGCTGCAAGTCATCGTGCAGGGAAGTTTGAGCTGGCAGATGGTGGCACAATTTTTCTGGATGAAGTGGGTGAATTGCCTTTATCACTACAAGCCAAACTGTTGCGTGTTATTCAGCAGGGGGAAGTGCAAAGGGTTGGAGCTGATCAGAATCGTTTAGTTGATGTACGAGTAATCGCTGCCACGAACCGTCAACTTGAGCAGGAAGTGATGGAAGGCCGCTTTCGATCCGATTTATTTCACCGCTTACATGTCTTCCCAATTTGGGTGCCGAGTCTTCGGGAGCGGGATGGTGATATTCCTGTATTAGCGGGTTATATTCTCGATAAGGTGCGGCAACAATTTAAGCTTGATCGTCTTCATATTCATCCTCAAGCACTTAATCGTTTAGAGGACTATAGCTGGCCAGGTAACGTTCGGGAGCTTGAGCATACTTTAATGCGTGCAGGTTTGAGGGTGATTCAGCGAGGCCAGGCATTAATCATGGTTAAAGATTTGGGGCTTGAGTTGAACGGTGGGCATGATGATGAACAAGTAACGGTGAGTTTGCCTGCCAGCTCAGTTGCTATGCGTGATGCGGTTGAGGATTACCAACGGGCTTTAATTAGACATGCTTTAGAAAAGACTAATGGGGTTTGGAATCAAGCAGCTGCTTTTCTACAAATGGATCGAGGGAATTTTCATAAGCTGGGCAAAAAACTTGGATTAAAGTAAAGCTAACGGTTGTATTAATGACAGCATCTTTGTTGTGATAATGACAACGTATCTATTGTTAATAATACATCAGCTATGGTTTTGATTTTGACTGCATTTACTTAAAACACTGTTTTATACAGACTTTATTTTTTTATGGTTTAAAATACGGTTGGCACAACTTCTGCTAAAGCTGTTGGTTAATATTATTGATTGATCACTAGCTTAATCAGGAGCTTGAAATGTTTTGTATCCAATGCGAACAAACCATTCAAACACCCGTCAGTAAGGGTTGTTCATTTGCCCAGGGCATGTGTGGAAAAACAGCAGAGGTTTCTGACCTGCAAGATGTTCTAGTCTATTGCTTGCAGGGTGTATCATACTGGGCTGAATTGGCGCGAGGCTTGGGTATTATTAAACCTGACATTGATGCCTGGGTGCCAAAAGCATTTTTTTCAACGCTGACGAATGTCAACTTTGACCCTATCCGAATAGTACAGTATGCACTGCAGGCTCAGACATTCAGACACGAGTTACAAACCCTCGTTGCTGCACAAGGAAAGTCTATTGCCAATTTGCCTTTGGTAGCCACTTTTGCATTGCCTCTTTCAACAAATGATCCCGAACAGCTTGCTGCAGAAATAGCAGCTTTAGCACCTGAAGTTGCAGTAAACCGTGGGCAGGGTGATGTCAGTGATGATGTGATTGGACTTCGGCTGTTGTGTTTATATGGATTGAAGGGCGCAGCTGCTTATATGGAACATGCGCGGGTTTTAGGACAGACGGATCAGGATGTTGCGGGCGCATTTCACTCTATTTTTGCATGGCTAGGTAGTGATCCCATCGACCAGAACGCTTTATTTGAAGCCGCAATGCGAATAGGTCGTCTTAACTACAAAATTATGGCATTACTCGATCACGGTGAAACAGAAACCTATGGCCACCCAGAGCCAACACAAGTTAACGTCAAGCCTGTACAAGGTAAGTGTATTCTTGTATCTGGCCACGACCTTTGTGATTTGGAACTGATTCTTCAGCAAACAGAAGGGACTGGTATTAACGTTTATACTCACGGTGAAATGTTACCAGCTCATGCCTACCCCGAGCTAAAAAAATATGCTCACTTAGTTGGTAATTACGGAAGTGCCTGGCAAAATCAGCAGCAGGAGTTTGCTCATTTTCCTGGTGCAATAGTGATGACATCGAACTGTTTATTAAATCCAAATGTTGGACAATATGCAGGACGTATCTTTACTCGGAGTATTGTTGGTTGGCCAGGTGTAAAACATATTGAAGAAGAAAATTTTGCTGAAGTAATTACTTGTGCGCAAGCGCAGCCAGGTTTTACCAGTACCGAAATTGAGCAGCGTATAACCATTGGCTTTGGACGTAATGCTTTAATGACAGCAGCGTCAGCAGTCATTGATCAAGTAAAAGCAGGCAATATACGACACTTTTTCCTAGTGGGTGGGTGTGATGGCAGTCGTGCTGAGCGTAGTTATTTTAAAGATTTTGCAACCCAAACACCGGAAGATACACTGGTTCTAACACTTGCCTGTGGTAAATATCGTTTCAATAAAGAGCCTTTTGGTGACATAAATGGTATACCACGGTTGTTGGATATTGGTCAGTGTAATGATGCCTATTCAGCAATACAGTTGGCATTAGCATTAGCTGAAGCATTTGAGTGTGATATTAATGAATTACCTTTGACATTAGTATTATCTTGGTTTGAACAAAAGGCCATTGTTATTTTACTTACTTTACTTGCTTTAGGGGTGCGAGGTATTTATACGGGACCAACCGCTCCTGCATTTCTAACAGATAATTTAATTAAAGCTTTGCAGGATAAGTTTGATCTACGCATGATTAGCTCTGTGACGGAAGATATGCAGGCAGTTTTGCAAGAAAGCGCAGCGTAAATGATAAAAATGATCCTAGGGCCTGTTAACACTATTTGAATCACCACTGCCGTAGACTATTTTTCCACCTGGCAAGGCACAAGGAATGCCGTGTAGTCATTCTACATAAGTGACTTGTAACGCTGCTAGGTGGAAAAATAATCACGGCCCGAAGGGTTATGATGGTAAAAGCACTACTCGTTGTTGCTCATTGTTCATTTAGAACCACTAAACTTCACGCTTCGCGCCTAGATTAGTGCTTTTACCCCCATAACAGTGATATTAAAATAGTGTTAACAGGCCCTAATCAAACCCTAAAAATGAAGGTTATAGTTTTGAATTTTTTGATGCGTTCTCCATTAAAAAAGCGTGAGTTGATGTTTTCTCAACTATACTAGGTTAGGGTCTCTTGCCGGTTATTTGGATAAAAGTCATGAGTAATATGTTAGCGTCAGATGATGTATGGCATTCTGATCACTCAACATTAGTTCTAAAAAAACGTTGGCTGGAAACAGAAGATACTGCGAGCTTTTTGTTTGCTGCACAAAATCGAGCACAGTTTGATTTTAAAGCGGGTCAGTTTGTTAATGTAAGTGTAGAGATTAACGGAAAAAAAGAGTATAGAGCGTACTCTATTAGCTCAATACCTGGTGATAAATACCTGCAATTAACTATTAAACGAGTTGTTGGTGGTAAGGTATCAAACTGGCTTATTGATAACTTACAGCCTGGTGATCAGTTAAATACTATTGGTATTGCTGGACAGTTTAATTTAAATGACTGCCAGTATGGTCAGCGTATTTTACTGTTAAGTGCTGGTTGTGGTATTACTCCTGTGATGTCTATGGCGCGTACATTGTTAAGTGCGAATTCAGGCATTGATATTGATTTTTTACATTGTGCTCGGGATCATAATAACATTATTTACCATAATGAAATTAAGGCGCTAGATAAAAAATATAAAAACTTTAGGTGTCAATTTTTATTGGAAAATACACTTGATGAAAATGAGAAAGAACCTGAGCAGCTAATAGGGCGAATCAACAAAGAAAAACTTGATTTACTATGTACAGACTGGCAGCAAAGAACGATATTTCTTTGTGGACCAACAGCTTTTATGGAAGCAGTAAATGCTGTTGCACAACACGCTAATTTTGATATGTCTCACTTCCACCAAGAAAGCTTTATTGCTAATACGTTAACTGAGTTACAGGCGCCTTCAGTCGAAGGTACGACTGAAAAAGATGATGTTTCGGTTGCTCTTCCTTCTTTTAACTATAAAGCAGAAGTAGCACAAGGTTCAACACTGCTTGATGCGTTAGAGCAAGGAGGTATTCCCATTATCGCTGCCTGTCGCCAAGGTATATGTGGTTCGTGCAAATGTAAAGTTACCCAAGGCAAGGTTGACTCATTGCCGGCTGATGTACTTACAGAAGCTGAGCGCAATCAGGGGTGGGTATTGGCTTGTTCGAGCACAGTTGAAGGTGATATTGAGGTTAGTTTATCCTAAAAGGATTAAATTTTTTAATTATAATTTACTACCGTATAAAAGCGATAGTAAATTACAAATGTACAAATAAGTGTTTAGCTTTCATTAAATTAATCTGGCTGCTTTTCCATCATTTTGGCCATGCGCTGTAATGCTGAAATGATTAAACTTTTTTCCCACTCTTCAAGCATATGGAATTGTTGTGTGAAATGCTTTTGTAGCAATGTAGGCGTATTTTCTAAGATCCTCAAGCCATTAGATGTAAGATGGCAATGAACTTTACGTCTGTCCTGTGCAAATCTTTTGCGTATTAATAGATTTTTTTTCTCTAGCCTATCGATAATCGTTGATACAGTAGCCTGGCTTAAACAAATTTCATAGGCTATTTGTTTAATCGTTACTTTTCCTTTCGCTTGGATTGCTTGTAGTAAGATAATTTGTGGCAAGGTTAAACCTGTGGTTTTTACTAACTGGCGAGACTGAAGATGGCTTGCTCTTGTGACTCTACGTAGTGCTACTAAAACCTCATCTATATCGTTCAAATCAAACTTCCTTTCGCTGACTAAAGAAAATAATCCCTTTTTGTAGTGTATTTTTTTAATGAATAATGAGGGCGTCTTGCTTTAATTGAAAAGTTAGCTGCCTCTTAGTGTATTTTGCTCAATTTCTAATAAGTTCATAAAGTCCACGATAATAAGCAAGCCCTTTGAGTGCTTAACGGTACCCTTGATAAAGGGTGACTTGGAAAGATCGTTTTTAACCTCATAGACACGCATCTTGCTTTGATTAAAAGTGACTATTTCATCAACAGCATCCACTGAAACTCCATAGAGATCTGACTGGCTGTCAAAAATGATAATGCATGAATCCACAGATGTTTGGTTTTTATTTAAGTTGAATAGTTTTTGAGCAGATATGATTGAGACAACATTACCACGAATGTTTAGCACACCTTCAACAATATCTGGTGAGCCAGGTACTGGTGTTGGTTTAAGATAAGGCATCACTTCTCTGATACTGTTTACAGAATGCACAAAATACTCGCCATTTAGGTGAAAACATAAGTACTGTTTATCCATAAACTAGTAAGAGATCTAACCTTTTTGTTTAGTTTTTGTGACGTTATAGTAAATATATATTTAGTGTACTATATATATTGCTTGGTGTGAAACATAAAATGAGGCGTGATCTGCCCCTTTATAACTTAATAGTTGATTTGTTGATGAAAATTTGTTTGAATTCCTAGCGTTTAAATATATAGAGTTCAAATAATTAGATATGTATGAATGTGATGATGGTAAAGTAAAGCTTCGGTTACCAAGGCCTAGCGACGGATTTGTTGTTTCCGAACTAATTAGTCAGTGCCCTCCACTTGATACTAACTCTACGTACTGTAACTTGTTGCAGTGCACACATTTTGCGGGGACTTCAGTCGTTGCGGAGTTAAGAGGAAAAATTGTTGGCTTTATATCGGGTTATGTGATCCCAGATAGACCTAATTGCTTATTTATTTGGCAGGTAGCTGTTGCAGAGCAGGCAAGAGGGATTGGTTTAGCGCTGCGCATGTTGAGAGATATACTCGCTAGAAACCAAAATAGTCAGATAGTAACGGTAGAAACCACCATTACAGCATCAAACTTAGCATCTTGGGCTCTTTTTGAGCGCTTAGCACAAGAGCTAAAAGCACCGTTCAATAAGTCCATTTTTTTTGATAGCAGCAAACATTTTGCAGGAAATCATGAGTCAGAACTGTTAATGAAAATAGGCCCATTCAACGCTCAGCATGAAGCCTAAATTATTGAGGTTATATTGAGTTAAAATATACGCATACTAACGGATAGTAAATAAAAAGAATCTACAAACCCCCGCTTTTTAATAATCGTTCCTAGCAGACATTATAAGGATTGAGTGCGTTTTTAACATGCTCGCTGTTTTAGGAATAAAGCTGAATAAAATATATTGGGAGAAATAGCATGAAAATTTTTGATGAAATTGAATCAGAAGTACAGAGCTATGCGCGTTCGTTTCCGCGTATATTTAATAAAGCCAAAGGCGAGTTCCTTTATGATGAAGAAGGGAACAAGTATCTGGACTTTTTAGCAGGTGCTGGAACTTTAAACTATGGTCACAACAATCCTATCTTTAAAGAAGCTTTACTTCAGTATATAAGTAATGATGGTATTACTCATGGACTTGATATGCATACTCGTGCCAAGGGTGAATTTCTTGAAGCGTTTAATGAAATAATATTAAAACCTAGGGGCTATGAATATGTGATGCAATTTACTGGCCCAACAGGTACGAATGCAGTTGAAGCTGCCATAAAACTTGCGAGAAACGTGACTGGACGGGAGACAATAGTTTCATTTACAAATGGGTTTCATGGTGTCACCTTAGGGTCACTAGCACTAACGGGTAACTCTCATCACCGTGGTGCAGCAGGTGTTAGTCTCAACGGAAATATTCGAATGCCTTATGATGGTTATTTAGGTGAAGGCATTGATACAACGGCGTATCTGGATAAAGTTTTATCTGACTCAAGCAGTGGTGTGGATAAACCTGCTGCTGTCATAGTAGAAACAGTACAGGGTGAGGGAGGAATCAATGTAGCCTCGCTGGATTGGTTACGTAATCTTGAAGCCGTATGTCGTAAGCACGATATATTATTGATTGTTGATGATATTCAGACAGGATGTGGTCGAACAGGTAATTATTTTAGTTTTGAAGCCGCAGGAATCAAACCCGATATTGTAACTTTATCGAAATCATTAAGTGGTTATGGCTTGCCCTTTGCCGTTGTTCTATTTAGACCAGAGTTAGATCGTTGGAAACCTGGTGAGCATAATGGCACATTTCGAGGCAATAATCTGGCTTTTGTGACTGCTAAAATTGCAATAGAGCATTATTGGGCAGACCATCATTTTGCTAATGATATTAAGCGAAAAGGTGAGTATATCTCAAAAAGTTTGAGATCAATTGTTGCAAAGTATGGAGAAGGTAATTTTGCACAGTGTGGCCGAGGTATGATGCAGGGAATTAACTGTGTTAATGGTGATTTGGCAAATAAAATCACACGTAAAGCTTTTCATAATGGCTTAATCATTGAAACAAGTGGCGCTGATGATCATGTAGTTAAATTCTTGTGTCCTCTTACAATTACAGATGTCAACTTGAGAAAAGGCATCACTATTGTAGAGCAAGCGATTAAAGAAGTATGTTCTGAGGAAAAAATAATCCCAGGTCTGGTAAACTATTTTGAGCCTCAAAAACTAGCAAGTTAATAATTTAAGCTTAAGTTAAGTATATAAAATATTATTAAGCTTTTAATTTATTAATGATAAAAATTAATATCTTTTATATTACCTGATCGAATGAACTTTGATCGAAATTGGTTGGCAAATAAATATCAAATAAGTTGGTGATTAAGTGATAGTAAGAACATTGGAAGAAAGTGAAGAGTGTGGGCGTAAGATCATTTCACCAGATGGAAATTGGGACAGTACTCGGCTTTTATTGAAAGATGATAATATGGGATTTTCTTTCCATATAACAACAATTTATGAAGGTGCTGACTTCCAAATGCACTATAAAAATCACTTGGAATCTGTTTATTGTATTTCTGGTAACGGAGAGGTTGAAACATTAGCAGATGGAAAAAAATACCCGATAAAGCCAGGAACTATTTATATCCTAGATAAGCATGATAAACATATTCTTCGTGCATTTTCAGAGATGAAAATGGCCTGTGTATTCAACCCTCCTTTGAATGGCAAAGAAGTCCATAATAAAGAAGGTGCTTATGAAGTTGAAGCAGACCCACTGACAGTTGCTTCCTAGGGCCTGTTAACACTATTTGAATATCACTGTTATGACGGTAAAAGCACTAATCTAGGCGCGAAGAGTGAAGTTTAGTTGTTCTAAATGAACAATGAGCAACAACGAGTAGTGCTTTTACCGTCATAACCCTTCGGGCCGTGATGATTTTTCCACCTAGCGGTGTTACAAGTCATTTATGTATACCCAATACAAATGGTTTTTAGGTGCGGCCATCGAGTGACGAAGCCCCATGAGCCTATATTAATAGGTGATTGGGGTGAGGAGTAAAGATAACAAAACCTAGAAATCATTCGTGAAGGGTATATACAGCTTTCGTTATAGCTTGAATATATAATTAATGTATGAGGATTATTTCAAAAGAAGTTTATGAGGATAGTAAATGAAGATGCATAGTGTAGAAAAAATTGGCGGAACATCAATGAATGACTTTTCCGCTATTAGAGATAATG
The DNA here is from genome assembly GCF_000428585.1 of Zooshikella ganghwensis DSM 15267. GTDB lineage: Bacteria > Pseudomonadota > Gammaproteobacteria > Pseudomonadales > Zooshikellaceae > Zooshikella > Zooshikella ganghwensis. The sequence goes on along the minus strand of NZ_AUAF01000125.1, from coordinate 1,508 downwards.
TAATTCTTAAGTCTACACAAAATAATACGCTATACCAGCGTATTTTTGTAGTATCTGCTTACGGTGGAATTACGGACCAACTATTAGAATATAAAAAATCCGGTAAATCAGGGGTTTATGCTTTATTTGCGAATGGTGTTAAAGATGATAGTTGGCTGGATGCGCTGGAAAACTTAAGAAATTACATTTTTTCAATTAATAAAAGTCTGTTTTCTGACGATATTTTATTAGAGAAAGCAAATAAATTTATAGGAAAGCGTTTAAATGATGCTGAGCGTTGTTTGAAAGACCTACAACGGTTATGTCAACACGGTCACTTTGCATTAGATATGCATTTAGCAACAGTCCGAGAGATGCTTGCAAGTATTGGTGAAGCTCATAGCGCCTGGAATATGACTCAATTACTCAAACAGGAAGGTATAAACACATGTTTTGTAGACCTAACAGGCTGGCAATCACCATGTCATATATCTCTAGACGATAGAATTATTCAAGCTTTTAATACAATTGATTTAAGCAAACAATTACCTATTGTAACTGGGTATGCTCATTGTGAAAAAGGTTTAATGTCTTCATTTGACAGAGGATACAGTGAGATTACATTTAGCAGAATTGCCGTGTTGACTGAAGCACAAGAAGCAATTATTCATAAGGAGTTTCATTTAAGTAGTGCTGATCCAAAACTGGTTGGAGAAACTAATGCAGTACCAATTGGACGAACTAATTATGATGTGGCTGATCAGCTAGCCAACTTGGGCATGGAAGCTATTCACCCAAAAGCTGCCAAAGGTTTACGCAAAAACGAAATACCCCTAAGAGTAAAAAATACCTTTGAACCCGATCATGCAGGCACGTTGATTACAGGAAACTATGTAAGTGATAAGCCTTGTGTTGAGATTATTGCTGGTTGTAAAGGTATTTATGCGGTTGAACTTTTTGATCAAAATATGGCAGGTAATATCGATTCTTATGATAAAGAGGTTTTAGCAATACTTCACCGCTTCAAAAGCCACCCGATAGGAAAAGATACCAACGCAAATACAATTACTCATTATATATCCACAAATCTAAAAACTATAAAGCGAATACGCCAAGCATTAGAAGATAAATTCTGTGAAGCACATATTAATCAGCAAAAAGTGGCAATTGTTTCGGTGGTAGGCAGTGATATGCAGGTACCAGGGATGTTAGCTAAGGCAGTCCAGGCTTTGGCAGAACAAAATATTAGTATTTTGGCAGTACATCAAACGATGCGACAGGTTGAAATGAGGTTTATAGTGAGTGAGGATGACTATGAAAAAGCCGTAAAAAATTTGCATCGTTGTCTTGTAGAGGTTCATGACCACGGACAAGCAATTTGCCTAGCATCTTAACCGACCCTGTAAATATTTCTGTGTATCCGCCCAGTTTTAAATATAGGGTCTAAGTCGATCCTCAAACTCAATCATAAATCGATTTAACGCCGCTTTCCAATTTCGAATCGGCATTGTCCACTTTTTTGATGCATC
>NZ_AUAF01000124.1 GCF_000428585.1 Zooshikella ganghwensis DSM 15267 | reverse complement strand
CGAAAACCGAAAAGTTTATTTCGTCTAGGGCTTGATTATTTACACCGTGTATTAGTCGAAGGAAGTGCTCACCTATCAGAATTTCGGCACTCCCTGAAAGTTTTGTCCTGTACATAGATGGCATTTGTAAAAATTGCGGTGAATTGCCTAAGCTTGAAAGAGGGCAGGGAAAAGTTAAGCAGTTTTTTCAGAAGAGTCGCTATGGTTGCAATTCACCCGAGACCAGGAGGCCAAGAGGCATCCTTGACATTAACCGCAAACCAGTCGATGAGTTGGCAGCAAAATATTATGCTCTTTGGCTGTGTTGCAGCCTTTAGTTTAATGATGACGGTGGTGATGGTTTTGTTTGGGGCATGGTTGGTTGTTCCTTTTGTGGGACTAGAGCTGGCCGCTTTAGCAATAGGCCTTTACATTACCTCATTACAGGCGAGTCGCTGGCAACATATTCATTTCAATCGAGATACTATCGCAATCGAAACTGGGCGATATCGACTTGAACACTCAGTACAGGTTTCGCGAGCCTGGGTTGTCATTACTGCTGTGCAACCCTCACAACCTGGCAGCACTGGGCAGGTTTGGTTAAGCTGTCATGGACAACAAGTCAGGTTAGGTGCCTTTTTGAACCATGATGACTTGCAAAAGCTCATGCATCACTTAGAAGCTAAAGGGTTAATGATTCATTTGCGGGAAGTGTAACTAATATCCTGTAAGTTCCACATAACCTTGGCCTTGATGAGAGCCTGATAAGGTAACAGCGCCCTCCCAGTAATGCAGTGCCAGTCTCATTTCTTGATCGTTAATCGTCGGCATTATGTCAAGGTCTATTTCATATCGAGGGATCGTTATTCGCCACTGGCTTGGATAACGCCTACCCGTTTTGGAGCTCGTCCAGTGTTGCAGTGTATCAATTGTTATATCAGATACCTTTAAGGGGAGACGTGAACCGCTTTCATCAATCATTGCTGCATCTGACCAGCTGATCTCTCCTTGCTTATTTCGGATCTGATAAAGCATAAGCTCATGGTAATTATCCAGTTGTAAGGCGAACCAGCTCCAGCCAACCTGATTAGCTCCCAGTGAACTACTACTCCACTCATGATCAAACCATGCCAGCCCTTTTACGGTGGTACTTTGGTTTTGCCAATACATTGATCCCCAAGCTTTTAACCTGGTATAGGAATAATACATGGAGGCATTTTCAGGGTGATTACTCTTTTGGCTGAAGCCTAAGTTGCCTTGCAGCACTACTGGTTTGAGAGGGAATAATTGAAGGTTTATACCAATCTGTTGCTTTTGGTCTCGCGCGCTAATGCGAACAGGCCACCAGCCATCGGGGGTAGGTTGAATCTGCCAGTCTAAAACATGTAAGTACTGTTGATTATCACTCACTCCTGCGAGACCTGGACCCTCTCGGCTAAAACGCTGTGCTGCACGATGACGCTGCGCTAGATGGTGAGTAATGGCAAGGTGTCCCATATAGATTTGTGGAGTTTGCCAGGCATTATGTATTGTCTTTTGAGTGATCGGTGGTAAAGCCCGTTGCCTAAAGAGAGTGAATTGAAAGCCAAGGATTGGTGGTTTGGATAGGTTTTGTTGTTTGGACAGCGATGTGGAAGTGCGGCTTGATTCTGGTGACATATGTCCTGTGAAATACCACCACTCTGAGCGGTATTTTGGGTGAGCATAGTGGTCAGCTGGCCACTCCAATGGAATGGGGGTTTTTACCCTGGGATAAAAAATGCTCAAGTCGTTTAAATTTGTTTGCAGCAGCCCTGTAACATTGAATGCTGGCTTAGCGTGGTTTTCAGGAGAGTCTTGTTTACAACCAGCGAGTAGTGAGCAGGCTGAAGTTATTAATAATATTGTTGCTACCGAGTGAGGACCAAAAAGTAACCAACCTCTTTTCCCTTGCGGAGCCATATTTTACTCCCAACCCGCTTGTCTTGCAGAAGCGTGGAGTGTCTTCCAGATCGGATAAAGACTACCAAGAACAGCCGCTGTAATTGATAGGCCAAATACTTGGCCAATAAGGATAAAGCTGGGGGTAAGAGGAATACTCCAGCCAAATGATCTTACATTAATTACTTCTGACAATAGCCAACCTTGAAGTAATGTGGCAGGAATGGCAAATACGCCGGTAATGAGGCCAAGAAAAATGGGTTGGGCAAATAATAAGCCGGCTCTATGCAAGCTATTACAGCCCAGTGCATGTAATAAACGCATTTCAGGTAAACGGGCTAGCTGGGTTGCCATTAATGCAGCACTTATGGCGCAAAGGGCAATCCCTAAAGCAATAGCATTCAGAACATCGGTAATTAAAAATGTTTGCTTAAATATTTGAGTTGCTCGCGCGATGATTTGTTGCTGCTGAGTAATTACAAAGTGATGTTGTGGCCATTGTTTATTTATCACATGTATTAACTCATCGGCTTGGTTATTGGCGGCTATGTATATAGCAACCCCTGTAATTTTGGTGTCTCCAATCAAGCGCTGATAGTCAAAAGGTGGCATCCACATCTGGCCTTGTGGGCTGCCATAGTCATAAAAAACACCCGCGATAGTAAAGGTTTCTTCGTGCCCGGCCCAATTCAGCTTAATGCTATCTCCCCATGTTAATTGGTGGCGTCTGGCAAGAGGTTCATTGACTAGAATATGATTTTTTGTCAAGACATCATGCCACACCAACCTCGCGGGCCTTTTTAGAAATAGCATGCCATCTTGGGTTTGCTGACTCCATTGACCACTTTGAATTTTTATCTGCTCATCCTGCCAAAGAATGTGTTGGCTCATATAAGTGCTCATGCTTGCAACTTGTTTATTCTGTGCAAATTGCTCATAGAGTGTTTGCAATAAGGTTGATGTCGGTGAGTTTTCCGCTTCCCGTATATACAAATCTGCGTTAACACGTTGTTGTAACCAGTGCTGAAATGCATTATGAAAGCTTGAAACCATTAAGCTGATTCCTCCACTGGCAGAAATTGCAATTAACAGGGCCATTAATGCATAAGCTGTATGGTGCAATTGACGCTGGCTATCTCGAAGTAGCATTTTGATAAAAAGTGGTTGCCTGGAAAGTTTGGTAGAAAGGCTAAGTCGGCTGATGGTTGTGACTATTTGTGGAAGACATAATGCAAATCCAAGCAAGCCTGTTGCTGTGGCAATGAATCCACCTATAAGTCCTGTTGGTAACATTGTCATACATAGCGTAATCAGTAGACAAGTCACTGCAATTTGCTGCCAGTAAGGGAGTAAACGCTGATGAATATGTGCGAGCTGGTGGCTGGTACGGACCAACTGTAGCGGTGGTCGTTTAGCAATCTGGCTGATGGGCCATGAGCTGCAAACAACCGCTATTAATACCGCAAAAGCCCAGCATACAAAGAACTGGGGAAATGAATATTGGAGTTTAGTCTGTGATAGGTCGTAGTAAAACTGGTTAATGGACTGAGTGACCATGGTTAGCATGGGGTTAGCCAGTAACCAGCCTAATAAAAGGCCAGTAGCACTGGCGATACTGGCAATAAAGAACACCTCACACATTATGAGTTTTTGAATTGTTTTACTGGCAATGCCTAGGCTTCTTAATTGTGATATAAGCCGCTCCCGTTGCTGTAAGCTAAAACGAAGCGCATTAAACATAAGAAAAAGTCCAATAATGAATGCCAGCAGGCTAAGTGCGTGAAGGTTTAAGTGGAAAGCATTAGCCAAGTTGTCTAGGGCTTGCCGTTCGGCATTGACAGAAACTAAAGCGTAGGATGTTGGCAACCAGTCTTTTATCAGCTCTATTTGTTTGTCATTAGTCAGTACTAAATTGATGGCTGAAAGTTGGCCCGTCATATTTAGTACCTGTTGTCCGCTGCCTATATCCATTAGAAGAAGATCAGCCCCCCAACCACCATGATTGTTATGACGTTGATTGGGAGGTAAGTGCAATACATTTAACTGAAATGATTTATTTTGATGAGAAAACTGTTGTGATGATGGTTGCAGGTCCGTGGGTAACTCTGACATTGATGATAGGAGTAAGGCGTTAGGTGGGGCATTGGAAAAAATAAACTGTGACAACGGAATAGTAAGTGTTGTTAAAGGCTGGCCTAGTATTGATGATAGGGTATCTTCAAGGAGTAAATCTGCTGCGAGGAGCTGATAGTGTTGACGTTTGAAATTATCCCAAACGTTTGCTTGCAGTAGCGGTGTTGCTGACACATTAAAGCGCTGCTTCAGCTCAACATAGAGCTGTTCATCAATCGTTGTTTGTCCACGTATTTGGTGGGTTGCTTTGCCCGTAAACAGGTTACTGGCACTCAGGAAGTTTTGGTGTGCACTGTAGCTTGCAAGGTAGATCGCAATAACGACAGTCACACTGGCGGTTAGCCCAGCCCACATCAAGATGAACTGCCAAGGGTGCTGGCGAAAGTGTCCAAGACTAATAGCCTTTAAAAGAAAATAGTGACGGTTCACGGCAAACTTTGCTCAGTTACTTTACCAGACACCAGGCGACATACACGGTCAGTTTGACTGGCTAGCTGTAAATTATGGGTTGCTAAGATGAGTGTTTGTTGCTCCTGGTGTGCAATGTTCAGTAGCAAAGCAAAGACTTGATCGGCTGTTTCATTATCTAAGCTGCCTGTAGGCTCATCAGCTAATACTAAACGTGGTCGGTGAATTAAAGCGCGACAAAGCGCTACACGTTGTTGTTCCCCCCCTGATAAGTCATCGGGATAGCGGTACAGAAGTTGTTCTATCTGGGTGCTGTTTATTAATAGTTCAAAAAATGCCTGATCATAGGCTAGCTGATTCAATTGAAGCGGCAGTAGGATATTTTCTTTGACTGAGAGAGTGGGCAATAGGTTAAAAAACTGAAAGATAAAGCCAACGTGCTGCCGGCGAAAGGCTGTTCTATCAGTTTCAGAGAGTTGGTTTAGTACAGTTTGCTCAATAGAAACCCTGCCAGTATCGGGTAACTCAATACCTGCAATGATATTAAGTAAGGTGCTTTTACCTGAACCACTTGCGCCTATAAGCGCAATAACTTCCCCCTGATTCACACACAGTGATAAGTCTCTAAGTAATGGATGATGTTGGTGCTGTTCTGCAAAAGATTTGCTGATGTGCGATAGTGCTAGTAAATGTGCAGACATGGCAGTTGAGTTATTCCGTTAAGCTCAAGATGTTAAAGCCTACTTCTTATCCTAAAAAATAGCTTATCCCATAGAGTATTACGCAAAATGATGTAGCACCCATAGTGTGTTCATAACGTTAAAGCGTAGCTTAAAAAGTGAGGGCTAATATCATTTTGAGTAATGAGCTTACTGTTATATAGGCTTGTTGTGACGAGTAGAGGGTAGGATTATTTAACTTTGACCTCTGAGTATTATCAGGGTTTTTTATCAATAAAAACTGAGCAGCCATTAGAGCACTAACTGAATTGTTAGGGCTGGCTAAGGAAGGTTAAATTCCAAATAGTGAGGTTATTACTTGAAATGTAGAACGCTAAAGTCATAGTGAGACTGATATTTTTGTGTTGTCATCAGTAACTGTCAGAAAGTATTAACAGGTTAGATATGCTGTAGTAAGTGCTTAATAAAAATTTGTGTTGATCACCATTGTTAACTAATTTTGAATTCTAAATATTAGGTGTGTTAATATATGCCTGCTTTTTGAGCAGTATTTGATAATTGCTCAACGAGTTCTTTCTGTTGGGTAAAAGAGGAGTTTCATGTGACTGATCAACATGTAGGTCATAAATCTACGTCTTTGAGAGATTGGCTGGAAATTGATGTACACCCTCAAGTGTTTGGATTTTCTGCCCTTGCTATCTTTGCTTTTGTTTTTTTATCACTGACTAACCTTGAACAAGCCAGTGAGCTGTTCAGTCAAACTAAAGCATTTATTACTGATAATTTTGGTTGGTTATTTATACTGCTGGTTCAAGTATTTTTGGTTTTTGCTCTGTATTTAGCCTTTAGTCGATTTGGTTATGTCCGTCTTGGTGGTGCACAGGCAAAACCCAAGTATTCTTTTCCCGGTTGGTTTGCCATGCTGTTTAGTGCGGGTATGGGTATTGGGCTTGTATTTTGGAGTGTCGCTGAACCTATTTACCACTTTGCTTCGCCACCGGTGGGTGAAGGGCATACCATCAATGCCGCGAAAACAGCTATGGATATTACCTTTCTCCATTGGGGATTCCATGCTTGGGGCATTTATGCAGTAGTCGGCTTATCTCTGGCGTATTTTACATTTAATAAAAAGCTACCTTTAACAATTCGCTCAGCTTTTTATCCACTCATAGGTGAAAAAATATATGGTCCTATTGGCCATGCTATTGATGTGTTGGCAGTAATTGCAACACTGTTTGGCGTAGCAACCTCGCTGGGGCTGGGCGTAAATCAAATTGCTGCTGGTTTAGAATTTTTGTTTGATATTAAAGCAACTACAGGCGTCAAGTTGGCATTGATTGCGGGTATTACCATATTAGCAACGATTTCTGTAGTTAAAGGACTTGATAAAGGCATTAAGCGCTTAAGTGAAATCAATCTATGGGCTGCTGCCGGCATGCTGCTGTTTGTCATCATTGTCGGCCCAACACTCTTTGTTCTGAGTGGTTTTGTACAAAACATCGGTCACTATATGCAGAACTTATTGATGCTTAGCTCCTGGACTGAGACATATCAGCAAAACTCGCAATGGCAAAGTAGCTGGACCGTTTTCTATTGGGCATGGTGGATTGCCTGGTCACCTTTTGTGGGGATGTTTATTGCTCGAATTTCCTATGGACGTACAATACGACAGTTCGTCTTAGGGGTGCTATTAGTGCCTAGCGTGTTAACTTTCCTGTGGATTACTGTTTTTGGTGGCGCTGCACTGCATAATGAGCTATTTGGGTTAGCTAATATTGAGACTGCGGTAAAAGCCGATCTTTCTACATCATTGTTTGTACTGCTTGAAGGTTTTCCTTTAGCCAGTATTACCTCAATGCTAGCGGTTTTTTTGATAGTTATTTTCTTTGTAACCTCCTCAGACTCAGGCTCGCTGGTTATTGATATCATAACTTCAGGAGGAAACTTAAATCCTCCCGTTGCTCAACGGGTTTTCTGGGCTACGACTGAAGGGGTTGTTGCGGCGGTGCTGTTACTTGGGGGTGGGTTAACTGCTTTACAAACAGCCTCTATCACTACAGGGTTACCGTTTGCTATCGTGCTGTTTATTATGTGTTTTGGCTTATTGAAGTCGCTTCATGAAGAGTTTGATGTTAAAAACCCAATAGTGCGAAAATAAAGGTAGTGTCTGAATTAGATCATAGCCGATATTATTGGAACTTGTTGAGTTACTAATAAATGTATTTTCTGATATGTTTAATATGAAAAAAGGCCCTTTCTGGGCCTTTTTACTTATAGTGTTTTTTTGAAATATTATGCTTGTGCATAGGGTCAATAGAGAGAACTGAGCTTGAACCTACTGCCGTTGCTTTTAAATAACCTGTTATACCCTTCGCCAATCAATTTAGGGGGAGAAAATAATAAATGATGTATTTGAAGTGGGGTGTTCATTACTTTTTCGGTTTTTTATTGGTTTTAACTGCTCATCAGGCCATTGCACAGCAACAGCAAAACACGCTCTGGGATAATACCGTTAAACAAGCAACAAAGCAGGTGGTGTATTTTAATGCCTGGGGGGGAAGTCATGAGGTTAATCGCTATATTTTTTGGGTAGGACAACAGGTAAAACGACGCTACGGAATAACCCTGAAGCATGTTAAAGTGGATGATATTAGCCAGGTTGTGAGCCGTTTATTAGTTGAAAAAACAGCCGGAAGAGACACAGAAGGAAAAATTGATTTGCTGTGGGTGAACGGGGAAAACTTCGCTACGTTAAAAAATAATAATTTACTCTATGGTCCCTTTAGCCAGTCATTGCCCAACTATCAGTGGGTGGATGAATCAAAACCCTCAGTGAAAAGAGACTTTTCAACCCCTGTGGAATATATGGAAGCACCTTGGGGGATGGCTCATTTGGTTTTCTACTATGATAGTAGTGTATTACGCCAGCCTCCTATGTCCATGGAAGCGTTGCTGGATTATGCAAAACAGCACCCTGGACGCATTACGTATCCTAACCCTCCCCATTTTTTAGGCACAACGTTTCTTAAACAAGTACTTTTGGAGCTAGCGTCTTCACCAGAGTTATTGCAAAAGCCAGTGAATCAAGTGGACTTTGCAGAAGTCACAGCACCACTCTGGAAATTTCTTGATCAATTACACCCTGTCAGTTGGCGTCAAGGTAAAGCATTTCCGGCAAACTCTTCGCAAATGCGGCAAATGCTGGATAGTGGTGAATTACACGTCAGCTTTAGCTTTAGTCCAAGTGAAGCTTCAAATTCAATACAGGCAGGTTTGTTACCCGATACCGTTAAATCCTATGTGCATAATGGGGGAACCTTAGGGAATACGCACTTTTTAGCGATACCCTATAACGCTAAAGCGAAAGCAGCTGCTCAGGTTGTTGTTAACTTTTTGTTGTCTGCTGAAGCGCAGAGCCAAAAAATGGACCCAGTAATTTGGGGGGATCCGACGGTATTAGCCATTGATCGACTACCAGAAGGCCAGCAAACCATGTTTGCCCGTTTTGAGGAGTTGCCGGCGATGTTAACCTCTATTCAACGAGGAAAACCATTACCCGAGCCGCACTTTAGCTGGACAGATGCATTAGAAAAAGCTTGGTTAAAGCGTTATCAGCAATAATGATGTATTCGTTGTGTCGTTAGCACTTCTCAGCTATAGAATAACGCAGTTAGTATGCTTACTGCCGGTGACGCTTGGGGTTGTGGGCACACTGTTACCCAGCTTCGGCTATTTTCCTGTTGCAGGTTTTCATCAGCTGACCGGTAACTACTACGAAATGTTTTGGCAAGCACCGGGTTTGTCTTCCATGGTAATGGCAACCCTGGTAAGTGGTAGTTTAGCCATTAGTATTTCATTATTACTGACAATTACAATTTTTTCTGTATTTTATAATTCGTCTAGCTGGAAAATATGGCGTAATTTTTTATCGCCAATGTTAGCGTTTCCACATGCTGCATTTGCCTTAGGGGTAATGTTTTTAGTAACGCCCAGTGGTTGGTATGCTCGTTTTTTAGCGTTATTTTTTCCAGAATTAAATTCTCCTCCTGCCTGGCATACGGTACATGATGTTTATGGTATGACATTAGGTATTGTTTTAGGCTTAAAAGAGCTGCCTTTTTTAATGCTCATGGCCCTGTCTGCCTGTAACCAGGTGAATGTTTCTCAATTGCTTCGAGTTGGGCAAAGCTTGGGATATCACCCTATTTATGTCTGGTTAAAGATAATTTGGCCTCAGCTCCTACCACAAATGCGGTTACCTATTATTGCTGTGATTGCGTATTCATTTTCTGTAGTAGATATTGCGCGAATCCTCGGACCAACGACGCCCCCCACGTTAGCGGTTGCTATTATGCAGTGGTTCAGTAGTGAGCAACTTGAGCAGCGCTTGCTTGGTAGTGCGGGGGCTGTTTGTCTGCTCGTGTTGACTGGGGTATTGATGGTGGGGTGGTTGGCACTGGAACAGTGGTTAGTCGGTAAAGATGGTCGATGCTTAATCAATGGTATTCGTAGTCGTTTAAGTTTAGGTTGGCAGTGGTTGGCTCATATTACTCAGTGGCTGGTGTGGGGTGTATGGGTAACTGCAGTACTCAGTATTGTGTTGTGGGCTTTTAGTTGGCGTTGGCGCTACCCAGATTTTATTCCTAGTGAGTTTTCGTTAAAAGTAGGGCTTCGTTATAGTGATAAATTACTTAGTTTATTGGAAACAACCTGGTTTTTAGCGTTAATGACATCGGTCATTGGGCTTTTATTAGTGCTGGGGCTATTAGAAGCAAAAAAAGCACAGCAGCGTTATGCGCTGAGCTGGTTGTACTTGCCTTTATTAATACCTCAGGTCAGCTTTCTATTTGGCTTTCAGTGGTTGCTGGTTAGCTTCAATCTAGATGGGACTTGGACTGGCATCATTTGGAGCCATCTTATTTATGTCATTCCCTACATCTGTTTAGCGCTGGCAGGGTATCTTAAGCACTTTGATCAGCGCTATTTGACTGTCGCCACGATGCTTTCTGGAAGGCCTCGGTACAGCTACTGGCGTATTAAAATGGCTATGTTGCTATGGCCAATTTCATTTGCATTAGCTGTTGGTGTTGCTGTTAGCGTCGCCCAGTATTTACCGACATTATTTGCAGGGGCAGGGCGAGTAAGTACATTAACCACTGAAGCAGTTAGTTTAGCCCAAGGTGCTGATTACCGGGTGACGGGAATCTTTGCCTTGGCACAACTTGTTGTTCCGCTGATTACTTACGGCTGTGCGTTTCTCATGCCTTACTGTATTTACCGACGATTTTCTATGATGCGAATTTAGGGTGCTATGAAAATGCAAGGCATACTGCAGTTAAGGTCTATATCACTGTCCTTTGGTAGTGAGCCAATTATTCAAGGGTTAAACTTAACTGTTCAACCTGGTGAAATAGTGGCACTAATGGGACCTAGTGGTTGTGGAAAGTCGACATTTCTGAGTGCGTTGTGCGGTCTAATACCTGAACAGTTTCAATTTTCTGGAGAGGTTTTATTAGGCCAGCAAAATCTCACACAATTACCCTTAGCAAAGCGTCAGGTTGGCATGTTATTTCAAGAAGACTTGCTGTTTCCGCATATGTCTGTAAAGGGCAATCTTGCCTTTGCTTTACCGCAAGGATTAAGTCGCCATGAGCGTCATCATCAAGTGATGGCATTACTTGATGAAGTGAGAATGACTGCTTTGGCGGATCGTGATCCTGCAACACTTTCAGGTGGCCAAAAAGCCAGAATTAGTTTGTTACGCACTTTATTAGCTAAACCACAATTATTACTCTTAGATGAACCTTTTAGTAAGCTTGATCAAGTAACCCGTAGTCAATTTAGGCAGCTTGTATGGTCATATATAACCCGTTATCAATTACCCACATTGTTAGTGACTCATGATAGTGCAGATATTCCAGGCCACTGTTCACAGGTAATACAACTTCCGTATTTGGGATCAACTTTATGCTAGATCGTTGGACTTCTTGCTGGATACAGCCTCCGTTAACAAACATGGCTCAAATAATTGCACCATATTGTACTGCAAATCAGGTGACAGTTGCAGGGTTTTTATTGGGTATGTTAGTGCTACCCTTATTAGCCTATGAACTGTATTGGAGTGCTTTATTCTTTATTTTACTGAACCGCTGCTTGGATGGGCTGGATGGCGCTTTGGCTAGAATCAGTCAACCAACAGACAGTGGCAGCTTTTTAGATATTACATTGGATTTTATTTTTTATGCGGCAGTTGTTTTTGGGTTTGCATTGGCACGGCCAGAAGAAAATGCGTTATATGCTGCACTATTACTATTTAGTTTTATGGGAACAGGAGCCAGTTTTTTAGCATTTGCAGTACTTGCAAAAAAGTACCAGCTCACTAATCCACATTTTCCCCATAAATCACTTTTTTACTTAAATGGCCTGACTGAAGGGACTGAGACAATTCTGTTTTTTGTTCTTTTTTGTGTGCTCCCCAATAATTTCCCAATGCTGGCAAGCACGTTTGCTGTGTTATGTTTATTGACCGTAATAAATCGAGTTATTGTTGGTTACTTTACATTAAAGCGTTGTGAACAATAAACTGGTTAAAGTTAATTGTTCGAGGATTAATGTTGTAAAAGTTATTTTTCTTGGGGGGTTGGCTGGAGTATGCTTTGCTGATCATCTCTCAGTGCTTGTAATAAGCGAGGTGATATTTCTTGAGGTAAAGACAGTTGATTTTGCTTGTTGTACTTTGCAATAGCATGCTGTGTTTGTTTCCCCCAAATTCCATCTATATGTTTTAGTGGATAGCCAAGTTGCTGAAGTCGATACTGAACAAATTGTATAGCAGCAAAGTTTTTATGGGCCTTGTTTTTAAGTGCATGTTGATAACGATGCTCTTGAGGCGTTGTTTTCAGTTGCTTTTGTAAAGTAGTAAGTGCTTGCTTGGCTTCTGGATGATTTTGCTGATGTGCCATCATTAACCAGTGATAAGCATCACCCAGGTGTTTAGGTACACCTTCACCTTCTAAGTGCAATATACCCAGCTGGTATTGCGCAGCAGAGTGGCCCGCAAGTGCCGCTTTCGACAGCCAATAAGCCCCCCAGGCTGGATCAGCTAGCTTACTAGGTGTTTTTGCCTCTAAAAAAATCATACCCACAATATACTGAGCCTGCAGATTTCCTTGTTTGGCAAGAGGTTCTAGCCAGTGGCAGGCTTCTTCCAATTGTTTTGGGACACCTTTGCCCTCGTAAAAAGCGGCGCCAAGTAAATATTGGGCTTGCTGGTGCCCTTGCTCAGCGGCCTGGCGAAAATAGTCATAAGCGGTAGGGTAGTTTTGTGGCACTTCCAGTCCATGATAAAAGCGTAAACCTAGCCTAAATTGGCTGTCTCCATCTCCTTGTTGTGCCTGGGCATGGAGTGCTTGTAGGTCAGGTCCAGCTTGTTGGATTTGCCAGAGTGTACATCCTGATAGCAAAAGGCCTGTGAACAGACAGGTAATGCTGGCCTGCCAAGACACTGACTTTACATAATGTCTATTTGCAGTTAAGGACGTAACGCGGCGTAAGACTGTAATAGTATGACTAATCATTATGCTGGATTACCATTAGGTCAAAACCTAAAGTTTGCTATAGGCCGTTAAGCGTGTGTCAGTCGTGTTACTGGTTAATTGGGGGAGATCGTATCTTCAATTGCACCCACTTCTAGCACTGGAGCTGCATCAATCTTTTCTGCATCCATCATAGTAGCGATACGTTGAACAGAAGATACTAACAGTGACTGTTCCCAATCTTGCAACTGCTGAAACTGCTGTATGAATTCCTGTTGAAGTGGCTTAGGCGCTTTTGAAATTAGAGCTTGGCCCTTTTCGGTCAAGTAAGTGTAAACCTTACGCTTATCATTAACACTGCGTTTACGAGATGCTAAGTCTCGCTTTTCCAGGCGGTCCATAATGGTCGTTACGGTTGCTTGGCTAAGGTTGACATGACGAGCAACTTCGCCAATGGTCACTTCACCTAAATTGTGAATGGAACGCATAATCAGGAGCTGAGGGCCAGTTAAGCCTGACTCCTTGCTCAGTTTACGTGAATGCAAATCTATGGCACGGATAATGCGCCTCAGCGCAATTAACACTTCTTCATACTTTTCCATGTCAGATTCTGCAAACCTCATTAAAAGTGATAGCTATTTTATACAACGCTGTGGCAAAAAAAGTTGGCAAGCGTTGAGTGAAATGGCTGTTTATATCATGTTGTGAATGATACAGCCACAGCAAACAAAGTGTGATGCTTGAAGTGACGGATTACTGAGTTATTAGTGTAGCTAATTAAATAAGGTAAACCCCCGGCTATGCCGGGGGACTCTCAAAGGTTTGACCATTCCCACGGTCTTTATACCCTTCGTGCTTCAAGCAAAAAGTAACGAAGGTAAATCAACTAATGAGAGACTATAAAAGTTTGGCACATACCAAGTGGGATTGTAAATATCATGTAGTGTTTATCCCAAAGTATAGGAAAAAAGTGATATATGGAGCCTTGCGTGCTCATCTTAGAGAAGTATTCCATGAGTTAGCAAAGCACAGAGAAAGTGAAATAATAGAGGGATACTT
>NZ_AUAF01000123.1 GCF_000428585.1 Zooshikella ganghwensis DSM 15267 | reverse complement strand
TTAGAAAGCACGCATTTACAGGAACTAGATCGTCTCGAAAAGCTATTTTTTGTTTGTGCTTTGGCATTAGCATGGTCATTCAAATTGGGTATATGGCAAAATAGTCTTAAGCCACTGAAGCTTAAAAAGCATGGCCGAAAACCGAAAAGTTTATTTCGTCTAGGGCTTGATTACTTACACAGGGTACTAGTAGAAGGAAGTGTTAACCTGGCAGTATTTCGGCACTCCCTGAAAGTTTTGTCCTGTACATAGCCACTGAATATAAATTTACACTTTACATACAACCATTGGTTTTGAGTTGCTTTTTTGTTAAGCAGCCTACCAATGGTTTAATCAAATTTTTCACCCACCAAAAATGCTCATGTTAAACACGGATTATCTACTATGAGAGTAAGCACTGGTATTAGAGTAAGTGCTGGAGATAACGTTTATCGCAAAGGGAATCATAGCGGTAATTTCGAACCGTTTATCCAGTGAGAAAAGGTTCTGTTGTCTACCAGTCACTTCAGTGCTGTAATAACCTTAATTCACCACACATGATGTAGATTTTCATGGCTGATATTCATATTGATGACTTTTATCGAGACTGTGCACTAGCACTCCTGCGTCTGTATAACTTTTTTCCACGCAAGTGCACCCTTTATGTTGACGATATTATATCTCCTGAGCATCCTGATGAGTTTGGCATTCCAACCCAACGACACTTAGCCTGTTTTGGCTGTATGATTTGGCTCGCTGAAGAAGGTTATGCTCGCTATGAAGACACAATTCGCCATGATGCGCTGGATCAAATTGTGCTCACTCAGACCAGTTTTATTAAGCTGTCTGGGCTGTTACCTGCCCAATTGTGCCAACCCATCCCCCCTCATCAACAAGAAAACCCACCACTTCCTCCTTCTGTAGCGGAACAACACGCCACCCTTGCACAACAGTTACGCCATGCGATCAACCATCAACAAGCTCTTATGGTAAAACACTTGCTGCGTTATTTTTTTAATAAGGAACTACCTCCTCCCCATAACTGATATACACAAAATAAATAACGACTCGTTAGCGATAAGCTCAACCAAAAACCCTTTAATTTATCAGTATTTATTTATAACAAACCTACATAAACTAAATGCGCGCAAACACATCTAATATTTGTGTTTGACAGCATGTGTTCTTGAAAAAAAGCTAACAAACCACATATTTGACTAATAGATTCCTGATGAGATAGGTAACCAAGCATGAAACGAATTATGCTTTTTCTTGCTACCAATATTGCTGTGCTGGTTGTTGCCAGTATCACACTCAACATATTGGGTGTTGGCAGCTACATCACAAGACAAGGGTTAGATTTTGGCAGCCTTTTGGTGTTTTGTGCTGTGTTTGGTATGGCTGGCTCTTTTATTTCCCTACTGCTATCAAAAACAATGGCCAAGTGGTCAACAGGCACCCAGTTGATAGACCAGCCCACATCGGCTAATGAGCGCTGGCTGGTGGAAACGGTGCAAGAACTGGCTAATAAAGCCGGTATTGGTATGCCTGAAGTGGGTGTCTTTCAGTCACCACAAGCCAACGCCTTTGCGACAGGTTGGAATAAAAATAACGCACTTGTAGCGGTAAGCACCGGTCTGCTGGAACGCATGAGTGCCGATGAAGTCCGAGCGGTTCTAGGACATGAGATAGGTCATGTCGCTAATGGAGATATGGTGACGCTGTCACTGATCCAAGGTGTCGTTAATACCTTTGTTATGTTCTTTGCGCGAATTATTGGCTATGCCGTTGATAGCTTCCTGCGTCGTGATGATGATGGCGGTGGTGTGGGTATTGGCTTTTATATCACCACATTTGTTATGGAGATTGTGTTAGGCATCTTGGCTTCTACTATTGTCATGTGGTTTTCACGCCAACGTGAATACCGAGCAGACCAGGCTGGAGCTGAATTAACCAGCCGCGAAGCAATGATTGGTGCCCTGCAACGTTTACAAGCTGATTATGCAGAGCAAAGTGCATTGCCTTCAACTATGACTGCATTTGGCATTAGTGGAGAGCAAAAATCCAGCTTGCTAGCCAACTTATTTTTGAGCCACCCTCCCTTAGAGGAACGGATTGCAGCCCTACAAAATATGAAGTAATCCTGAACACATATCTTAGCTATCAAGGATGGTTAACATCTACCCTTGATAGCTTTCCCCTCCCCAAATACATAGCCTTTTTATGCTGCATGTTACTCAAGTAGTATTAATCTCTTATTTAAGTGTGCAACCGCTAACTTCAGAGTATCAATGATACCAAAGGGATTTTTTTTTAGTTCCTTTAGGTATAAAAACCACTGCACGTGGGTGTTGCAGTTAGCATGACATGTCGTTTAATCTCACATTTAGAAAACATAAAAAAAACTTTTGTGACTCGTTAAACGCCTTGCCAAACATATTAAAAACTAATTACACAGTGCGGCGTCTTACAGGTGCGTAACGAATTTTGTACTGATTAGGCTAAGAGGTAACGAACATGCATCTGCAAACCATTCCAACCAGTAATAAAACCAAACCTTCCCATCGGCCAGATATTTTTAATGGTGGCGCCATCATTGATGAAAATGGCAAAGAAGTGCCCATCACAGAAGAAATGCTACAAAAAGCGTTCAAAAGACTGGAAAAAGCCTGGGTGCTCCCCAGAAAAAAATAAGTGTTTAATTTTTAGATAACAACATGAAAACTGTCGAACTGTCACTAAAAAAAAAGAGCTGATAATCATTCGCAATACTCAGCTTTAACTTTTCTGCACACAGCCCGCAGTCGTGTGCAATATGATTAATTGACCGTATACAGCTGCTACTAAATGGGTATACTTAGTAACAGACTGGTGACTTAACAAACGTACGACGTGAAAAGTGTATCGTATTACTAAACACTAATGAGTAACTACTTTAAAACCTAAAGCCTTAAATGCATGAACCACATCGCCAGGACAATTTTTCAATTTGATCTTTAGTGTTTTAAACTCACGTCGTTCTCGATAGTTCTTTCGCAAGTTATCAAAAACGTTGCCAACATCCACCTCAGATTTACCCATCTCCCGTCGTAACATAACATCATCACAACGTATGTCGTATAAGGAGCGTATTGCTGTAGATACGGCTTGTTGTCGAGGCACATTACCTGCAAAACTAATGCTTTTCATCACCGGCATAGGCGCAATACCAGGGAGTTTAATACGAGTAGGTAAACCAAAAAAGCGGCAGGCTGCTTTATAAATCATTTCCGTACCCTGCATCTTACCATCCAGGCTATAGCCCGCAATATGGGGGGTAGCAAGCTCAATATAGGGTAGCAGTTCAGTATTAAGCGCGGGCTCTCCTTCCCAGACGTCAAGTACAACGGTGATATTAACACCATCATGTTTTAACTTAAGCAAGGCTTCATTATCAATAACAGCACCACGCCCCGCATTGATTAAAATTGTGCCCGGCTTCAGTTGTCGTAAAATGTGCTCATTAAATAAGTGATGTGTCGGATGGGGTCCAGAGTCAGTGAGTGGCGTATGCAAGGAAATAATATCACTTTCCGCAATAAGTGTAGGCAAGTCTAGATAGGCACCCTGAGGTTCACTTTCTGCCAAAAAAGGGTCACAGACACAAGTCGCCACACCTAAACGCTGCAACACTTGGTGTAACGCACCACCAACATTGCCTTTACCGACAATGCCAACTACTTTATCGCGAATATCAAAATCCTGTTGCTCAGCTAACACATTGAGTGCGCTCAGCACATATTCAACAACGGCATTAGCATTACACCCTGGTGCACTGGCAAAACCAATACCTTTCTCAGACAAAAACTGCTCATCAATATGATCGGTACCTATTGTTGCAGTACCCACAAAACGCACAGTGCTGTCCTGTAGCAGCTTCGCATCAACCTGCGTAACGGACCGCACCAACAGCATGTCAGCTTCACGCACGTGCTCAGCAGAAATAGCCCGCCCAGGCAGACGAATAATATCCCCAAATGAAGCAAAAAAAGCATCTAACAATGGGATATTTTCATCAGCAACGATCTTCATAGCCAATACCTGTCAAAAATAAACCTCATTATTTAGCCATGCTCATGCATCAGGTGCAAGATACATAATGAACTATTAATATGATCTGCCAGGGCCTGATAACACTATTTGAATCACCACTGCCGTAGACTATTTTTTCGCCTAGCAAGGCACAAGGAATGCCGTGTAGTCATTCTACATAAATGACTTGTAACACCGCTAGGTGGAAAAATAATCACGGCCCGAAGGGTGATGACGGTAAAAGCACTACTCGTTGTTGCTCATTGTTCATTTAGAACCACTCAACTTCACGCTTCGCGCCTAGATGAGTGCTTTTACCATCATAACAGTGATATTCAAATAGTGTTAACAGGCCCTAAGAACCTGCCAACTGAAAGCTTACCCTAAGATCAACAAGCCCACTTTCCTGTTTACGTGATACATGAACATTTAATAAAGGAATCTGTTGCTTTTCCACAATGTCATATAGCCAGGTCAATACCTTTTGAAAGGGTACTTGCTCCAGCCACAGCGTCATCGCCTTTTGCCCAGGCTCTAAACGTTTAATATCCAGTTGTTGTTGACGAGCAACCTGCGTAATCCTCTGCCGTGCCTGGTCCGCTGTCAGTGTAGGGGCAGATTGCACTTGCTTAAGCGCTTTAGCTTGTTGTTGATGACTACTGACAAACTGGTAAGCCTCTTGCCAGTACAACAACTGTTCACTCGATTTACTTAAACGCTGCTGGGTAGGTTGCCAAATACCCCAATATAAAACCATCACCCCCACAAAAGCACTGAGCAAGATTAATGCTCTGCGATCACGGGGTGATAATGATGCTAAAAATGCCTGCATAGGTGTTCTCAACACATTAAAAAAAATTTGAATAGCTATTGAGCATAACTCAAACCATTAATTAATTTGCAGCAAGCTCAATCCGAGCCAGAACCTGCTGGCGCTGGTTGTTCGCTGAACGCAAATTAGCCTCTAAGCCTTGAGCTTTACTGGTACTAATGAGCTGCTCCACACTGGCTAAATCTTTTGCTAACAGCTCCATCATAAAACTACCATCATTACGAAAATCAAGAGAGCGGACTGTAAACTGACCTGGCTGTCCAGTTTGTAAAATATGGCCTAACTGAAATAATGTCTGCAAAAAAGCATTATCCTGACCACCCGACCTCTGCTTTAATTGGGCTTTAAATTGGCTAACAACATCAATGACCTTTTTTTGGTTTGGGAATATTTTGCGGTATAAGTCAGTGGTTGCCTGTTCTAACCTTTGAGCGTGCCTTTCCTGATGCCAGGCATAACCATGTAAACCTGCTAGCCCCAGTGAGATAACCATAATTACCCCAGCAATTGACCAGCGCCACTGTTTCCAACCTGTATTCTTACGATGACAAGGCTGCCACTCGTGATGCAGCAAGTTTACGTTACCTGTTTTCTGCCAAAGCCCTGACAGCCAGCTAAGCCAGTGGCCGGAAATAACCTGCCACTCAACCGGTAAGTCCATTGTTGAGGGTAGGCTCGAATCTGCGTCAGCCCAAGCCTGCTGCACTTCAGTCAAATCAATCAACTCTGGCACCAATTGAGCTGCCAGTGCTTCAGGGACAATGCCCACTGCGCTGGTTGCAGTCACCACTGTTACCTGAGACTGGTGACATACCACACTACTTGGCTGCTGAGCCAGCAACCAGCTTTCAGGTACCATAACATCCAACGGCAACCCTGCTTCAGTGAATGTTTCTACCAACTGTCGAATATCATCCTTTAATAAAGCAATACACGGCACATGATTATCTTCATTAGGTGATAACATCGTTAAGTGGTATTGATCAATATCCGCAACCAACCGCTCTTCCAGTAAATAAGGCACCGCTTGCTCAATATGCTTACGCTGTTTGGATGGCGTCGCCACCCAAGCCAGTGTTGTCAGTGCACCAGGTACCACTAACACCAACCTTGCACCTGGAAATTCAGCATAACGCTCAGCCAGCTGAGTAATACTTCCCTCTTCAACGTTACTTTGCTGCGCTTCCTGCTGAACACACCAACATAAATTGCTGGCTAACAATGTTTGTGCCTGGGCTGCAACATTAACAAACCCAATAAAAAATGTTGTTTTACTCATGATGACTTACTTTGCTCTGAGATCACCAAGGGGGCCGACAGTGGCAGCCATTGACGACTGATAACATCAATTTCTTTCTTATTTCTTCGGTGTAACAGGCTGCTTAACACTTGCCGTTTACCAAATAATACCACTTCTACCTGAACCCAAAAATAACTGCTTCTAACTTGATAATTGACACCATTGCTATTAAAACTTGAACTATCCTTAATAGGCTTGTTTTTACGCTGCTCAATTATTTTTGATGCTTTATTTGGATCGATGGCTTTCAATAAAGCTTCTGATACCGTATTAATATTCAACGCAAAAGTATCAATTCCTGGTAACACACAGCTTGTTGTTGCCAGTGTATCCATCACCTTTTGATTAAAACCTTTTATTTGCCGCAATTCACTAAAGTCATACAACAATTGATTCGCGGTTCGATACGGAGGTTTTAAACCGAGATAATAATAGTCCTCAGCAGAACTAACACTCTGATCGCTGTCCACCCAATCTTTTAAGTTAGTATACAATGCTGAAGGTAATTTACTGGCATTTAGTAACTGATTAAATTGTTTTTGCGAATTATTTTTTTTCTGGTCCGAGCCTCTGCCAGTACTATTTTCTGTATCATCATCAGTCGAGTCAGCCATCCCACCGAACTCAGAGTCTTCTCTTTCTACTAGAGTGTTTCTTGTTTCTTTATCATCATTTGTGTCACCTCCATTACTTCTGAATAGACTGTTTAAATTAAAACAGCGTTCAGCATCAATCACCCAAACCCGCGTATAAGCTTCTTTAATCGGATATTGCTCCAACTGCATAGGCTGGCCCCGATATGTACTCCAATCTTCCTCTATTAGCGCATCAACATCTGGGGTTTTATCCTGGGAAAGTACGTATTTAATTAATGCTTCACTACCCAAGGCATAACTTCTCAATTGAGCTTGTGTTACCGAGTGGCTGGTCATATTAATGAGTTGATCCAGTCGCTTAATAAGTGCCGCCGCTAAAATAGAAACAACTGCAAACACCAACATCACCGTAATTAATGCAACACCTTTTTGCGGCTTTATTTTGACATTGCAACCCATACTTCCATTTCTCCTAATGATTTATGGGTAAATATCACTTTTACTGCTTCAGGCATTGATGCGGTCGATTGGGTGTTATTGGGTGGCCAATCAGAGTGCCAGGTATCCTGTTTATCCAAAAACTGATAATGCAAATCGCTCACATCTGTTAGTAATACTTGTTTTTTTGGCTTAACTTCGGGCGGTCGATCCAGAAAGCGCCAATAATACCTAACCAACTCATTATTCACGTTTTCATACTTCACCCTTTGTAAACGACTACGTTTGCCATCAGGGTGTTCTGGCCAGCTTTGTAACGGATTGTCCCAACCTAACCGGGTAAATTCCAAGGTGTTTTCATC
Source organism: Zooshikella ganghwensis DSM 15267 (assembly GCF_000428585.1). Lineage (GTDB taxonomy): Bacteria > Pseudomonadota > Gammaproteobacteria > Pseudomonadales > Zooshikellaceae > Zooshikella > Zooshikella ganghwensis. The sequence continues at coordinate 6,198 of NZ_AUAF01000123.1, read as the reverse complement.
AATAATAAAAGCTTCTTCTTTATCACCAAATTCATTACGGATAGGACGCTTAACCCATTGTTCTAAATCATGACGAATAAAATAAAACGTTTTCTGTAAATCTACCATTTGCTCGCTATGATCAAACACAGTTACCTGAGTGCGTAATAAGCTGTTGAAAAGCTGATAAACCGCTAAACCAATAATGCTAAAAATAGCTACCGCAATGAGGACTTCTAATAAAGTAAAACCATGTATACGCTGCCTCATGGTTTACTTATCCTCACACTATTTTGCATACCGTTTAAAAAGCTTGTGTTCATGTCGCATCAGCCTCCATAAAAGCAACCAGCGTCGCCAATTGGTACTCATCTTCACGCCATGATAATTTACGCTCTACAGCGATTTCTACACGCAAAATACCTTTGTTTTCAGTCGTTTTAATAACACTTTTTACGAGCCACTCGCGGTCCGCAAACTTAATTTCTTTTTCAGTGTTACCTGATTGTTTTTTTTTCGTCCAACGCAATTCACTTAAATAATTTTCAGCGACCTGAACCGCTAAGGTTTTTTCTTCCAGTAACTGCACTTTTTGCAAGGTACCACTGCCCGCCATCAGCAAAATAGATGCCGCAGCCGCAAATACAGCAACAGCCAGCATAACCTCCAGTAAGGTAAAACCTTGATTAGCGTGTTTTGACTTCAAACCCAGCCGTACCATCAGTCGCAATCATCCACTCTCGTTCTGTTTGTTGCTGTTCATTAATAATGACTAACCGGAACGGTGTCACTTCATAGCTCGATAAAAAAACAATATGCGGTGTTACACGGTCCTTATCCTTTTCTCGTGATGAACTATTACGAGAATCCTCTTTTTCATCATCTTCCGCTTCTTTTTTGCGCATGGTAGGCGGCTGCCAATAATCTTCTCGCTCATCCAGCAATAAACGAAATACCAATCCATCAGGCAGTGTAATTGAGGAAAAAGGTTGTTCTTCTGCTTTTTGGCACTGCCAGTTTTCTTGAGAACAGGTTAGTAACGATAACTGCTGATCTGATACCACAAGTCCATACTGTCGTTGCTGATAAACCGCCGCTAACGATGTCTCATTGAATACCGTCTGCAAGTTACCTAATAACTGACGTATTTCTCGATCTCGTGAACCATCCCCCAAGGAGATAACAGTCAAGCTCACCATTACGCCAATAATCACAAGTACGACAAGCAATTCAATTAACGTAAAGCCTCGCTGATCGCCTTTTAGTACTGGGTTTGAAGCATGCACATTATTCATCACGCTTGCTATACAACGAGTGCATTAAGGTTGAGAATTGGCAATAACACCGCCAATACAATGACCAGCACTATAGCCCCCATAAATAAAAGCATCATGGGCTCAAATAAGCCCACCAACATGGCCACAAAACCTTCTACTTCTTGTTGCTGATTTTCTGCTGCTCGTCCCAACATATCATCTAACTCACCACTGGATTCACCACTGGCCACCATGTGCAAAATCATTGGAGGAAATACATTGGTTCGCTCTAATGCTTTACGTAAACTGTTACCCTCACTGACCCAGAGTGCAGTATCTTTCACCTGATGTTTAATCGACAAATTATCAATAACCTCAACTGCAATATGTAAGGCATCCACTAACGGCACACCACTGCGTACCAAAATACTCAACGTACTGATAAAACGCGCAGTTTCCATGTTTAATAGCAATTTCCCCATCACGGGCAGCTTTAACCAAAACTGATGAACACGTTTTTTAAACGAATCATGACGCATACCATAGCGATACCCCATCCAAGTCAATACGCCAACAATAGCGACGTAATACCAACTGCTTTTTACCCAGTCACTGGCCGCAATAATCACTTCCGTTAACGCAGGTAATTGTTGCTTGGAGTTAATAAAAACTTTAACAATATCAGGCACAACATAACCTAATAAAAAGCCTACAATCAGTAACGAAGCACAAAGCAAAATAATAGGGTAAACCAACGCTAACTGAATTTTTTGACGAGATTTTTTTCGATCTTCAGTATAATCCGCTAACCGGTTCAACACTAAATTTAAGTGTCCTGACTGTTCACCGGCTGATACCGTTGCCCGATATAAATTTGGAAAGACCTGAGGGAAGTCCGCCATACTATTGGCTAAAGAGTAACCTTCTAGTACCCGAGAGCGTACTGATAATATAATCGCTTTAATTTTTCGTTGATCATTCTGATCAGCAACCGCCTTCAAGACTTCTTCAATTGGCATACCTGCCTGTATCAATGTTGCCAATTGCCGTGTGATCAGTGCTAGCTGATGTGCAGAAATCCGTTTTCCGAGCTGTAAGCTAAAGCGTGGTTGAGTATCACTACTGCGCTCTTTTGTGGCAGTAACTGTCAGCGGTGCCAGCTGTTTATCACGCAGCAACTGACGTACCTGTTTGATACTATCCGCTTCAATAATACCCTTTTCTTCCTTTCCTCGCGGGTTTAACGCGATATACTCAAATGCAGCCATACCTGTACTACTGTTAGCCCTCTAGCATTACCCTTCTTGTGTCACCCGTAATACTTCTTCCACCGTGGTTAATCCGGCTAGCACTTTCGCTTTTCCATCATCACGAATACCTGGCCCAAGTTTGCGGGCATGAACAGCAATTTCCTGTTCAGCGGCTTCAGTGTGAATTAACGTACGAAGGGTTTCGTCAATGGCTATTACTTCATAAATACCCAGCCGCCCTCGGTAGCCCGAATGATTACATTCCTCACACCCTTTTGGATGGTATAGAGTAGGCGCAGTTTCTTCGTCGAAACCCAATGCTTGGCAGTCCCGCACAGTTGCAGTATAAGGCGCTTTACAGTCATCACAAAGCACACGGACTAAGCGCTGGGCTACCATCCCGATTAAACTGGATGCTAATAAAAATGGCTCAATGCCCATATCTTTTAGACGAGTGATAGCCCCTATTGCCGTATTAGTATGCAATGTTGACAATACCAAGTGTCCGGTCAAACTGGCTTGCACGGCAATTTGTGCCGTTTCCATATCTCGAATCTCACCGACCATGACCACATCGGGGTCTTGCCGAAGAATCGCACGTAAACCACGCGCAAAGGTCATATCAGTCTTCGTATTAACCTGCGTTTGACCAATGCCTTCCAGATTGTATTCAATGGGGTCTTCGACGGTGAGAATCGTCCGTGTTTCTGCATTTAATTCTGCCAGGCTCGCGTAGAGTGTCGTGGTTTTTCCTGAACCTGTAGGACCTGTGACCAAAATAATACCATGGGGTCTAAACAGCAAATCGCGAATAGTCTGATCATCCCGTTTGGCTAACCCTAACTTATTTAAGTCCAAACGCCCCGCCTGCTTATCCAGCAAGCGCAGTACAACTCGTTCGCCATTACTGGAAGGTAATGTGGATACCCGAATATCGACTTCACGACCAGCAATACGCAACGAAATACGCCCATCCTGAGGAATACGCTTTTCAGCAATATCCAGCTTTGCCATGACTTTTATTCGTGACACTAACAATGACGCCAATTCTCGTTTAGGCTCAATCACTTTACGCATCACACCATCGACACGAAAACGCACTACTAAACGTCGTTCGAAAGTTTCAATATGAATATCAGATGCCTGTAGATGAATCGCTTCAGATAAAATAGCGTTAATCAACCGTATAATCGGTGCATCATCTTCTTGTTCCAGCAAATCCTCAGCTTCTGGAACTGCCTCAGCTAATCGTGCTAAATCAATATCATCACCCAGCCCTTCCATTGCCTCCATGGTTTCTGAAGAGCCACCCTGATAACTTTCAGCTAACTGCTGATTGAAACCACCTTCATCTAATTTAACGACATGATGGATCTGATAAGCAGCACGCACGACCTCAGAGTAAACATCCGTGGTTAACTGCTCACGAAAATATAGTGTTGTTACTGAGTCATCCCGTTTCAGTAATACACCATGCCGCTTCGCATAACTGTAGGGTAATGGTTTGAAGGCAATTGGAGTTGCTTCCTGAATATCTGCTACTTCTGTATTGTATTGATCTGCCATGCACAACCACCAGCACTGTGACCGAGGGCACGGATGATAACAAAACTATTTCTAAAAAGCTCGCTGAATCCCTTTTCTTAGGACGGGTATTCAGAACAAGAAATTAAGCATTAACTTTTTGAGTTCAATTGAGACAACTTTGTTATTCTTATTAGATGGTAGCAAGCACTTAGCTTGCTACCAGCATATATATATGCTTGACAAACTGTATCAAGTATAACAGGAGTATTCCAGCTTTAACTAGTTTAAAGCAAGATACACCCTTCACGAATCATTTTTAGGGTTTGTTGACAGCGCTCTTCACCCCAGTCACTTATTAATATAAGCTCCGGGGGCTTCATCGCTTGACGGCCGCCCCTAAAAACCCTTCGTTTTGGGTATAGTTTAATCTACTCATAAAGAGTAAAGGTCACTATACCCTGTATCTATTGATCCTTTATAGGGGTATAAGTTACCGCTACCATGTCGATAAGAATCAACATTGCCTTGGTAAGGATCAAAGTAACTTCCATAGGGGTCTTGATAAACATCAACTGATGAATAGGGATCACTATTCCCTTCATCTATCGATACATTATATAAATCTAAGTTACCATTACCAAAATTATAGGGGTCAATATTGCCTCGGTAAGGATCAAAGTAACTTCCATAGGGATCTTGATAAACATCAACTGGAGAATAAAGGTCACTATGCCCTGTATCTATCGGTACTTTATAAGGATCTACGTTACCATTACCAAAATTATAGGGGTCAATATTACCTCGGTAAGGATCAAAGTAACTTCCATAGGGATCATGATAAACATCAACTGTTGAATAAGGATCACTATACCCTGTATCTGTCGATACATTATAAGGGTCTAAGTTGCCATTACCAAAATTATAGGGATCCACATAACCTTCACCTGAACAGCGAAGTTCTTTACAGAGTTCATTTAGCTTTAATACAAAGCTTCCAAACTCATAAGCATTTAAAGTCGTTAGCTCAACAGTATAATATCCAGATTCGAGCCACTGAGAAGCCTGATTACCATCATGTCGTTGCGACTGTTTTTGAAACAATTTTATGCCGCGACTGTTTGAGCCCTTCACCAAAGTCATAAACATCGCAAAGTCACTTGATGAAGCTTCTAGTCTATAATATCCAGCATGGTTAATTTTAAAGCTATATGTTTTTGCATAAAATTGCTTTAAACTAACAGGATTATAAGGGTCATAGTAGCTTTCATCTACTCTCAATGACGACGTACAACGTGAATAGTTATCTATCTCTCCACTCAGAGCTGAATTGACACTTATTAATCCATGGCATGGCTCGCTATCAGCTTCAGATAATACAAGATCAAATTGGCCATTTACATGAGGATTACGGGTGGTTACATCAAGCACATAAACGCCCGTATTTAAAGTACGAACCATTTCACGACTTAAGGCTGTACTATAGGATTCATCAAATGTTTCATCCAGTAAAACCAAACGTCCACTCTCTTTTTTCGCTAAATAGACATATGCGCTATTATTTGAAAAAAAAGCATTAACTCGTACGTCTGTTGGTTTTTCTAATTTGAACTCAAACTGTTTAGCATTAAAGTCTGACCGGTCAATTGAATTATAAGGGTCATAATACCCAGTCTCTCTAAACTGTGAGTAGCAGCTATCAGATAATAACCCTCCCAATGTTTGACCAATAGTCATATGTGTATAACAGCCACTCACTGGGTAAGCGCTTAGTCTAAAACGATAATTTCCTGAAGCAATCTGATTATGAGCAGTTACTTCTAATGTATAAAATCCTGGCATCAAATGAAAGTCTAACGTATCACTCGTACGAGACCAGCTAACCCCATCGCTATTACTAATCACTTTTTGACTAAAATCATTATCTCTATAAAAATTAAGGCTCTATATGGATTCCTAGGGGGTTATATCAATAGCTCTATTAGATCATTAAGTAAGCTTTTTCCTCGGCACTTTATATTGTACACAAACTCAAATAATGCTAAATAAAAAGGTAGTTTTTCTTGAGAAATACCTCGATGAGGTCTTAACCATGAGCGTAGTAATGACCAACAACCTTCAATGGTGTTAACATGTACTTCGTGAAAACCATCCCCATCTTCATCACGAGCATACTCCCCTTTCCCGTG
>NZ_AUAF01000122.1 GCF_000428585.1 Zooshikella ganghwensis DSM 15267 | reverse complement strand
GCTATTGCCGAGGAGCATTTAACTGCCACCCCAGTCATTTAGTTTATCTAAACTCCTGGGGCTTCATCGCTCGGTGGCCTCGCCTAAATAACCCTTCTCTGAGAGTGGTTGGCACTTCATTTTGACACCTAAAAATGATTCATTATGGGTATACTACAAAATCAATTTTTCTAAAGCCCCGTTATAAGCGTGACTGGCTATCGCAATAAATAACTATGACAAAACCTTAATTAACATCAGTATCACTGCAACAATACATAAACATAACGTGCCGTACCGTATCAGTGTTTTATTCACATAATCGACTACATGATAAGCGATATAATTACCCATGAGCGTAGCAGGCAATAAAGGCAATGATAATAGTAAATACTCATAAGTAAATATACCCATAGGTATCAAAATCATTAGTGATGTTACACAGCTAAAAAGAAAAAAACCTGCCAGATTTGCTCTGATAAAGCTTGCTTTTTCACTTTGTACCACAAGTGCAACAGGAGGCCCACCAATAGACGTACTCATTCCCATCACACCTGACAAGAAACCTGCCCAGAACAAATTACGGTTATTAACGGGTAATGAAAACTTGAACAGATTCATTACCACTGCACATAAGATTGAAATGGCAATTAATATTGCCAAATAATGCTGACTAGCAACGACTAATAGTCCCGCACCAACAATACATCCAGGAATACGACCGATAATAGCCGACTTTAAGCCTGAAATTGATAAAGATGACCTAAATCGATACACATTAGCCAAACAGTTAAATAAAGCAGCAAAAATTATAGGGCCGGGAACATACTCAGGATTTAAGTAAAACAAAATGGGTGCCGCAATAACGGCCATACCAAAGCCGATCACTGTTTGTACAAATGATCCAAAACAAACTTTCAGCACTGCAACAAATAACATACTCCAAGTATATCCATCCCCCATGTTTAACCCTCTTAGACCGAATACAGTGCTAAAACCTTTCCAAATAACATTGAGCAAGACCAACAATTTTACTCATTTAAGAAAGAGATTACAAAAACTCATTACACGATATGATTCGTTTAAGAATCAATGCATATTTGATGGGCATTATGGGGAGTTCAGGCTAAGATGCTTTATACATTAGCTTATGCAATGATAACATTACATGAATATCTGCCTAATTTGACAATGGAAAGGCAATCAGAAAAGCTCAATCTGTAGTATTATTTAAATATTTCTGGCGAATATTATCGTACTGTCCACTACCTTTAACCTTTTCCAAGGCTTTTCTTAAAGTATAAACCAAATCTTCTGGCGTTAAAATACTCATGGCCATATAGAGCTCTGAAGATAGCTCTTCGATATATAGTGCACGCTCGAAATCTGCAATATCATACCCTAATTGTTTCACTGAATAGCTAAATGCAATTTCATCGAATGGGGTTAGATGGATTCGTTCATTCGCCAACATAATGAGATTTTGCACATCACTTTTTGATAAAATCAAGTGATCTCCAACCTCAAAGCCATACCCTAGCAAATAATCAAGTTTAACATCTTTAGGTACACCACCCGTTAGATACTGTTTAGCTTGCTCAATTTTATGTATTTGAATATCTTTCCGTTTTTTTAATTTCCACAGATAAACACTATAAGGCGTAATCGTTCCAATCCATTTAAAGTGATGTTCTCGCTCACGGGTCCGAGCAATCGAATAAATCAATACATTAGTTTCTTGCAATGCTCGCTTATAAGCCCGAGCCCAGGGGTACATTCTAATTTCAGCTTTTATTCCAGCCTCTTTTAATACAAGCCTGACAACTTCAGTTGCCATACCTTGCACTTTCTTATTCTTATCTAGGTATTGAAACGGAGGAAAATCTTCAGTAACCACATCCAGTGCATAACCATATGCCAACGTATTCAATAACAGTGCTACGACTATTAAAAGTAACTTATGAACGTTATTACAAACATACATAATCACATATCATTCTCCAGTCTAGCTTGCCAAATTCAACTCAATAAAAAAGATACTGCCTATAAAGCTATGAAGTACCCGACGAAGTCTAATTTAATTTGTTACGGCACGGTAATGGGCTAGTAAACTAAGGATAGTTTGATATACTAATTGTGTAAATAATAATACAGCCTAATGATCTTGATCTGTAAATTCATTTTTTAGGGCACATATTAACGAATAGTCATTTTTTTACTTATGTGGAGCTACTCATCAATATCCCTACTGCACCCTCAGCGTAATTGCATATAAAAGCAGCATATGATGAATATTGACTGTACTAATACATTCATGAATCAATTTGTTAATCGCGCAGCAGAAGACCATCCTTGGTCTCTACTGCTCACGATTCACCGAGTAGCACCTGTTTTACAAACAAGTCCAACCATTACCAATCAACATTTTGCAAACATCCAAAGAAGGATTGACCGCGTGTCCATCGCGGCATTACTATCACTCAAATTCAGCTATCATTCCCAATACTATGGTAAATATCCATACTCTTAAGCCATGAAATGAGTACTTTAACTGTAGTTGAGTCGTTATTAATAGGCATTCCACCAGTCATCTTTAAGACAATTTCTTCATACCGGTCACTTTCATCCCCAACACGCTCATAAACAACACAACCTGCAGGTGGTGCATCATAAATGACTTGTCCTTCAAAACTATATTTACCTTTTATACCCTGCTCCATTAGCTTTTTATACTTTACAAGCACTGCAAAATCTATATAGCCTGCTCGCTCCACCTTTTTAAACTTATTTTTTAATACTGGGGTCGAAATAGAACGACCATCTTTGATGTTTTCCGCTGTCACAAACTCCCAATAATTCTCTGTAAAATACTGATATACCTCTCCTCGCTCATCGATTACATAACCTTTCATCTTAAAAAATTCAGGTAACCACAGGTACATAGTAATTTGATAGCAGTCGATTATTCGTTTTCCCAAATCAATCTTTACTGGCTCTGCTTTAGCACTTATAGCCAAACCTAAAGATATTAGTAATGATAAAAAACGATTAACCTTTTTCACAAACAACTCCTTTTGCCTCATAAGTTATTCCAAAACATGTGCAAGGGCAGCAATCGGCTTTGCTTTAAGCGTATATTTATTAAAATTGTTAAATCGCTTACTACGTAAGTACAAAATCATTATATTTAAAGAAAATAATGCTAGATAGTCTTATCCATTGACACAAAACAATACTCCTTACTCCTTGTAGTTGCTTTTTAAATTAATTCAGGAATAACATATCATTATTTTCATAATAATGACCAATTAGTTTTACCATTTCGCTGAATTGCCTACCAGCATACAGTGGTATAAGGTATACCACTTGAGAAAGGAGAAGTATTTTTATACTACGCTAATTTCCAGATAAAATAATAAAAAACTAATATAGGTTTATCGTAACATGACGTTAAAATCAGTATTTGTAGCTGCCCTAGCCCCCTTAACTCTATCAACGACCCTCTTATTTTCTCAAGTGACAACCGCCGCAGAAGTTCCCCCAGGAACAAAGCTTGCTGAGACTCAACACTTAACGCGTGGTATTGGCGCTGAGCCAAGCTCTCTTGATCCTCACTTAGTTTCTGGTACACCTGGCGGGTTTGTTGTACGTGATCTTTTTGAAGGTCTAACAACCGAAGATCCAGACGGTAAAATTATTCCTGGACAGGCCGAACGGTGGACCATTAGTGATGACAAAAAAGTATATACATTTTATCTACGCAAGAACCTTAAATGGTCTAACGGTGATCCTGTCACCGCACACGACTTTGTTTTCTCCTTTCGCCGTGCTGTTGACCCTAATTTAGCCTCTCCTTACTCCTGGTATATTGAATTGATTGGTATCAAAAATGCCAATGAAGCTTTGCGCGGTAAAGTTAAACCAGACACTATTGGCGTCAAAGGCATAGACGATATGACCCTTGAAATAACGCTCAATCAACCCACCCCCTATTTTACCAAAACATTAGCACATTATACGACTTATCCTGTACACCAAGCCACGGTAAAAAAATTTGGCAAAAAATGGACACTACCAAAAAACATTGTTTCTAATGGCCCATATAAACTTACTAAGTGGGTTGTGAATGAACGTATAGAGTCAAAGCGAAACCCACACTATTGGGATAATAAAAAAACAGTTATCGATCGTGTTACTTATTATCCTATCGAGTCTTCCAATACAGAACTAGATCGTTACCGGGCTGGTGAATTAGATATCACACATACTATTGCTGAAAATCACTACAAAAAGCTTAAAAAAACCATACCTGATGAAGTAAAAACACACGGTATAGTGGCTACTTATTATTACACGCTTAATTTACTTAAAAAGCCATTTGATGATGTCCGAGTCCGTAAAGCCCTATCACTGGCCGTTGACCGGGATATTATAGCCAAAAAGGTACTGGGACTAGGTGAAATTCCAGCGTATAACTACATACCACCTTATGTTGATGGCTATGAAGCTGTTGACTCACCCTATGCCAACATGACACAAGAAGAACGAATTAAACTCGCTCAAAAATACTTAAAGGAAGCCGGTATAACAGAAAAAAATCCATTAAAATTTCAAGTGATATACAATACATTAGAAGCTCACAAAAAAGTGGCTATTGCACTTTATTCCATGTGGCAAAAAAACCTAAAACATGTCAAAGTTGAAATATTAAACCAAGAGTGGAAAACCTTTCTCACCAACAAGGAGGAAGGTAACTTTGTCGTCGCAAGAGATGGCTGGAATGGTGACTATAATGAAGCATCCACTATGCTCAGTACGTTACTCAGCTACAGCAAACAAAACTATGGCCGTTGGAACAATAAAACATTTGACCAACTGTTTACTAAAGCAAGCGTAGCTGATAACCCCAGTTTATACTACCAAAAAGCAGAAAAGCTGATACAAGAAGAGATGCCGATCATTCCCTTATACTACTACGTTTCCAAAAATTTAGTTAAACCCAGCATTGGCGGATTCACTAACCGCAATCCACTGGATAATTTCTTATCCAAAGACCTTTATAAAATTCAACTTTAACGAAGAATATGACCGTGGCCTCAAAAAAGGGGCTACACTCATGCTCTGAATAACAGGCATAAAAAAACGCAGCCCTGCCTCAAGTAGAGTTTGGGCTGCGTTAAATCATCGGTTTTCTCGCTTAACTGCTCTCCTCCTAAGATTGCGTGCCTGGTATACCGAAGTATACCAGCACACACCACCTGAGGTGTTAAATTTCAAGCAGCATATCGCGGGCGGAAGTATACGACAGATTTTGTGCTTCTGCTACACTCTTGCAGGTAATTTTACCTTTCACAACGTTCAATCCGTTCAAAAGATGTGGATCTTCCTCTAAAGCGCGTTTAGTGCCTTTCTCTGCTAAGGCCAGAACATAGGAAAACGTTGCATTATTTAATGCGAGAGTTGATGTCCGTGCTACTGCACCTGGCATATTGGCGACACAGTAGTGAACCACATCATCCACAATAAAAGTCGGATCCTGATGAGTCGTAGCCACTGAGGTTTCTGCACAACCACCTTGATCAATAGCCACATCAACAATAGCTGACCCAGGCTTCATTTGCTTAATGTGCTCACGGGTGATCAATTTGGGCGCTGCAGCACCAGGAATTAACACACCACCTATCACTAAATCAGCCTCAAAGATATGATCTTCAATGGCCTGTGCTGTAGAAAATATCGTTTTAATACGGTTTCCATAGTGTTGGTCTAAGCGACGTAATACATCAACATTTTTATCTAAAACTATAACGTCTGCCCCAAGACCAACAGCCATTGCGATGGCATTCTGGCCTACAACACCACCACCTAACACAACCACTTTTGCTGGCTCTACACCTGGAACCCCGCCTAACAGCAATCCACGACCGCCACAATATTTTTCAAGACAGTGAGCTCCAGCCTGAATGGACATACGTCCAGCAACTTCAGACATAGGCGCTAATAATGGTAAACGACCAAAACTATCGGTAACCGTTTCATAAGCAATACAGGTTGCACCAGAGGCAATCAAATCATTTGTTTGAGGCACATCAGGTGCTAAATGAAGGTAGGTAAAGAGCGTCTGCTCCGCTTTAAGCATCTTCCGCTCTACAGCTTGCGGTTCTTTTACTTTCACGATCATCTCAGCCTGTGCAAACACAGCTGCCGCATCTGCCACAATGGAAGCACCAGCCCGAGTGTAATCATCATCACTAAAGCCCACACCATCACCAGCTGTAGTTTCAATTAAAACTTGGTGATTTCTCTGGGTTAGCTCACTCACCACAGCGGGTGTTAAACCAACACGGTATTCATGATTTTTGATTTCTTTAGGTACACCAATCAACATTGTCTACTGCCTCCCTTATACTTGGGTCATTAGTCCAGCATTAACACTATAGCTGTTTGTTGAATGATAAATAGCTGAATTTGTTGCAGAAAATTTTCACAAGTTTAGCCCAAAAAGCATAGTGATTCTTATTATAATTTCTAAATACACAGTGATATCATCTATTTAAACCACTTTAATCAGTAATATCAACTAGACTCATTATTCATTTATCAAGCATTGATCACATCCAAAGTGCACTTAATAAAGGATCTCAATCGTACTGCCTATTTATTGCTCCCCCATTTCACCCCAAAGTCACTTAACGCAACAATTTTTTTCCCACAATTACACCTGTATTGTTGCCAGGAGTTATCCGCAGATGGGAAAATGTATTTTCAGGTAGCCCTCCAGCGTGAAGAAAGGAATTTGCCAATACCCTCCTTTCGTATTAGGAAGCTTTCTCTAAGTTGTCGTTTTTAGCCTAGGATTAAAAGCAATACGACGGTTGTTGGTTTCGTTAAACACGCAACGATAAAACTTGAATGCGGCTCGTGACCCATTACGTGTTTGCTTATAGCTTTTACGCTGGATATATCTATTAACAAAAAGAGTGGATGTTTATTGTGAAAAAATTACTGTTTATAGTTGTTATTCTCGCCATAGTGATTGCTGGAGGGCCTTTTGTTTCAGGCCTTCAGGCTGAAAAGCATTATGACGCAAGTGTTGTCCAATTAGAGCAGGCACTGCAAGAATACCAACACCTGATCAGCTATTCAGTCAAAAAAGACTATCAACGGGGCTGGTTTCAGTCACAGGCTTCAACAGAACTACAGATTTCGCCTAAAGATGAGGCCCCTATCACCCTTAATATGCAGCACAGTATTCAACATGGTCCCATATTTTGGGGTAAAAATCCTCTCTTTGGTTTAGCCAGTACAACAACTGACCTACAATACTCAGCGGAAGCACAAGAAGCCATCAGCATGCTCTGGAAGGATAAAAAACCGTTAGTGATTTCCAGTGTCACAGGTTTTTCCGGAGAAACGACATTTGATATCAAACTGACACCTTTTTCCCTTGAAGAAAACGGTAACAAAGTTGAAGTTAAACCCGCGCAAATCACCGCCAGTATTACGCCACAAGCCGATAAACTTAATGCATCAGGTCATTGGCAAGGTATGAGCCTCAATAGCCAGGATGGCACCCTGAATATGGGAAAAATGACATTTAGCTCTGATAAAACACGTGTCCTAGAATCACTTTGGGTGGGTGATGATCAAGCCGATATTGACTTTTTAACCTTTTCTGAGCCTAGTGGTGCAGCATTCCGCCAAGTAAATCTTCAGGGTTTTTCAATGACCGCCCACTCTGAACTACAAGCTGAAGCCATTAATGCAAATGCAAATTTACGATTTGCCGCTGTCACCATTGATAAGGAAAAGCTAGCGAGTGATATTATCCTCAATTTAAAGCTTAACAATATTGCTGCTAAGCCCCTGGTAGCTATACAACAAGTGATGACAAATTGGCAGCAGCAAGCTTTACAGCAAACTAACCCAACACCACCTGACTTTGCCCAACTGCAGCCTCATTTTCAGGCTATTTTAAAACAAGGCCCTTCTATCGAGATATCCAAGCTGCATGCAGCAACACAAAAAGGTAATGTTGATGCTGACTTACTGGCGTCCATTAAGACAGACAACCCTATGTTACTGAGTAATCCACTCTTTATGCTGGGTGCTATTCAGGCAAAAGCCAATGTCAGTGTACCTAAAGCTTTACTGATGGAGTCACCGATGGCACCTCAACTGGAAATGTATATTCAACAGGGTGTTTTAAACGAAGAGGCTGGCCAACTAAAAGCTAAAGTCGATTTCACCGACGGCAGCCTAACCATTAATGACCAAAAAATGATGTAACCTCTCTGACTGTGCCCCCAAAAAATACCTGGGGGCCTCTTTCAGGCGGTTACTGCCTCCCATCAACCACCGCCTGCCACAAGCTTTGTCATATCATCCTCGTAAACTCCAAAATATACATGCCCACACAGACATAAAACAAAATGAATATTTCATTTTATCTCGGTATTTAGGGTATTTTGACCAAAGCGCCTAAAAATAAAATATATATTTCATTTTTGGGCACTTTGCGCTATAAAAAAACATAATAAGGTTCAATATGAAGGGGCTGTACTATGACCAGCATACCACCAGAAACGCTGGCAGAACTTGAAGCGGAAATCACCTCCAGACACAAAACATTAAGTAAACGCCTGCGTCAAGTTGCCCATTTCATGCTTGAAAAACCAAAAGATGTCGCATTTGGTACTGTTGCAGTGATTGCTCATGAAGCAGATGTCCCCCCTTCAACCCTTGTAAGGTTTGCTAATGCCTTTGGTTTTCGGGGGTTTAGCGATATGCAAAAACTATTTCGAGCAAAACTGGTTGAAGATACACCTAGCTTTAACGAATGGATTCGACTCGCACACAGTCAAACACACTCCAGCCAGCATAACTCTCCAGTGAAAATCCTTGAGGAGTTTACCACCAGTAATATGGTGGCTATGGATCAGCTTATAAAAGAAGTAAATGCCAACGATTTAGAAAAAGCAGTCAGTATTATTTACCAAGCACAAACCACTCATATAGTGGGCTTTCGACGTTCATTTGTTGTTGCAAGTTACTTTGCTTATGCTCTTCGACACATTGATCAGCGTGCATTTTTGATTGATGGTGTAGGTGGTATGTACCGTGAACAAGCAACAACGTTAGCTGAGAATGATGCACTGATTGCAATAAGTTTTAAACCTTATGCCACAGAAACTCAAGATACACTTACTGCAAAACCAAGTGGAGTACCTCTGATTGTGATTACAGATAGTCAACTAAGTCCACTGGTACAATATGCTGACGTCTGCTTTGTAGTGAAAGAAGCTGAAGTTCGCTCATTTCGATCACTCACAACATCACTGGGTCTAACACAAGCCATAGCTATTAGCTTGGCCTCTCGTATCGAAGCAGAGATGAAGGGATCATTCCCTACATTAAGTTAATAAAGGAAACTGTAAAAAATTCTGTGTAACCGCCTAAATAATCCCCATCAATATAATTCCACTATTGCGATACGAAATTACCTAAAATCAAGGAATTTAAAAACAGCAAAATAATACGCATTAAATAGCGAATTTTAACTAGCATTATGTAAGAAGATAACCATATTCCAATTAACGTTAACAACCCCATTTATTATCATCTCACCAGCAAAGACAGTCTATATAATCACACACTTTTAACCAGTATAACCGAGACAAAATGATACATTATTAATCACCTCAAACTAAATTACCCTGCTATAGTTTTCATATCTCCAATCATAAGTCTTAAATAGTTGAACTATTTTTTAGCCTAATAAAACATTAAATCTTTTCCGCAGTTAATTTCTAAATATATTAACAAGGAGGTGATAGCCAAACGAATATGTATGATTTTTTTAACTTAAAACATACTGTAAAGGACTACAAAATGAAAAACACATTAAATACAACACTAGCTCTATTTATTTCGTCTACACTATCTTGTGCCATTTTTGCCGAAAACATCACAAATTCACATATTAATTATTCAGATGCGAGTACAACCAGCAACTTGGACGGCCCAGATCGTCCTGATCCAAAAGATAAAAAAAGAAAGCCTCGCAGGCCCCCACCCATGCCCCTTCAAGCATTTGAGGATGTTAATGGTGATGGTAATTTAGATAAAGTTATTGCCACACATATGTCGCCAAGAGCCATGTCAGTGACTTTTCTTGGAAATGGTGATGGTAGCTTTTGCAAAGAAGGTTTAACACATAACCCTGCCTACTTACCTAAAAAAGCAATAAAAATGGTTAACTTTGCAGACCTTACTAACGATGGAAGAGTTGATAAAATAGTGACCGCATTCCCTCCTCCGAAGAAAAAACCTAGACGTCCAGAAAATGATATCAATGGAATTAATGATAAAGATAAACCCAAAAGACCACCAAAACCAAAAACATTTGTATACCTTGGGCAAAGTGATGGTTCTTTTGCAAAAACACCCATGGGCGTTATTGAAGAATAAAACACTATAAAAACAGCAGTGTACTGTAGACTGTACCCATACAGCGCATGAAATAACTTGCGCCTCACGCAGTAGATGACCATCCTTGGTCTCTACTGCTATCAGTGCTCCTGATACCTGCTCGACAAGTAACTTTATTTAAGTACTGCACACCCACTTCTTTGCCGATACTCAATCTATACATTAATTTATCTCATTTTAGATACTGAAAATAATGTCTTACATTTAGTACAAGAGAGTTGAATTCCAGGTAAATCAGGATTTTTATCATAACGTTCATTTTTTGTTACTTCAGAGATATTGAATCGTTGTTCGCAACTAGGGCAATAACAAAAAACCTGATCACTCACCATTTCGATATCCGCTACTGGTACAATGTCATTATATTGAGCTGTCAAACTGTTTGAACCTGATAATAATTCAATCGGGATAGGCACTACGACCGTTGACTTATCACTGCTAATATCGCTAAGTGTCTGTAATATTCTAAGAGTCATAGCACCAGGTGAGGAGGCCAAAAGACGTGCCGCCTTACAGAAAATATCTGCTGTTATTTGATCTGACTCGGCTTTAATGCGCTGGGCAGTGGCTTCTTTTTTTGCTTCTGTCTCACGCATCATAGCCCGCAACAGATTTGGTTCCATACTGGCATCTGTTAGACGTATGTCTATATCACCCAATCCCCACTTCTTGGTTGTTCCACGAATAACATCCTCAATTTCAGCTGCTATTGATGCTTTTTGCCCTCTGACCTCTTCAATGGTTTTTGTACCGATCACATCAGAAATTGTTGTCAGGGCTAACTGTTTAATACTTTGCTGATAGTCAACCACCTCTAGTAATGCTTGCTCAGAATCAACAACACGAAAATGTACTGTACCTGATATTGTAACCGATACATTACCATTTAAAACGACTTGTTGATTAGGTAAATCAATAGTTTGAATACTACTTTTTGTGGTATAAATTTTTTGTAAAATAGGGATACAAAAACCTAACCCAGGAGCAACTTGACCCGAAAACTTACCAAGTGTTAACCTAACACCCAGCTCATCCTGATTAACCACATAAAACCCCAAAAATGTGATTACTGATTTTTTCATAAATTAATTTTACCTTATGATTAAACACTCAATCATTAGTTGCTGAGATATTCCCAAAACGAAGATTTGTTAGAGGAGCTAGTCTGACCTGTTAAGGGTCCAAGAGAGTATGCGCTATGAATAACTCCCATAAAAATGGTTCGTTATGAGTAAATCTTACGACATTAACCAGAGCCTAGATATTTACTAACCTCTCATATTATACAGCATACTTATCTATCTACCTTGCTGCTTAGTAGAAGGAAGACTAAAATATTAAAGTCTATGAATAAGTTATACTCACGATTGTAAAAGGAGCTTAAACGACGCCAGACTTAGTTTATAATCGAATTACTCAATATTTAGGTCTACATATTAGGACCCGTCATGAGCATACTTTTATACAACATTAACAAAGCTCGATTTTTATGTTACATCTTTTATATCATATCTATTACCAGTATATTACTTATATCACCTTATTCTCTTTCCAGCCCAGAAAATACTACAAAACCATCAATCAACATTGCTACCGTTCATTGGCCTGGCTATACGAATAAAGATGGCAGTGGTTTATACTTAACCATACTAAAGTCGATCTTTGATGAAAAAGTAGTGACATTAGATATTTCACTAATGCCTTACCGTAGAGCACGCTATTCAGTTGAAACACTGCAAAATGATATTTTCTTGGTAGAAAGCGAGTTTACTAGATCGTTTACACTCATCTACTCTCATATTCCCATAGATATTGGTAATGTTGATTATTTTCATAGTCAGGATACATTTTTTAGTGATGCAACGTCCTTTTCAGGAAAAACCCTGGGATGGGTAAAAGGCTATGAGTTTCAAAAAAAAATTAGCTTACCAGAAAGTCACTACAACACTTTTCATGTTAATGATGTTCTTCAAGGTGTCAAAATGTTAACCCAAGGACGTCTTGACTACTTCATTGACTATGATGAGGGTATAAAGCAAACTGCTCATCAAAACAATATTGATATTAAAAATTTCACATTTACACAAGGCTTTCAAGAAGTCTACCTAGTTGGCTTTTCTTCAGATACCAAGGGTAGAAAGCTCAGAGTTATGTATAACAATGGTATGAAAATGCTTTTTTCAAGTGGTCAGCTAGAAAATATACTGTTTGAGTATGGTGTAATACCTCAAATTATCGATGAACAACAAATTGCTACTATCTTGAATTATTACTCAAAACTATTTAGTCAAATTTAATCTAATATCAACTTTTTTAAAAAACAGACACCCAAAATTAAGTTTTTTTAGGGGACCTGGTCTGGTCTATTTAAGCCTGTTAGGTTAAGTACTCTGGGTAGGTAGCGCACGTCAAAATGATTCATGAAAAATATAGTCGAACAAAAAGATAGGTAAGTTTTTTTGTAACGCCAATCTCCTTATGGGCACTTCTAAAAATGCACCTTTTTCATAATAGCTGTGTCAGCACTGTACTCAAATTCTCATGTCTTCCTTATACACTGCGGTTATCCGTGCAGTACTTCCTTGCTTTTGCAAAAAAATCACTATTTTTAGAGGTGCCCTTATGAACGCTTACAGCAGTTCCTTTCCATTAAAAAAACATATAGGTATTTCTTTAGCTATCGTTTCATCAATCATTCGAAAATTAATAGCAACCCTAGGCTCTGGGCTACCTGCAACTGTACGATAGTAAACTACACAGCCACAGTTTTTACAGTGTACAAACGCTATCTCATTATCACCCCATGAATAACATTTCTCTCCAGCAGAGCCTATACTAATTTCAACCTCATCTGGTTTATAATACCCCCATAATGCTTGATAACGGCTACAAATGGAACAATTGCAGCTTGTAACCTGTTCAGGTTTTGCCACTTCCACTTTAATATTTTCACAATGACAGTACAGTTTCATGTATTCTCTCTATTTCTGTATAAAAATATGCACTATTAATAGTGTTTCATGATAAATCACTGATAATACTAAGCACTTTGTAAACTTGCTATCATCAACAAGATTTAAAGATCATTTTCAGCTGCCAATTTAGACAACATCATTACTTTGGATGTTTTAGTTTTCCATAGAATCTACTTAAAACTCAAGCTTGGTCTAAACTAGATAATCTGTAATATTAAAGGATTTTTTTCATGCAACCAAACTAATTGTCAACAGCAATTGAATTTTGACCCACTTTTCTGGTAATCCAGCAATTTAAAACTGACCCACCCTACGTTTGGTTTCGTTAATTGGTTATTGTTACGTTGGTATTCATTTCAGGTGTAATACCAGCCATCTTTTTTCCCCTTAATCGGTAACTATGGCCGCTAATTTGAACTATATGTGCGTGATGTAAAAGACGATCTAAAAGGGCTGCAGTGAGTGTTTGGTCATTGGCAAAGGCTCCTGACCATTGCGAGAAGGGCAGGGCAATCGCATATAAAAATACAACAAAATCAGTATAATAGGATGATTAGCAACTGACTTAGAGCATCACATTGGAAAAAAATAATACAATTGCAGATCATTTTAGTCACTTAGACGACCCTCGAGTTGAACGCCATCGTCGTCATACGTTGGTTGATATCATTACTATTACGATTTGTGCTGCGTTGTGTGGAGCAGATGATTGGGTTGCTATTGAGCGATTTGGTAAGGCCAAGGAAGCATGGTTTCAAGGCTTTCTAGAATTGCCTAATGGGATA
>NZ_AUAF01000121.1 GCF_000428585.1 Zooshikella ganghwensis DSM 15267 | reverse complement strand
GTTTACGTCCCGCTTGGCTTTTTCGGGACTTTTGACGAACTTTATTCAATGTAGCCCTAAAGCGCTCCCAATCAATCAACGCGCTAAGACTCACCAATGGGTCACGCTCATTCAGCTTGTTATAACGATCTTTCAGATCAAAAAAACCTGGTTGCACCATTTTGCTAGCACTCGTTTCTTATTACTCAGCTGCTATGTATTATACATCAGTAAGAATTTTTAGAGGTGCCCTATAGTACATCTCTTACCGTATAGACAAACTAAACTGAATAAATAAGCAGACTATTCTCGCTTTATACTAATATGGAGTTCTTCTTGTATAGGTATTATTCGTTTTCTACTATTGAATTAACGATTCAGTCAATGATGGTTTTCAATGCATGGACGTACCGGCAAAACAACCCCTTAAAGATAGCATTGCCAAACGTTTAATTTTTTGGATCTTATTATCAAGTTCATTTATTACTTTGGGTATCACCGTACTACAACTATACATTGACTATTACAACGATGTATCTGCTATTGACGATCGTATAAAACAGGTTGAGTCCAGTTATTTACCCATTATTACTGCCAGTTTATGGGTTGAAGATGAAGAGCAACTAGAAATTCAGTTATCGGCAATACATGCTTTAGATGATATTGAGTATATTGCAATTATAAGAAATGGTGAGATAGCTCTATCCCAAGGACAACCTACATCTGGTTATAACATCACCCAGAAGTGGCCCATTGAACAGATTTACAATGCTGAATCCATTAAGTTAGGTGAGTTAGAACTTGTCGCTAGTCTTTCTCAAGTTTTGCAACGGCTTAGAGATAAAGCCTTTATTGTCCTTGCATCGCAAACAATAAAAACGTTTATTGTTTCAAGTCTTATTTTTTTTATTGTTTATTGGTTAATTACCCGTCATTTGAGAGAACTTGCAGAATCAATGCGTAGCAGCGATCTTAGTCATAAAAAATTCAAACCACTTAAACTCAATCGAAAAAAAACCTATCAGGATGAACTAAATTATGTGATTACCAGTTACAATCATATGCAACAAAAAACCCGACATGCCTATCAGCAAATGCAGTTATCAAAAATTTCAGCCGAAAAAGCAAATCGTAAAAAAAGTGAATTTGTTGCCAATATGAGCCATGAAATTAGAACCCCACTTAATGGGGTCATTGGCATGTCGTCATTATTAAAAAATACCAAACTGGACAATGAACAGCTTGACTATACCAATATTATTTATACATCCTCTCATGCCTTGTTGAGTATTATTAATGATATCTTGGACTTTTCGAAAATTGAGGCTGGCAAGCTTGATATAGAAGAGGTTGATTTTAATTTACTCGACTTAGTGGAAGACTTGACTGATCTGCTCAATATAAAAGCTCAAGAAAAAGCTATTGCCCTCTATAGCTATGTTGATGATCAAATTCCTCCTTCATTATTAGGTGATGCTGGACGTATTCGCCAAGTACTCACTAATTTAATGAATAATGCACTCAAGTTTACTCACCAAGGCTATGTTGGACTTGATATTCGTTGTTTACACTTAAACCAGCAGCAGTGTGAGTTAAGCTTTACAGTTGAGGATACTGGTATTGGTATTAGCAAAGATCGCCAAGATAAAATTTTTGAACAATTCACGCAGGCTGATAGCTCAACCACCCGACTTTATGGTGGAACAGGGCTAGGTTTAGCCATTAGCCGCCAACTGGTCAATCTTATGGGTGGTACGCTTTGTGTCGAAAGTGAGGTTGGCAAAGGCAGCCGCTTCTACTTTAGTCTGCAACTGCTTGTCCGTGAGAAACAACCAATCTTACCCCTTGCGGAAGAAACAAAGCTGGCTAGTCAAAGAATAATGGTTGTCGATGATCACTCATTTAACTTAAGAGTTACCGCAGATCAGCTTCGTAGTTGGGGGTTACAGGTCATCAGCCATGAAGATCCTGCGCTAGCTCTAGCGTCACTAATAACAGCCAGTAAAGAAAAAAGACCCATCAACCTGGCCATTATTGATAAAGTCATGCCTGAAACAAATGGCTTTGACTTGGCTAAAGCCATCAAAAGCAATACAGAGATCACCTCTTGCAAACTGATTATGTCAACCGCAGAGCCACAAACAGAGGATAAAGCTAAATGCAGTGAAATTGGTTTTACTGGTTATCTGGTCCGCCCTTACCGTAAAAAAGTGCTAAAAAAGATGTTACTCGCATGTTTACAGGCTGGTCCTGAGCAAGACTTGATTACCCGCTATGCACTCAGTCGAAGTACAAGACAAAACTACAAAACTTCCACACAATCACTTGGCCTACATGTTCTACTCGTAGAAGATAATCTGGTTAATCAAAAAGTTGCTCGTACTATGCTCGACAAGCTTGGCTGCCATGTTACCATCGCAGAACATGGTAAAGTGGCCGTTGCCTATAGCCAAGTGGATTTATTTGATGTGATTTTAATGGATTGTCAGATGCCCATTATGGATGGTTTTACCGCAACCTCCAGAATAAGAGGGGACTCAGCCAACCTTAACCACCACACCCCCATCCTGGCGTTAACAGCCAATACCATTCAAGAAGAGCAGGATAAGTGCTTTTCTGCAGGCATGAGCGGCTTTATTAGTAAGCCTGTTACCCTAAAGCAGTTGCAAAGTGCTTTGAGTCAATATGTGAAAGCATCAAAAACAACGGCTCCGAGTACATCTTGACTACATTCCAGTGATATTGGCCAGTGGTCGTTAAAAGGGGAATAGCCTATATAAAAAAACAGCCCTAACGGGCTGTAAGTTTTCCTTGGAGAAATGACAATGAAGCAGTAAGTTAGATTAGTAAGTATTCAATGAATACTGACATCTTAAGGACACTCGTTATTTTCAGTATAGTCATGAACCTTAATTTCGCCGCTAATAATTTTGTCTTTTAAGCCATTTATTTGGGTTTCCATCGCTTCACTGACCAGTGGTCGATTATGCTCATCAAGCGCCCAACCTACACCATCTTCTTTTAAGCCTTTCACTTTAACCCCTGCTTGCCACTTGCCTTGCTGAGCTTCAAGCCACGTCTGTAATGTAGCAACACCTACCTTCTTCAGCATTGATGTGAGCATGGTGCCAGGTTGCATAAAGTTCTGGTTTGAGTCGACACCAATAGCATAAATGCCACCTTGCTTTGCTGCAGCATAAACACCAATACCGGTGCTCCCAGCAGCCGCAAAGATAACATCTACACCTTCCTGAATCTGTGCCTTAGCTAGCGTGGCACCCTTTGCAGGGTCATTAAAGGCCATAGGCGTATTACCGGTCATCGCTTGTGATAAAGCAATATCAGGCTTAATGTGCATAGCACCTTGACGATAGCCACAAGCAAACTTGTGAATCATGGGAAGGTCCATTCCTCCAATAAAACCAATTTTATTGGACTTTGAAGATAACGCTGCCAGCGCACCCACTAAAAAAGAACCTTCATGCTCCTTAAACAATATGGACTGCACATTTGGCAAATCAATCTTGGCATCGATAATCGTAAACTGAATATCTGGAAATGCCTTAGCCACTTTTTCAACATGAGGCTTCATCGAGAAACCAACAGCAACTATGGGTTGATAGCCTCGTTTTGCCAATTTTGTTAAACCACTTTCTATTTGTGTTTCAGATTTTGGTGCAACTTCTCTTACTTTAACACCATGTTTTTCCACCAGAGGTTGACCCCCCCCTTATAGACAGCCTCATTAAATGACTTATCAAACTTACCTGCGGTGTCATATATTACGGCAGGCTTGAAGGAAGTGGCGAAACTGGTTGAGCAAAAAATTATACTAATCCAGGCTACTTTTAGGGCGTTCATTATCCTCTCCAACTCATATTATTATTGAATTTTAAACCGGCTCACGAGAGATTCTTGCTGATGCGCTAACGCCGCAAGATTTTTGCTGGTTTCCGAAGTCTTATTCGCATCTTCGACTGCGACATCAGCCATTTGTGATATTTCAACTACATTTTCGCTGATTTCTTTCGCAACATTACTTTGCTGTTCTGCCGCAGCGGCTATTTGAGCCGACATTTCATGTATTTGAGCCAGTGTTTTTTGCATATTATTAATGACACCGGCAAATTCACGCACTTGCTCAGCACTTTGTACAGTCTGCTGCTGACTACTATTCATAATAGTTACAGCCTGGTGAGCCTGTTCCTGCAAAACCGAAATCATATTATGGATTTCGTTGGTTGCCTCTTGTGTGCGCATGGCTAAATGCCTGACCTCATCAGCCACAACCGCAAAGCCTCGGCCTTGCTCACCCGCACGTGCTGCTTCAATAGCGGCATTAAGCGCTAATAAATTCGTCTGCTCAGCAATATCACGAATGACATCCAATATTTTACCAATATTGTCACTTTCGGTTCGCAGTGCATTGATAACCTCTGCCGCCCGATTTATTTCTTGGTTAAGCTGCTCAACGTGACGAATATTATCATCCATAGCCACTCGAGAATCTTTCGCCAACTGATCCGCTGCAATCACTTCAGCTAATGTTGTTTCAGCGCTTTTGGCGACTTCATATACAGCAGACTCCATTTCAACTACCGCCGTCGCGACGGAAGAAGACTGTATACTTTGTTGCCCAATACACTGTTTGGTATTGTCACACGTTTGCGTGGCCTTATCTGACTCCAGGCCAATTTGGGTAGCCATATTCATAATATTGCTCACCAAGTGTCGTAAGTTTTCAGTAAGATGATTGACTGATGAAGCAATCTGTCCAAACTCATCACGACGCTTAATGGCTATCTCAGTAGTTAAATCTCCTTGTGCGATGGTATCAAGCGACTGCATCATGACTTTTAGGGGGCGCTTGATGCTATGGCTGACACTGAGTGTGACTAACAAAGCAATTATCGTTGAAGCAATGGCTATCCCTACAATTGTATAAATTGCTCGCTGTGCATTGACTTTAGCCTGCTGTTCAGACTCAGCAGCCTGCTGCTGTAACTGTGCCGTAACCTGTTTAAGATCAGCCAAACGCTGGTTTAGTTGTTGGGTAATGGCATTAACTGACTGATAACTCTCATCTTGTTGGGTTAATAAAGAAAGCCAACTATTCACTATCCCAATATCTGCGTTATTTGCTTGCGCTAAAATAGTAATGTATGGAGTAATTGTGCTGTACGCTTCTTCGTCCTGCTGTTGAATAACGTTTAGACGCTGCTTTATATTTTCAATAACATTTTGATTCGTTTTGCGTATTTCCAAAACCGTCGCAGACTTATCCTTTAACAACAACTGCTCAATATTCGCTAAAGCAGCCGCTGATTGTTGTGCAATAAATTGAGCAGCCCATTTAAGCTCATTCGACTCAGCCATCTCTTCAATTGAAACCAGATCATCCAGCATAAACCCCAGGTCATCTGTAAACGTCTGTTTTTTTTGCTCTAAACTTTTCTTGAGATAGAGAATTCCTTGATGCCGCTGCATTTGTTCAACACTTAATGTGGTGAGGTCTTTATTCTTCTGATGAATGCTTGCCAATGTTGATTTGAGAGAGGGGTGAGCGTCTACAAGCGCAATTAACTGTTGATAATGATGCTCATAATTTTGCATGGCATCGTTAAAGTCGCGGTTTATTGTCGCAAGTGGCGCTGTTTCTTGCATACTGGTATAAAACATTAGTGCCTTATTTGCTTGCAGCAAATAATTAGTCAACTCACTATGATTGACCAGAGTAGGCAGGGTTTGTTGTGTACTAAACTCAAGCCGTTTATTTAGCGCCATTAATTCCAGCAGGCTCATTCCCGCACTGGCCAGCAGTAAGAAAAGTACCGCAATAAAACCTGTTACTATTTTCTGTACAACTGTCATATTACCGACTTACTCGTTTTCTGACCGATCGCTGTGCCCAAAACTGATTAACCATACTGCTTAGCTTCACGCTTAACTCTTGAAGGTAAGTACAGCTGGCATTATTTTCTTCAACACTTTCTTGTAAGAGCTGTGTGAGGTCTCTTACCCCAGTGACATTTTCACTGATCGACTCTGATACAGAACTTTGCTCTTCTACTGCCGTAGCTGTTTGTAGGTTCATATCATTAACCGCATCAATTGACTGTGCGATACGATCCATTGACTCCGTTGCCTGCTCAACTTCACCCACACTATCACTGACACTTTGTTGGGATTTTTTCATCAGTTCCGCCGCTTTAGATGACATATCTCGTAACTGATTAACAATCGTTGTAATCTCATCGGTGGACTCATATGTACGATTAGCCAGTGTCCTAACTTCATCTGCTACTACGGCAAATCCTCTGCCTTGCTCACCCGCACGCGCCGCTTCAATCGCTGCATTCAGTGCCAGTAAGTTGGTTTGCTCTGCTACATTACGAATGACATCCACAATGGCATTGATGTTTTCACTATTCGCCTGCAGCTGGTCAATAAAGTCATTGGTTTCTTGAATTTCAACTTGCAGGCGACGCATTTGCTCACAAGCATTATTTATGGTGGATTTACTCAGTTGAGCCTCATCGTTGACTGTTTCCACACGCTCAGAAGAGCTTTGTGCATTATCAGCCACCTCTTGAATTGAGGAGGCCATTTCTGTAACCGCGGTAACGACTTGGTCAATTTGTGAAAATAGCGAATCTGTTTCCTGCATATTATTTTGAATGCGGCTTCGCAAACTACTGAGTTCAGTATCAATTCCATGAGCACTGTCATTAATCCGACCAATTGTTGCGGTTAGCTCACTACGATAGGCTTTAAAGGCCAGTAAGATATCGCCAGTTTCATCCTTCCGGCCAGTATAAATAAAACGTGCCAAAGGGTCAGAATAATGAGACCTTGCTGCTTCTACAGCTTGTACCAAAGGACTTATTAACCACCAGGTATAGCCACACATTAAAAGGGCAATTCCTGCAAATAAGAACACCGATGTCGTATTAATCATCCCCTGCAACCACAAGCCCGCGATCACTAAAAGTGGCGCAACAAGAAGTCCAATCAGTATTTTCTGGGGTAGAGAAAAAAAAGGTGTTAGTCGAACGGCTTTTTTCTCCTTTAAGGCTTTGTAAAGTGACTCCGCACGTTTGATGTATTCCGGGCGGGCTTTTACCCGAACAGACTGATACTCTTGTGTCTCCCCGTTCTTTTTAATAGGGGATGCAAAAGCATCAACCCAATAATGGTCACCATTTTTACAACGATTTTTGACGATCCCCATCCAAGCCTTCCCTGACTTGAGGTGACGCCACATGTCGCCAAAAGCTTCTGATGGCATTGTAGGATGCCGAACGATATTGTGATGTTGACCAATCAGTTCTTCTTGACTATAGCCACTTACCTTAATGAAATCTTGATTTACGTAAGTAATATCTCCACTCAGATCAGTCACAGAAAGCAGATTTGCCTTCTCGTCGTAGCTCAATTCTTTTTCAGTGACAGGCATATTGGTGCGCACAGCATGACCCCCGCAACCGGTATTACGTTACTGTCTAATTAAAGACCAATGACAGCTACTTCGCTAAAACAAGTCGCGACGATTTCATTCTTATTCGCTAAAATGCCCGTTTTTACTCAATATAGAGTAAACTTATAGCCATTTTTTATAAGGCCTACACAAAGCACATTATGCCCAGATGGCCTGGTAAGATAGCTGATTCAGTAATCAGCATCCCATAGGTTAAAATTTTACCGCTAAGGAGCCGCTTTTTTATGACATTCAGTTCCGTCAAATCACTATTAGCAGGCCTGCCCCCAGAAGGCAGTGAGGTCAATGTTCAAGGTTGGGTTAGAACTAAACGGGAGTCAAAAGCAGGTATTGCCTTTATTACATTACATGATGGTTCTTGCTTCGACCCTATTCAGCTGGTTGTACCTCAAGAGCTGCCTAATTTTGAGCAAGAAGTAACTAAAATCACCAGCGGCTGCTCGATTTCTGCCACAGGAACACTTGTTGCGTCCCAAGGAAAAGGCCAAACCTACGAGATTCAAGTTACTAAGATCGAAGTGATCGGCTGGGTGGATAATCCTGATACCTATCCAATGCAACCCAAGCGCCACACGGTTGAGTTTTTGCGCGAAGTAGCACACCTGCGTCCTCGAACCAACCTAATTGGGGCCGTCACCCGTGTTCGCAACTGTGTGTCACAAGCAGTTCATCGCTACTTTAATGAAAATGGCTATTGCTGGATTCATACCCCTATTATTACTGCCAGTGACTGTGAAGGGGCAGGGGAGATGTTTCGGGTTAGCTCCCTGGACTTAGCCAATCTGCCTCGCACAGCATCAGGTGACATTGACTACACCCAAGACTTCTTTGGCAAAGAAAGCTTTTTGACCGTATCAGGCCAGCTCAACTTAGAAGCATACTGTCTTGCTATGTCAAAAGTGTATACTTTCGGTCCCACATTTCGCGCTGAAAACTCAAACACCAGTCGTCACCTTGCTGAGTTCTGGATGATTGAGCCAGAAATTGCTTTTGCGGATATCGATGATCTTATTAATCTCGCAGAAGATCTACTGAAGTATATTTTCCGTTGTGTATTAACCGAGTGTTCAGATGATATGGCGTTCTTTGCTCAGCGTGTTGAAAAGACCGCCATTACTCGTCTTGAACACATTATCAACCATGATTTTGCACGGCTGGACTACACTGGTGCCATTGATATTTTACAAAAGTCAGGCAAGCAATTTGAGCATCCTGTCAGCTGGGGCATTGATTTACAAACAGAGCATGAACGCTTCTTAAGCGAAGAGCATATTGGTAGACCTGTTGCAGTCGTCAATTACCCCAAAGATATCAAAGCTTTTTATATGCGAATGAATGATGACCAAAAAACTGTAGCGGCTATGGATATTTTGGCACCTGGGATAGGTGAAATCATTGGAGGATCACAGCGGGAAGAGCGTTTGAATGTGCTCGATCACCGGTTAGCAGAAATGGAGCTGGATAAAGAAGATTACGGCTGGTATCGCGATTTGCGTCGCTACGGCACAGTGCCCCATGCAGGATTTGGCCTCGGCTTAGAACGCTTAGTGTCTTATATTACCGGTGTGGCTAATGTTCGAGATGTTATTCCATTTCCCAGAACCCGCCGTAATGCAGACTTCTAGCTCCGCATTTTTGACCTCAAAATAGGGCAGTTAAAGGGCTATCGACTTCGCTAGCCCTTCACCCATATTCCGAATAGAATTTCGCACAAGCTGGAACTCACAGTGATTTCGCGAATTCCTCAACACGATTAGGAGGCGATGTTTGCGCCTAGGTCTCGACATTGGCGGCACCAAAATAGCCGCCACCGTTATTTCAGCGGAACAGGATATTCTCTGGCAATTCACGACGCCCACCCCCAAACAGCAACTTAACGATTTTCTGTTATGTATTCAGCAGCTTGTTCAACACGCTACAACTGAAGTAGGTACGTTGTCCCATATAGGTATAGGTATTCCTGGTGTTGTAAATGACCAAGGTGTACTTAATGCAAGTAATATGGGTGCAATTAATCAACAGCCTATTGGGACACTATTTAAAAAGTACATAGCACAACCATTCTCTATCGAAAATGATGCCAACTGTTTTGCTCTCGCCCAAGCCCATGGTCACCAATTAGCTGAAAATGAAGTCATGTTTGTAGCTGTACTAGGCACTGGGGTAGGAGGAGCCTGGGTGTTACCTAATCGTACTCTATGGGCTGGTGCTCATCATTTAGCAGGAGAGTGGGGACATACCCCATTACCAGATTTATCACTCATTCCTAAAAGTCAGCATATTACCTGTCAATGTGGTCAACAAGGCTGCATTGACTCTTACTTATCAGGCACTGGCTTTTCTCAGCTATATTATCAAGAAAGTGGTGTAAAACTTGATGCCCCTGCAATTATCTCCCGCTATCGTAACCAAGAAAACACCGCATGTGATGTCTTTAATCGTTATGTTCAGTATCTTGCTCATGCCTTGGCAACAATAATTCAAACCTTTGATCCAAACTGCATTGTACTGGGTGGTGGAATGTCAACCATACAAGAGCTTTATCAAACGGTACCTCAATACTGGTCTAAATATACTCTTAAGCCACCAACCACTGATTTACGTCCACCCATTTATGGTGAATGGGCAGGTGCTATTGGGGCAGCATTACTTGGGTAATAGGGTAATCGATAATGCATAAAAAAAGGTGGGAAAAATTTCCCACCTTAGTCATTTAGATATATTGCTATTTTATACGATTACTGTCGTTTAAACTGAATATTATCGACAAAGAAATCATTACCTGACTTAGGTCCGAAGACAAACAAGAATGCGCGTTTGACTTTGCCTTTTGCCTGGAAGGAGAAATCACCACTGATCGTCATCCACTGTTTATTAGCAGGAACCGTTTCATACTTAACTCGCTTCCAGTGAGCACCACTGTCATCCTCGTAGAACAACTGCATATCAACATACTGTTCTTCTTTAACGCTGTCAGCCAAGCGGGCATCAAAACTGTATTTGTAGTTTTTACCACTTTCCAGTAAGCCTCTGGCATTCAAGTAAATACCGGCATACCACTTCTCACGACCAGTGAGTGATAGGCTGTAATTACCTGCATTAGCGGTTACGGTTGTCCGTTTCGCTTGTTTCAAGCCAAAGTAAGGTTTCCAGCCTTGATTATCATTTTCAAAACTATGATTAATCACTTGATCATCATCCTGGTCTGGTTGCTCACCAGCTTTAGTCAACAAGACTTCATCCGCATAGAAATCCACACCTTCTTTAGGTCCAAAAATCAACAGTTTGACTTTTTTGACTTTGCCAAATGTCTCTACCTTAAATTTAGCGGTTATTTTGGTAGCTTCACTTGAAGTAATGGATTTATGAGCAAGGGTTTGATACTGAATGCCCAGGTCATTTTCAATTTGCAATACAACACTCGCATTATCACGTGTTTGAGATTTTGCAGCTAGCTGCATATTTAAACTCAACTCAAACTCAGTTGCTGCAATATTACCCGCTGACTTTAAGCTTTCCGTAATATCCTGAATAGCACCATCATAGTACGCGGATCGACCTGTGACATGTAAAAGGTTATCCGTACCACAGTTAACTTTAACCTGTTTTTGCTTCAAATTAACGGTGTTATTTTTAAAGGTACTCCAGCCATCCAAGCTATTAAAATCAGGTGATTTTACTAAGCTCTTTTTAAGCTGAGGCTTATCACAGGTACCAGGTTTGGGTTGGTCTGGATTATCAGGTTTGTCAGGATCAGGCCAACCAGGACCATCTGGGTCTGTGGGATCCGTAGGATCTGTCGGATCGGTTGGGTCTGTGGGATCAGTTGGATCTGGGTCAGGCCAGCCTGGACCATCAGGATCGGGCTTAGGACCATCGGGATCAGGCCAGCCTGGATCCGTTGGATCTGTTGGATCTGTTGGATCTGTTGGATCTGTTGGATCTGTTGGATCTGTTGGATCCGGATTTGGGTTAGGGTTGGGATTTGGGTTTGGATTCGGATTACTGACTTTCGTTGGCATCCAAGCAGCCATCTGTGCTGCTACTGCGTTTAAGTTCGTAACAGAATCTGCACCATTTGAACTGTTTTTATCAATACCACAAGACTGATTATTACACTTGCGAATTTTTGGATTCGAAAAATATTGTACGCCTCTGGCATTATAAACATGAGGGTAAGCCATCACTGTTGTGAATGAGCCATTTACCCCATAGCCACGCGCCCAGCGCCAGATTCCACCATTACTTTGCTGTTTTACACCATGACCTAAGCTCATGTTAT
The DNA here is from genome assembly GCF_000428585.1 of Zooshikella ganghwensis DSM 15267. Classification (GTDB taxonomy): domain Bacteria; phylum Pseudomonadota; class Gammaproteobacteria; order Pseudomonadales; family Zooshikellaceae; genus Zooshikella; species Zooshikella ganghwensis. Next base: position 2,537 of record NZ_AUAF01000121.1, on the reverse strand, counting down.
GGCCAAGCTCATGGGCAAATACACTTAAACCACAGTTTGATGCTACGACACTATAGGCTTGGTTACCTGCGCCTCGATAAAACTCACCATCGCGACCTTGAGGAACCCAGGCAATACCACACAGTCCACCATTCCGTGGCGCAACATAACTTACAAAGTCCGCACCATACTGTTGACGCAACCGGGCCGCTTCATCATCTCGTGTGATATTGTTAAGGGCTGATTCACTAACAACACCATAATTGCGGCCTAGCTGTTTCACGCCTACCAAGCGTAATTTTATATCAGCACCACTATTTATATACGCTTGGTTAGCGTATTCAACAAATGTAGTGGCGAGTGTTTTAATATCCTTAGTGCCTACATTACCATTCGGATACACAACCAAAACGTCCAGCGTGGTTGCAGCCATAGCCTGACTGGAAGCGATTGACGCCACAGCCAGGCCAGCCAAGACCTGGTGTTTTAACTTCATATTGTAAACCTTCTTTACCCGTTATTTGTGCAAAAAAACATTTCTCTATAAAAATGAATAGAGCAATGAGTTTGCTAAAGCATTGTCGTATAATGATGCGTTAATTTGTTTTGTTAATAGATGTGATAAAACGCATCAAAGCAATCAAATAAATTCACATAAACGCTTCATTTACCGATATTTTTTACTTAAGTTAACGAAATAAAATAAATTAAAACGCGACACATAACACAGTTACAAAACTCATCTTTCAAAAAACGAAAATTCGCAAAAGTGATCACGAAGTTTTCGCAAGCCGCATCAAGCCCAATGTGTTGTATAATTAAACTCATGAGACAAAGGTGGTTACTGCCATACATCGAAGTACAACAGATATGCATTAAAAATGTGATTGATGTGCGGCAAAAAGAGGGGTAACCGTTTCCTAAAGCCTACATAGCAGATCGAAATATCATTATTTTTTAAACGAGATCAGAAGATGGTAGAAAGTAGGTTGGCACTATTTTAGTGGGTTTGTGAAACATATGGTGAAAGAGTTAATGCATGGCTTCCTTGACATTTTACCCAATAAGAATGGTTTTTAGGTGCGGCCATCGAGTGACGAAGCCCCATGAGCCTATATTAATCGGTGATTGGGGTGGCAGTTAAATGCTCCTGCATAAACAGCATTTCCACCATCCTTGATGGTCAAGAGTGAAGATAACAAAACCTAGAAATCATTCGCCAAGGGTATATCTAGAAGACGTTAAAATAGCTACAAAAAACGTGTAAATATCACAGTGCATTTGCACACAAGTCAAATAATCAGAACTGTCTTTTTATTACCACACAGAATTAATAAAAAATGTTGCTGTATATTTCAGGAGTCATTTACACTGTCTTATAAAAATAACAGTGTTTACCTAAAAAGGAATGATTCATTATGGCAATCTACCATGTGCTCTGGACAGGTGGTTGGGACTCCACCTTTCGACTGTTGGATTTACTCATCAACAAAGTAGCACCTGTCGTGCCATACTACATTCTCAATACTGACCGTACTTCGACCGGTATTGAGTTATCCACCATGACGAGAATAAAGCGCGCCATACAACAACAGTGGCCTGATGCAACCCAACGACTATCACCAACCGTGTTTCGTGCCGCAAACGATGTAGAGTCTGTAGGCAGGTTAATTGAGAGTTATGACACTATTTTGCAAAGCCAATATATTGGTCCGCAGTATGAATGGCTCGCTAAATTTGCACATCAGCTCAATTTACATGACCTCGAACTGTCAATCCACAAAGATGATAAAGCCCATGACGTTTTACTTCCGTACGTCATTAAACAAGCAGATGAACATGGTCCTTATTGGGTCGTTAATCCTGAACTAAAAAGTACACCTGAATATCAACTGTTTCATTATTTTCGTTTTCCTTTATTCGAGCTCACCAAGTTGGAAATGGCTCAACAGGCTCAGGACAGTGGCTTTTCTGATATTTTAGAAATGACATGGTTTTGTCATGAACCTTTAGCAAACCAACAGCCATGTGGGACCTGTAATCCCTGCCGATACACAATTGAAGAAGGGTTAAGCCGACGCATTCCCTGGCGGGGTAAACTGCGTTACTGGGGGAAACGGGCCCTTACCCCCTTATTATCAAGAAGCTAGACAGAGGTCTCATAGCCCTCTGTGCTTAACAAGTTGAAAAAACACTCATTAATGACTTAACGAACACGACAATGTACGTGTTTTTCGTTCCCAATAATAATTAAGCAATAATGAGAATAAAATAAGGCTCTATATGGATTCCTAGGGGGTTATATCAATAGCTCTATTAGATCATTAAGTAAGCTTTTTCCTCGGCACTTTATATTGTACACAAACTCAAATAATGCTAAATAAAAAGGTAGTTTTTCTTGAGAAATACCTCGATGAGGTCTTAACCATCAGCGTAGTAATGACCAACAACCTTCAATGGTGTTAACATGTACTTCGTGAAAACCATCCCCATCTTCATCACGAGCATACTCCCCTTTCCCGTGACAAACGGTTTTATGTTGATATCCCCAACTCTTT
>NZ_AUAF01000120.1 GCF_000428585.1 Zooshikella ganghwensis DSM 15267 | reverse complement strand
ATGGTGGATCAACTCCCTGAGAAATGGAGGGGACAGTTAAACCGGCTCCGACGGCGGGTGGAGACAACGATTGGTCAGCTAGTAGAAAGGTTTAATATTCAGCGAACCAAAGGCAGAACACTATGGAGCTTGACTAATCGAATTACCCGCAAGCTATTATCACACAGTTTGTGTGTATTATTTAATAGGAACCAAGGCAATGCTCCTCTTCAGTTAGCTAAATTAATAGGCTAAAAAGTCGAGCATCGCGTTAATATAGGCTCATGGGACTTCGTCACTCGATGGCCGCACCTAAAAACCATTGGTATTGGGTATAAGTTTATAACTATAGTTACTTATAAATAGTCATCTAGAAAATAACAGTAAAACAGGCATCAATTGTACAAACTGAATACAAATAAAGTAAGCTGGAAACAATTCCCTAGGAAACTATTTTTCATTTGTTTATATGGGCTATAGCTTTTGTTTAAGTTATCAAAATGTGCCTAAAATAACGCAAATGTATACGGCTTATGATTTATGTATGATTAATTGTAACTGCTGAGAGATTAGCTCGTTACGTCGTTTAACTACCTGCTAATAAAGCCTGCCATAATTAACCTAAGTATAGTTATAAGTCAAATGTCGTAATAGATATTGCTTGAACCATCATATACTAGGCTGATGGATGTTTTTATAAAAAATAAGGACTACTTGGTTTTCATTCTAGAGTTTGGTTGTCTAGAAAAAGAAATTTATGATACTTGAGACTTGTATAGCAAATGCAATCCTTTGAAGCTGGTACATTGAAGATAATCTCTGCTTGACACAAATTCATTTCTAGGGATTTTTTTCCATATTAACTGATTATCAGCTAACACATTAGCTTAGTTCCTGAAAAACAATCAGGAGAAAACAATGCAAGGGATTGACTTTAGTTTAATCAAGATAGATAAACTTCCATTAACCTTACAAGAATTGGTTGACTGTATTGGAATAAAGCAAACATTCATTTTGACGTTAAAATATGGAGGAAGGCCATTATATATTGCCAAAAACCCTGATCGCTCTGTTCTACAGACCTTTTTAGATGAATATGCTGTAAATGCATTATCTGAACGCTTTTCAGGGACAACTTTAGAAATTCCAAAAAAAGACCATTTTTTTCGTCAGTTACGGAATCAAGCGATAGTGTCTGATACAGAAAAAGGTGCTTCACGACGAGAGTTAGCAGTGAAGTATGGGCTTTGTCTCCGGCATATTGGAAATATTCGCAAGTCATGTGATGAAATGAGAAAACATTAAGTGATAATCGTGGTAAGGTGAAGCCTGGATGTTCTGGCGAAAAAAATGTATAAAGGCTTAGCACAAGCTAGTTGTAAACGGGAAGTAATGAAGCTATCAACTAAAAAAATTTTAATAAGTGCTTGTTTGTTAGGTGAGCCAGTTAGATATGATGGGAAAAGTATTTCTATCAAGGACAAGACGATTTGCTATTTCCAGCAACAAGGCTACCTTGTACCTGTTTGTCCAGAAGTGATGGGCGGGTTACCTATACCTAGGGAACCCGCTGAGATTATAAAAGGCGTGGGTGACTTTCCTGATCGAAAGGTAATCACACAGGGAGGTTTTGATGTCACTGAAGCTTTTCAGCAAGGAGCGGAAAGAACCCTTGAAATTGCTTTGCAAAACAACGTAATAGCTGCATTGCTGAAAAGTAATAGTCCCTCATGTGGTAATTTACAGATTTATGACGGCAGTTTTTCTGGTCGACTTATTGAAGGCTTTGGCATAACAGTAAGAGTGTTAAAAGAAGCAGATATACCTGTATTTAATGAGCTGCAGATTAGCTTGCTTTGTGATTTTATTGAACAGCAAGGCTAACAATGATCTGTTGGTAATAGGTGGAAAGGCCTATTGTTGGTTTTCTTTGTAGTTCAAGCCAAAGATGACGGCCTGATTTCGACCATTTGCTTTGGCTGAATAAAGTGCTTGATCGGCATCAGCAAGTAATTTTCTCACGCTTAAGTTCGGTCTTGCATAAAGTAACCTCGACCCACAACTGATGGTAAGCGTGTTACTGATCTTAGAGGCTTCATGAGGTATCTCTAGCGCTGCAACACTGGTTACAATTTTATTACTATGTTCTGATAATGCATTCGCATCAATATCATAGAGCAGTAGCGCAAACTCTTCTCCACCATAACGAGCAACGAGATCTAGGGGTCTCCGGGCATGGTGGGTTAATTCAGTAGCGATTTTTTTGAGTGCTTGATCTCCTGCAATATGGCCATAATGGTCATTAAATAGCTTGAAGTAGTCAATATCCACCAAAATCAGAGCAAGGTTTTTTTTCTCCCGACAACCTTGCTTCCATAATTTAACTAAATGGTGGTTAAGTGTTCTTCGGTTTGTGATACCTGTGAGTGGGTCAGTTTCTGCTTGTTGGCTAAGTAACTCTTCAATTAAAAAAAACTGCCTGCTTTGAAATTCTTTATAGTAGCCTGCACATATACAGAATAAAGTAGGAAATAAAAAGAAAATAAAGTCGTTAGATTTTATAAAAACGAAGATTCCTTCATGATTAAATAAGAATATAGATATTAAAACAATGATTGAGATGCTAAGACAATCACGCCAAATTAGGCCTGAAAATATATAGATATAAAGAAAAATAAAATAAAAAATGAAATACTGGCTGAGATTTGATGAGGCCGAAGCGGTAGAAAATAATGTAGTGCTCAATAATAAAAATAAGCTAAAAATAATGAGTGATACTCGACATAGAAAATGAAGCCTGTGAATAAGAATTCCCGCTGAGGATAAAGTGGCACTCAAAACAAGTAGGGTTGTTAACAGAATGACTATCAAATGGCTATCAGTGAGTCCAATGGATTGGGTTAGGTAGTAAAGTACCACCAGTAAAACAATATTCGTAGTAATAAGCTTTACTAAACGGTTTGTTGTATCGAAGTAGTGCCGAAACAAACTTTCAATATCTGTGTCAAACTGTAACTGAATGCAACCTTTTAAGTATTGGTTGCCTAGTTTGTCCTGAGCTTTGTTATGCGCAGTTTTCATGGCTGCACTCGATATAAGGAGTACCCACTCAATGTTACTAGGTAATTACCGTAGTACAATGTCTGAGCTTTAACAGGTTGATATTTGTCAGTATAGACGGAGCTGAGTAGCATATAATAGCCAGCATGCGGTGTTACCAAGTTTCAACGTTATAGTAGTCTTACCATCAAAATAGATTTGTAGTCAGCAATGAATGAACTTACTGAAATCTCATCATTATTAAGCGCAATTATTTCCCCTATTGTATTAATTTCTGGAGTGGGGCTAATCCTCTTGACCCTTACTAATCGATTAGGGCGTGCAATAGATAGGACTCGCGCCCTGGTCTTGGCCATCAAGCAAGGCAATGAAACAATCTGTAATCCCCGTAAGCAATTGACTATTCTCTATCGACGTTGCATGCTATTACGCTCTTCAATGGTAGCCTTGTCATTTAGTACTCTATTTGCTTGTTTAATAATTATCTGTTTGTTTATTTTGCATTTTTTCCACATTTCAACAACCGCATGGATTTTTGTATTTTTTGGTTGCAGCATTATCAGTGTGCTTGTGTCTGTGGTGTTATTCATTTATGACCTTATCTTAAACTTACAAGCTGTGAGTATCGATGTCCGTTTGGTTGGTGATGAGTTGCCAGGTTCAGACAGTTCCAGAAAGTTAACTCAAACGGCAACTCAGTAAAGGCCTATTAACAATACCCACTAAGATTGATTGATGAAGGTTGTAAAACACGGTTCTTCATCAATCGGTTTAGCTCCTGGTCCGAGTGGCTGACCATAACTAAATTCAATAAAGTTGCCATTTGGATCGACAACCCCGCAGTAGTAGCCCACAGGGTAAGGCTCTTCCCTTGGTGGCCAAATTAAAATTCCGTCCTCTTTACCCTGCAGGGCCAGTTGGTCTACTCTAGCTTTACTTTCGACGGCAAAGCCCAAGTGTCCATAGCCCTGATCTACTGCGTTCCGTTTGGGACCATCAGACATTAAAACAAGTATTAGCTCTTGTTCTCGCCCTTTTTCTGCCATCCACACAATATCCTTTGAAGCATGTCGTTCATGAATGATATTGAGCTGACAATACTTTTGATAAAACGTAATGCAGGCTTGAAGGTCTGCAACATGAAGCGCGATATGGGTTAGATTGGGTTTCATGTAGATGATTTTCCTTATTTTATTAGCGTCAAGGTGGATTATAAGCTTGTCGATATGCTTTCTTATACTTTATTTAAGTTAAGTCAGTGTGATTATTAATCAATTTTTATTTTGGAATTAATTTGTTTTTATCTGCCAGCATTAAAAATAATTAGAAGTAATGTGGTGTATGAGTTGTTAGATGCTGGGTATGAAATAGCATAAAATAAATTGACTTATTTAAGCTGATCGATATCTGTAGTTCTATACCTTTCACGAATGATTTCTAGGTTTTGTTATCTTCTCTCCTGACCCCAATCACCTATTAAAATAGGCTCATGGGGTTTCGTCACTCGATGGCCTCGCCTAAAACCATTCATATTGGTTATAGTTTATATTAAATAACACTTTAAAGCTCGGTTATTATACTTATAATGATATGCTCAAGAGATAAAAAAAGTTGTATAACCCTAGGGATAATGCAAAACCTGAAAGGCTTATTTTGTTGTAGCTGAGTGATCTATACATCATACCCACAGCGAAGGGTATAGATTAGTTTTTAAGCTGATAAAGCAGCTATAAATTAACTGATGTATATAAGCTTTTCCATAGAATTATCGCCAAAAGCCATGTAGACCATGGCTTAAAGTGGGAGTGCTATGACAAGACAGGTGTTTGTATTAGAAGTAAAGTAAGTAGCGTGTAGCAGGGGAGTAAGTATGCGTTTTGTAGTTATGTGGGGCATGTTATGGATATCAACATGTGGAGCAGTAGAGATAGAAAAGGGCATTCTTGAGTTGTTAAAAGATCGCATGGATAATACACAACATCATGCTCAGCTCGTCAAAAAAGGTCAAGAAAGAGCTATTTTATGCGGTTATTGTCATGGCAAAGATGGTAATAGTGTAAAAAATTATATTCCCAACTTGGCAGCGCAAAACCCAGAATATTTAGTTAACCAGTTTGAACAATTTGCGAAAAAAAAGCGCAAAAATTATGTCATGGAGAAATTAGCGTCGAGTTTATCTGATAGTGAAAAGGTTAACCTTGCGTTGTATTTTGCCAGTTTAAAAGTCAATCCTCGTTCTACAGAGTACCCGGAGCTTGTGAATAAAGGCAAGTCGGTATTTTCTCGCCTGTGCTATACTTGCCATGGCAAGGATGGCTTTGGTAAAGAGAATCTACCAAGACTTGCTGGTCAGCCTGAAGAGTATATTGTTAAAACGCTACACTATTTTAAAAATGGCCAAAAGCGTAATATGGATTCTCCTATGCCAGGAATTGTAACCCAGTTAACAGATCAAGAGATTAAGGCGGTGGCAGCTTACATCACTAGTATGTGAGATGCTTGAGCTGTGGTAGGGTTGCATAGGACTCAACAAGCATAATAATGATGAATTTGTTATGGCTATGCAGCTTTGCCTATTCCTGTGCAAACAGTTTTTATCTCGACATAAGTTGTTTTGGTTAGTTTGCAGTCTGATGACTTCAGGACTGGCAAATAGTGATACTAATATCCAACTGTGTAATTTTTACACTGAAAATGTGTATAGGGGATTAGGTCTTTTTTTTAGTGAATCCGCGCACACTGTAAAGGAGGCACCAGTTAAACATTATGGATTATTAGAAGATATGGAGGAACAACGTAAATTTTGCCCTTTTTCCGCAAATCAAACCATTAACTCGCAGCGTTACCTTTGCCATATTAGTGAACAGTTGTTGTTAAATCACTACTCTTTTCTTGCACACCAACAATCAATAAATATACAGGATAATAAATTACTGACTATTCCGTTAAGTGCATTAGTCGCAGATAAAATTCGGTCTTACTGTGCTTATCAACCAGAAATAATTAAGTATACACAAATTTTATCGTTACAATTTCCTGTATTGATACATGGTAAAGAGCTGACACCTGAACAACAAATTTCTCAAGAAAAAGAAAGTAAGCAAAAACTGTCTTATCAAATAAAGACCCGCACTGATCTTTCATATACAGTAAAAGGTTTAAAGCAGGCAAGCCTTTGGCCTCCTTTTCAGTATTATCGTTTAGGCGGGAAAACACTCACGTATCAGTTTTCTAATCATATCGCGGCACACCCCTGACAATTATTTTGTTTGGCTTTTTTTCGGTACAAATCTAAGTACGTTATTTCAGCGTTCTAGACTTATTTGTATAGTCTGCTAGAAAGAGAAAAGCCCCTTAGCAGGAGCTTTTCAGAGGGGGGAGCGATATCTTTCTGGATTAAACTTTAAATAGTCGAGACAGCTTTTTGGCTACAAAGGTGTGTTTCAGATCAGTGTAGACTGGCATGCCATTATAGTAAGGAGGATAGTCCTCACCTTGAATGAGTGGCTCAAGATATGCCTTGGCTTCTTGTGTAATATGGTAGCCATCATCGGTAATAAAACTTCTTGGCATCAGCTTTTCCTGATTGGCAACTTCTGACAGAGGAGCTTCACCAATAGTCCACTGATAAGGTGTACCTGGTTGTCTTACAATGGCTGGCATAACGGCATTTTTACCCGCTACAGCAAACTCAACAGCAGCTTTGCCCACTGCATACGCCTGTTCGACATCGGTTTTAGACGCGATATGACGGGCTGACCGTTGCAGATAATCTGCGACAGCATAGTGATATTTATAGCCAAGTTCATGTTTAATCATTTTAGCAAGGATAGGGGCGACACCACCTAACTGTAAATGGCCGAAGGCATCTTGCTCTGTTGTGGCATGAAGCATACGTCCACCTTCATAACAAGTACCCTCTGATGCAACAATAACGCAATAACCATGCTGCTGGACGACTTCTTGAACGCGTTTCAAAAAGCGCTCTTTATTGAATGCAATTTCAGGGAATAAAATAATATGGGGTGGATCGCCCTCTTGGTAGCTGGCAAGACCAGCTGCCGCAGCGATCCAGCCCGCATGTCGTCCCATAACTTCTAAAATAAAGACTTTAGTGGATGTTTCACACATCGAGATAATGTCTAATGCTGCTTCTTGGGTTGAAATGGCAACATACTTAGCAACGGAGCCAAAGCCAGGGCAATTGTCAGTTAATGGTAAGTCATTATCGATGGTTTTAGGGATACCAATGCATGTTAGAGGGTAGCCCATCTTCTCACTCATTTGAGATACTTTGTATGCGGTATCTTGTGAATCACCACCGCCATTGTAAAAAAAGTAACCAATGTTGTGTGCATAAAAGACTTCAATTAAGCGCTCATATTCAGCCTTACTGGTCTCAAGATCTCTAAGTTTATAGCGGCATGAGCCAAATGCGCCTCCTGGCGTATGCTTTAATGCAGCCACTGTACGATCTGTTTCCAAGCTGGTATCGATGAGTTCCTCTTTGAGAGCACCTAAAATTCCGTTATGGCCAGCGTAAACCTTGTCAAATAAATCCGGATACTGACGAGCAGTTTGAATTACAGCACATGCAGTAGCATTGATGACTGCTGTAACTCCGCCCGACTGGGCATAAAAGGCATTTCTCTTTGCCATGCAAGGTTACTCCAGAAGTGTTGATTCAGTCTTTGTGGATGTTCTTCACTGCTCATAACCAACAGTAAGGAGGGTAAAGGGAAATCCGTTGGTTTTCCATCTCCTTGTCACTTTTTCGTCATTGGCAGTGATAAATGTTACCCCTTCCACAGCCATATAATTATCGTTTTTGTCATTGTATTTGCTGCAATGTCCTACGTAATACCGCTTTACTGTAAACATAACCACATAATTGTTAGACAATACATCTGACAGTAGGATAAATATAATTTTGTCTGTGTAACTCAAAATTAGCATAAGTCGCTTAGTTAAGAGTAAGGGTTTATATTGTTGTGCAGCGAATAATAATTGAAAACGAAATGATTTGCATGGTGCAATATTATTCAAACTAAATTTTGGTTAAGAAACCTTGTACATTAATTGCTGTCGATAAAATGTTAGTTATTTGCTTCGTTAGTTGACTGCGAATAAAAAGTGGGTGCTGACTATAAGGTTTTTTGGGAAAAATGGAAGCGTTTAACCTTTGTGAATCTATTTCGCTTTTTAATTATGGGGGATGTATTCAAAAATAAAAAATAGTCAATAATTCCGCAAAAGAACGTACTCAGAATCTGTGTTTTTTTGTAGAGAAGGGTTAGTGAATAAAGGTAGTTTATTTTTAATTAAAACTATTCTCTGCAGGAAACGACTCGCCTTTAAAGCATGGTATGTTTATTTTACTAAAAGCTTGGGTTTCTTTACCTGAAAATGATGTCATGACGGCTGGCTTATGTTGTAAATTTAGATAAATATTTCTTTTGTTGAAGGCTTTATAGTTTGCTAAACCTATTTAGTTTATGGTGACATACAAGCAAAGACTGTATGTCAGATAGAGTAGAATGCGTGATGACTATAGCCAGGTTATAAAGTTCGTTTAGGATAACAGTAGGTTATACCTAGTCAGAAGTAGATATCGCACTGGTTTTAGGTAATTCTTTTCTGCTGATGTTTACTTTCGAAGTGAAAACTACTCGTCATAAACTAATAGGAGTAGGATGCCTATAGACTCCTGATGAGTTGTTTCTTGAGCATTAAATTGAGAGTGATATGCATATACATATTTTAGGTATTTGTGGGACCTTTATGGGTAGTTTGGCACTGCTGGCTAAAGCGATGGGCCATAAAGTAACTGGCTCTGATGTGAATGTGTATCCCCCCATGAGTACCCAGCTTGAACAGGCAGGCATCAAAATCGAGTCAGGCTTTGCATCTGCTCATTTAGAACCGCGACCAGACCTTGTAGTGATAGGTAATGCAATATCTCGTGGGAATGAGGCTGTGGAATATGTTTTAAATGAACAAATTCCTTATACTTCTGGGCCTCAGTGGCTCGCAGACTATGTACTACAAGATAAGTGGGTGTTAGGGGTTGCAGGTACTCATGGGAAAACCACCACCAGTAGTATGTTGGCGTGGATTTTGGAGTATGCAGGCATGTCTCCTGGCTTTTTGATCGGGGGGGTGCCAGAAAACTTTGGCGTTTCTGCACGATTAGGAGAAACACCATTCTTTGTGGTGGAAGCTGACGAATACGACTCAGCTTTCTTTGATAAACGGTCAAAATTTGTCCACTATCACCCTCGGACTCTGATCTTAAATAATTTAGAGTTTGACCACGCAGATATTTTTTCCTCACTGGCAGATATTCAACGACAGTTTCATCATTTAGTCAGAACGGTACCTGGTAATGGTCTTATTATTTACCCCAGCAATTACCCTGCAATGGAACAGGTGATTACTCTGGGGTGCTGGAGTACAACGCAAACCATCGGTCAAGAGTGGCAGGCACAATTACAAGATGCTGCTGGGCGAAGCTTTAGTGTCATCCATCAAGGAGCCTCTGTTGGTGAAGTCAGCTGGACATTGACGGGGCAGCATAATGTCGAAAATGCGCTTGCAGCCATTGCTGCAGCACGACATGTTGGTGTGATTCCTGCCCTGGCTTGTGAAGCGCTTGCAAAGTTTGTCAATGTAAAGCGACGCATGGAGTGTATTTATGAAGATGAGCGAGTGACAGTTTATGATGACTTTGCTCACCACCCAACAGCAATTACAACAACCTTAGAGGGGTTACGTAAGGCTGTAAATGACGACCACATTATCGCTATTCTTGAGCCACGTTCTAATACCATGAAGATGGGGATTCATACTGAGCAGCTAGCTGCTTGTGTTAAGGCGGCAGATGAGGTGATTTGGTTTGAGCCTGAAGGGTTAACGTGGTCTTTAGATGATGTGATGAATAAAAGTGAGGCTAAATCTGTAAAGTTTGATGATGTGGCCTCAATTGTGGATTATGTCGCGCAGTGCGTAGACAAGCTTGATAGCTCCTCTGCCAAGACGCATGTTCTGCTTATGAGTAATGGTGGGTTTGGAGGAATTTATCACCAGCTGACTGATGCACTATCCCGTAACAAAGCTTTATAAAAGTGTCATGGCCAGAATGGGTTAAATACAGAATCTGTCATGGTTATACTTATAAAACATAAATAGTGTTGTTTTATTTTAAGGTAAAAGTTCATGCGGGTGACATTAGCAATAACGGGGGCTTCTGGAGCACAGTATGGTTTGCGGCTTCTTGAAGTACTGTTGAACAATGGACATCAGGTGTACCTCATGGTGTCTAAGGCGGCACATGTCGTTATTGCTACTGAAACAACGTGGCAGTTACCTGCACGACCTGCTGAGCTTGAAGCTGAGTTGGTCAAACGCTTTGCGGTAGACCACTCATTACTCCGTGTATTTGGACGTGAGCAGTGGATGGCACCAGTGGCTTCAGGATCTGGTGCACCCAGTGCAATGGTCATTTGTCCTTGTAGTACGGGCACACTATCAGCAATTGCAACGGGGGCTTGTAATAACCTGATTGAGCGAGCTGCAGATGTTGCTCTTAAAGAGCGTCGCAGGTTAATTCTAGTACCCAGAGAGTCACCTTACTCCGCAATACATTTAGAAAATATGCTGAAAATAACCAATATGGGGGGAGTGATTTTACCTGCCTCTCCTGGTTTTTATCATCAGCCAGAGCATATCAGTGATTTGATTGACTTTGTTGTTGCAAGAGTACTCAATCAGCTGGGGATAGAGCAACAGCTACTCCCACGCTGGGGAGAACAGTTTTCCTAGATGTATAGCCTGGTGGTTTGCAATAATCGTCAGGCACACCTTCATCAATCTTATATATATCCAATAAGGTACAGAGGAAGCATTGTTGGTGTTTGATCACCATGGACGGTGGGAATACAGCTTGTGCGGGAGAAATTTAAATATCGTCACCGAGAAGACATCAAATTAACGATGATAACCCACATTGTTTTGTTAATTAAGCGACTATAATTCAGTGATCTTTATCTCTAATTGGAGAGGTCTCACTAAGGGTATTACCAGTCATCGTCATATTCATACCCAAAACCTTCATATTAAATTTAGGGAAACAAAGAGAACATTAAGCTGTGATTGTTCACACATATGTTTAATACTATAGGTAGGCAAAATATGTGCGATTTTTGTCACATCAGCTTGCGGAAATAGTTCCAAATTAGATGATTTTTTTATGATAGTATGACATTAAAAATGAACATCATTTGTAGGGATTATTTTGCAAGTATGCCAATTACTAAATTTGTATCATGGTTTTTTGGGGCAGTTCTATTATTGAATTTATCCGTCGTTTGGGCCAATGAAAAAGAGGCTGTGTTAACAACGGATGCCGAACAAGTTATTAATGCTTATATGAATGCGTATATTCATAAGGACTATTTTCAAGCGGCCAGTTATCATCAACCCCAAGCACTTGAACAGCAACGTACTTACTTTCTAAGTGAACTACTTGCCCATGATGCATACTTAGCCAAACAGCTGTTTGGACAAGCATTTGGTACTGAAAATGCCTTAACAACAATGGACAGCCAAAAGTTTTTTGCTAAGCTTTCAGAACTAGTGTTGGGGGGAAGTGTAATCGATAATTTCTCCACACAAGCAATAACATTTGAACTAGAAGGCCTGCTGTTTCCTCAATCCGATGTGGCTTATGCCGTGTTTAGAGTTAAAGCGCACGTACAAGGTAATAATAAAATAATTCCGTTTAATTTGCTGAAGACATTTCGCTTACAAATGCATGCTGACCGTTGGTATGTAGATATTCCTGAAGAATTTGGAATATTTAAAGCATCACTTGAATATGAAGAATAGAGCATACTATTAAATTTTACTAAAAATAATTTAAAGTGCTTGTTGCCTTGTAGTAGAAAGTGATTGTCTGAGTAGATGTATGTTTAAGTGTACTTATTTTTGAATTTTTTTCCTGTTTATTAGTAAATAAAAAACGTTTTCTCTATTATGTATAGAGTGCTTTTTTAGATTGATATATCCTTTCATCTGCCCATGCCGCTGCTCTGTATTTTAATAAGCCAGAACATTTAATTGCATGACATAGCGAATAAAACCTTTTATCTTTGAAAGGGCACTCGCTAACTCTTTATTAAAAAGCCTATAACCAAAACGAAGGGTTTTTAGTGGGGCTAGTCTGGTCTGTTAAGACTAGCGATAGCATCAACAGTTTTTTAATGGAGTAATCAGTATTTTTGGAAGGGAAACAACTATCTTGACAAATAGCGGTCTTTAGCACCTTTACTTTTTTGAATAGTAATTGTCTTATAATAAAGTCAATATCTTTTATTCTAAGACGAATGCATTCCATTAATCGAAGACCTAAACCATATAATAAAGAAGCCATTAGCCAGTGGTTGCCATGAAATTTTGCTAACACTAGGGATACTTTCTTTCGTGTTAATACTACAAATAAATTTTCAGGTTGTTTTGCACTTAATAGCATTTTTAAGTTTGTAAGCTGTAATGCCGAACTCTAATCTCTTGCCTTACCCTTTCTAGAAGAAGGCGCGTTATAACTTTTACCTCAAATAGCACCGATCATTGAGATATTATTATGCTGTTATTTATATACAGTATTATTAGAGCTGCCTCAAAGTGACATGATATATTACGTCACTCCGACGTATCACACCCTGCTAATAATCTAACTAATTTATATCAATCAGATAGTTAAGTTGGTTTTTTTATATTTAATCTAGTATTGAATATGTGCTGTGGTTAAAATATATTTAAGTATTATACGTCACTATGACGTAATTTATTACATCATAGTGACGTTCATTAATAATTAGATGCAGGAAGAAACAAAATATCACAATGAGGAATACTCATAATGTCATACGTCGATGGTTTTATAGCGGCAGTTCCGAAAGAAAATAAAGAAAAGTATTTAGCCCATGCTGAAAAAGCATCTGTTGTGTTTAAAGAGTATGGAGCGATTAAAGTGGTAGAATGTTGGGGTGATGATGTTCCGGAGGGCGAGGTAACCTCCTTTCTGTTGGCAGTTCAGTGTAAAGAAAATGAAACAGTTGTGTTTTCTTGGGTAATATGGCCAAGCAAGTCAGAGAGAGATGAAGCCTGGGCAAAAATAATGGAAGATGAGAGAATGAACCCAGAAAATAATCCAATGCCTTTTGATGGTAAACGATTGATTTACGGTGGTTTTGATAAGATTCTAGAAGCATAGAATGTAGATGAAAGGAACAACCGAAAGTGCATCTAACGCCGCGTTGAACCGGACATCAAACCCCCATTCCTTTCCTGGTTTGCTGCCGGTTAACGCGGCGTTGAGTCTGCACATTATCTATTACTTACAAAGGATAGTAATAATACAATGCTGGATAAAGAAAGCTTAGTGGAATGGCTGGATGCGGAGCATACACCGAAAAAGCCAGCACCATTTGAATATGAATACACAGCTGCCTAACAAGGCAAATTAACTCGAGTGCAAATTTTTGCATCGTTATGTTTCAGCAGGTATTAACTATTTGGTAAATAAGTAATGTCAGATAAATATTCGGGATCTTGCCTATGTGGCGAGATAGCGTTTGAAATTACCGGTGGTTTTGAGAGTTTCTATCTTTGTCATTGTAGCCGCTGCCGTAAAGATACTGGTAGTGCCCATGCATCTAATCTCTTTTCTACTTCGGCTAAACTAAAATGGCTATCTGGAGAAGAAAAAGTAAAATCGTTTAATCTGTCGGGAACTAAGCATGCAAAAAGCTTTTGCACCATCTGTGGTTCAGCCGTTCCTAGTATTCAAATGGATGGTAAGCTTTTAGTGGTTCCGGCTGGTAGTCTTGATACAGCTCTAGATATGGAGGCATCAGCACATATCCTAATAGAAGATAGAGCGCAATGGGACAATGAACTTGAAAAAGCACCAATGGTAGAGGGTTTGCCCAATTGAACTTGGTTAAAACACATAATAAGTCGATGCATCAGATGTGATTGGTCAGCATTTTTGTGTCGTGGAGGAAATGATTGAAATGATGAAGGAGACCGCGCAAGAATTGGCTCTGGATATTGCTGAGCTTATTGAAGCTCTCAACTTTGAAGATGAAAATTTTGGGGAAGTACTTTTTCAGAAATCCTAAAAAGCTACAAAGATTGTAGGTTTATGGTGGGATTAGTATTAATATTAATTGCATAACATTCGCAGTCAAAGCGACCCAAAAATACGCGTTTGCTGCAGGTGTGGTGAGTGATTCAATCCATAACGTCGCAGCTTTCCGGAACTCCGTGTGCTGTCACGTTTTTGTGCAAAGCACAAAAAACTCTATCCCACTCCATCCGCAAATTGCGACATTATATGTAAGGATAAATAGTGAAAATCGGAGTAATCGCTGTTTGTCAAGATAGTTGTCGCATCAACCAACCTACACTAATGATTTAGCATTTGATTGTTATCAGGGTTAAGCCAAACCCTTTCAATTCGATTCCAATTACGTGTTTGACCTGTCCAGCGTCTTGGATTGGCCAATTTTGCTTTTTCATATACCACCTTACGGTTTTCCAAAATAGCGTGGTCTTTGCCTTCATGGCGTGCTTGAGGGG
>NZ_AUAF01000119.1 GCF_000428585.1 Zooshikella ganghwensis DSM 15267 | reverse complement strand
CCAGACTTTAAAACCTTAAAGTAAACTTCAATTTTCCAACGCTGTTTGTACCAATCAATTACGCTTAACGACTCTTCTTTATTACTGACGGGTAATTAAATGCCATCCTTAGTGGTCAAGAGCGATGGTAACAAAGCCTAAAAATCATTCGCGAAGAGTATAGATAAGCCTAGATATGATTAGCTTGGCCTATTAATTGGGAAACAGTGCTTTCTGAAATCCCCTTTTTAAGGCCCAACAAAAACGGGATGGCTCCACAGAAATATCTTTAACTGGTTTGTTTTTAGTGATTAATAACTCATCACGTAGGTAAAACATCGCTTGCTCAAAGAGCTGATCAAAGTTGTCAATAAATCGCACAATTTTTGAGAAACGTTTATTAATACTTGAGTGAGTGACCGCTAAAACAGTTTGCTTAAACTTTATGTCGTCTTTAATATTTTCGGGGGGTAATTTAGTTAACAGTAAAGATAGTTCATCTTGTAACATGGTTACGCTGTTATTGACCACAAAGTGAATCATTTTGGTTTGAGCTATATGTTTTATTGAGTCCATAAGTCTTTTGTTAAGTCCATCTTACTAAGGAGCATTTAACTGTATTCAAAGTAGTCAAGTGGTTATTTGAAACAGCCAAACAGAGCCATTACTTTAAGGTTAGAAAGAGGGTAAATTAAACTGAATAAGCTTCCAAGCAAATTAGCTTGGAAGCTGGCAGCTGTTCACGAAATAACACATATTATCAAGAAGTAGATAATCCAGGTCACAACTCTTGATACTGTAACAAGCTGAATTTAGTTGAATATATCAAGACTATTTTTTTTAAATTATGTTAATGTGTGTAATTTTTTGCGGAGAAGTCACATGTTTAGAGAAGGAATACTCTTGCTGTGGGTATAGTTATTAAGGATTGATCATGAAAATTATTTCATTTTTTCCTTGAGGATTATTACCTGTCAAAAAACGGCTAAATTTAGAAAAGCTGACAGTAGAATAGTCTCCACTCAATACTTTATGACTAATTGCATTGATATTGTCTGGAGTGATTGGGTACATTTGGGTGAGCTGTAGACCAATGGGGGAGTTAATATAGTGATGGTCAAAGGCACTAATGAGCACCCAAGCACCTTCAAGATAGTGTCCACCAACTGAAACTGTTATTTTATTTTGTTTAATTGTTGATATTGCCTCTGGAAGCCAGTCAATACCTCCGATAATGGTGTCCTCACCAGGTTTTAGTCCCTCTTCTTCAATGGCTTGTAAAGCAGCCATAGCCATCAAGTCGCTAGCCGCCCAGATAATATCAACGCGTTTATGACGTCTCAGTATATACTTGGTATGCTCATAAGCTGACTCATAAAACCACTGACTTGGAATAAAACGAGTTAACTTAACATTAGGATATTGTTCTAGAGCATTTATTAATCCTTTTTTGCGTTGAATCGCCGGATTACTGGTTTCGTTACCTCCTAAACCCAATAAAGTTAGCTGATTTTTATTTGGGTATTTACGTTGGGTATGTTCAATAAGTTCTTTTGCAAGTATAAATCCTGCTTGAGTATCGTCAGGTGATATTGTACCCAACCAGTATTGATAGTGATTTTGAGGTGATCCTAAAAGCTGATACTCTTCTTCAGAAAGCTGGGTGTTAAACATGATAGACTTTATTTTATGTTTCTCAAACAAGTCTAAAAGTTTTTTAGTGACTGTTATATTTTTATGAATAAATAAAACATAATCGACGGATTTGTGTTGATTTACTATTTTTTTGGCTAAGGCTAAATATTTACGATTGTCAATATCCGCATATTCTATAGTAAGCTTAATATTTAAGTCGGCAGCTGCAGCAAGCATAACACTGCTTACTTTATCCCAGAAGATCTCACCTTTAGGACTTGGGTTAATAAAAATACACTCCATTGCACTACATAAGGATAGTGGATATGAAAGGATAAAAAAAATTATAAAATGATACTTCATAAAAGAATGATGTAACTTGGTAGTTAGTGTTTTTTGACAGGACTTTGGTTATTACATTGCTTATTATAGGGTTTCTTTACAGAATCGTAACTAAAATTTCTTATCATTAGTCAAGTTGGTAATGAAAAAATGAATGCTCCTAATAGATAAGAAAGTGTGTCAGAAAGTTTTGCATTCAATGTTGTTATTGCTACTATCAAATTGACAGTTGTTTGAAATAAAAACTTGGTGTTTATTGGTTGGTCGGTATTGTAATTTTTTATGAATAGTTTATTTGTAGTCAAAAGTCTCTGCTTCGTTCCGTAAGAAGTGATTTTTTAATGAATATAGTAAGTAAAATGTCAGTAAAAACGAAGATTACTGTTATACCAGCAGTAACGGTAATTTCATTTTTAATGGTTTTAATTGTTATCTACTCAATAAATGTTGAGAATACTAAAAGATTAAATGAAGTGGAAGATGTATATTTCCCCTTGGTGCAGACGTCTAAAACAAATTTGTACCGGATCAGCAGGTTGGAAGAATTATTTAATACTGCAGTCTCAATCGGAGAGGAAGAGCCTTTACAAAAAGCAGAAGAAACGTATAAACAAATCATTACTGATATCGATTTGCAAGAAAAAAAGTGGCCTGATAAGTCAGTTTTGATACAACAAACCAGAAAATCAATTGATGAGTATTATATAAAAGCGGCCTATGTCTCCCAAGGAATGGTGGAGGGGAAAATTGAAATGGCAAATATTGCATCTGAAGTTAAGGGAATGCAAGACTTACTAAAGGTAACTCAAGAAAAGTTTTCTTTGATTGGTGCTGTGGCACTTAAAGCTTTTGAAGAAACCATTGCAGAATCTAATACTGCATCACAAGAAGTGTTTACTGTTACATTAATCACTGCGGGTATATCAATTTTCCTTATAATTTTAATTTCAGGTAGCGTAATTATGTTGGTTACCCGAAATATTTCATTAGTGAGAGACTCATTAAAAGATATCGCTGAAGGAGAAGGTGATTTAACAAAAAGAATTGAACAGAAAACTAAAGATGAAATTGGCGAGTTAATTTATTGGTTTAATGTGTTTATGAACAAACTTCATAAAACCATATCTGAGATTGTTAAGTCGTTTGAGCCTTTAGCAACACTATCAGGTGACCTGAGTCAAATGACATCAAAAACATCTGAAATTGCTTTTGAGCAAAAATCAGCAACAGATAAAATATCTAATGATATTGACCATATGCTCAGTAATGTCAAAAGTATTGCTGAGAACGCATTGAGTGCTGCGGAAGAGACGAACTCAGCGAATGAAGAATCAAAAAGTGGCAGTGAGATTGTCAACTCAACAGTACATATCATTAATTCTTTGGCTAATGATGTAGAACAAGCCTCTGAAGTCATAACCAAACTGGAAAATTACACTGTAAATGTAGGAAGTATTTTAGATGTTATTAAAGGTATTGCTGAGCAAACTAACCTGCTAGCGTTAAACGCAGCTATAGAAGCAGCAAGAGCAGGGGAGCAAGGACGAGGCTTTGCTGTGGTTGCCGATGAAGTAAGAACATTAGCATCGAAAACACAAGAGTCTACTAAGGAAATTCAGTCAGTCATTGAAGAATTACAAGGTGCTTCAAAACGAGCAGTGAATGCAATGGTAGACAGTCAGGAACAGGCTTCAGAAAGTGTACAAATGGCAGCAAAAACGGGGGCCTCATTAAACACAATTGCAGAAAAAGTTGAAATGATTGCTGAAATGAATGCAGCTATTGCAAATGCAACAGAAGCACAACAACAGGTATCTTCTTCTATTAAAGAAAATATCGTGGGGATTAAAAGTAATGCTGAATCTGCTTCTGAAACCGTAAACATGGTGGATGAAACAGCCCATTCTTTACAAGAAATATCACGAAAACTTAAGGAGGTAACAGATCAGTTTAAATTATAAGAGTGATTTTTTATTTTTGGGGTAAATAAGTAGAAGTCCATTGGAGTGAAAAATGAATAAAATATTATGCTATAGCTGTAGTACGCTACTGCTATGTTCTGGTAGTTTATTTGCGATTGATCGAGTAGATATTGGCGGTTTTGGAACGGTCACGGGTGTGAGTACTTTTAATGATAAAAGACCCTACCGAGGATTTCGAGATGATGATGTAGACTTTGAGCAGGAGTCACTATTTGGTTTGCAGGTTAGGGCGGACCTTAAAGATGGGTTGTCTGGGACAGCACAAATCGTCGCAAGAGGTTTCGATGATTGGGATGCAGAATTTGAATGGGGATACTTAACATATATTATTAATAGTGACTGGACCTTTAAAGGCGGGCGCTTTAGAACACCTTTTTTTCAATACAGTGATGTCGTTGATGTGGGGTATGCATACCACTGGGTACGACCACCGGTTAGCGTTTATGCACCTCTTTTTAAGAATTTAGATGGAGTGACTGTAACCCATACTGCTGATGTATGGGATCTAATGTCCTCGGTCAATTTATTCTACGGAAAAGTAAATAAACGCATCAATTTTGGAGGCTCAGAAACGAGTGTTGATCTGAAACACCTTTGGGGTGGATCATGGGGGTTGAGTGGTGACTGGTATACACTACGATTTTCGTATTTCCAAGCAGAAGCCTCTTTTCCGTTTACTGCAGCACCAGCGTTAACAGCTATATTGGCGCAACCAGCTCCTCCACCCGGTGCACCACCTGCTCCACCAGGGCCATCAACAACGTTGACCACAGAGACTTCAAAAGCGACGGAAATCAATGCAGATGATGCATTCTTTGCAAGTATTTCCTTACGTGTTGACTATGATAACTTTTTTGCGGTGGCAGAAGTGACTAAGTCAGATGTTGATGATAGCTACTTTACAAACCCATTAGCTTACTATATTTCTGTTGGTTATACGATTGGTGATTTTACCCCCCACCTTACTTATGAACAATTTGATACTGATGCTCAATATGGCATATTAGATAAAGAACCCCCGGGTGCACCAAGAGATACTCTGGAAGGGATTATTCAGCAAACGGAGGAGGACTTTAAGCAGTATACTGTTGGTGTTAGGTATGACTTTCATCGAAGTGCGGCACTGAAGTTTGATTTTAATTACATCGATTATAAAGTAGAAGACGGTGTTTTTAGGGTTGATGCACCTTTGTATTCAATATCAGCAAATTTTGTGTTTTAAGGGGGGAAGATGAAAAAATTAATATTGGGGACACTATTTTGTGTGCAAAGTGTACTTGCCAATGCAGAAATATCGGTCATTGTGAATCCTTCATTCGGTGATAGTATTGATGCTAGTTATGTTAAACAGCTTTTTTTAGGTAAAAAAATTGCGTTTCCCAGTGGAAGTCAGGCAAAGCTTGTAACAATTGATCATTCAACGGAAGTGTTTGATGAGTTTTGTTTTAAAGTGGTGGATAAGCCACCGAGAAAGTTTTTATCTTACTGGTCTCGTTTAGTTTTTACAGGTAAAGCAGCACCCATGATAGAAGCTAAATCAAGTAGTGAGGTAAAAAAGCTGGTTGCAAGTGATGCAAATTATATTGGTTTTATTCCTTCGGGAGATATGGATGATACGGTAAAGTTGGTCGATAAATTTTAGCAAGGATATTCTGCTTGTTTGAAGGCCATGGAATGGCAGTTAATTTGCTTTCTTTAATGGGAGTTTTAAATATTTGATAATAATGTCATCAATGATTTGCTTTTTATGTAAAATTTTTATTGTATTATCAATTTTTATAGGTAATGAAGGGCGATTTTTAATTGTCGATGCTTGTAAACCAATGAAAATATTTCTATCAGTGATTTCTGTTATAAGTAATACTTGATTTTGCCTTTTCATTTCCTTGGCTTGGTAAATAAAAGCTATATCCTCAGCAATAACACAATCTACACGGTCCAGTGTTAATAGATCAACCAGTTGGCTTACATAATTGACGGATCGAACATCGATAAAGCTTGTTGAGGAAAACTCAGGTGAGGTTAAAATCGAGCCATTCAAAAAGCCTGCCCTCTGACATACTTTGTTATATGAGAGCTTTTGATTAAATGTTTCTTTTTTCTTAGGATTAATAAAAAGGGATAATGTGGTGTTATAAAGTGTAGCAGAGAACCACATACTGCTTGATAATGTTTCTGTAATATAGGGGGTAGTAGTGATGATACCATCTAGTTTATTATTTTTTATCAAGTACTCAATTCTTGACCTAGGCTTAAGTTCAATAGAAAAATGGATGCCAGATAGTTTCATTATCTCATTAGCAATTTCAATATCAATTCCTGATAGGTTTCCCTCTTCATCTAAAAAGCTGTAAGGTGGAAAGTTATGGGATGCAGCTAAAGATAGTGGTGCATTTGACCATGTGTTCAATGACATCATAGAAAGAAAAAATGATGCTATAAGTCGCTTGAATACCAATTTATTTACTTTCTTTATGAGCAGCATATGGATTTAGAGTCAATGAAAGTTGTTTGAAGTATGGTATTTTTTTTTCCTTAAATCCAGAATGCGTTTTGTATGGTAATCCTTCTAAGTATGTGATTATTCATAATGTCATTTGTTGCAGGATAAAAAGCTTCTTAAAGTTCGCTGGTTGAAGAATCGGAACTGTTTGACCAAACTGTATAAATGCTCTTATGTATACCCAAAACGAAGGGTTTTTATACTCCAAGGGCACAAGAGGGCGGCCGTCAAGCGATGAAGCCCCTGGGCAAGTTTACTGCTGTGAAACTTGCAGTAGCCACTTTAACTGACATAACAGCGCTGCTGGCCCGTTAGGGTGAGCGCTATAGATAGCGCACATAAAAATGATTCGTGAAGGGTATATATTGAGTGACTTTTCGGTTAGAAAAGGGTATTAGCTGTTTGCTTGACAGTCAGCTTTTATAAAACGATATATAAGCATATATCACAAATTTGACTCCTTAAGATTATTATTAGTCGAATTCATTATATTCGTTGAGTAAAAGCTGTACAAAAAAGTTTCAATTTTTCAAGGACGAAAAAATGTTCAAACCAAATGGAAAAAGTATATGGTGTGTATTGCCTATATCATGGTTATTAGTGGAGGGTGTTATAGCTAAAGAGTCTGCATTATGGGATGCTGATCATGAAGGAATTATTGATCAACAGGAAACAATTTATAAAGTTTTTTTTCCTAATGAGTTACTGGCCAGACAAGCGGCGATTAGTTTTCATGGCCAACTATTAGAAACAGATTACAAGTCTGGCTATATGATTATGGAGTTAACGAATGAGGACAAATATAAGTTGAAGGTTTATGGGTTTACGTTTGAGTCAGCAGAACAATGGGTCGCTGAACGTGATCGTAAGCTACAGGCAATACAGCAACAATTAAAGCAAAGAAAAATACTTTCTGAGCGGGGTGAGCGACACGTTTTAATGTCAGGTATCCCTGGTTATCCATGTTATCAGACGGTTGAGGAGACGTTCCAAGCGGTAGAAGCATTCACCAAGAATTACCCGACATTAGCGGAGTGGCTTGATGTTGGTAACTCCTGGGAAAAGGCTGCAGGAAAAGGTGGGTATGATATAAAGGTATTAAAATTAACAAATAAAAATGCCAAAGAACTCAAGCCGATTTTATTTGCTAATAGCGCAATACATGCACGGGAGTATACTACAGCACCTTTAAATTTAGCCTTTGCTCGACATTTATTGGAAGGCTATGGAGAGGATGCCGATGCGACCTGGATATTGGACCACCATGAGGTTCATTTGATGTTGATGACGAACCCTGATGGTCGTAAAAAAGCGGAGTCAGGTAATTATTGGCGCAAAAATACCAATCAAAATTATTGTGGCGCAACCAGTAGTAATCGTGGTGCAGATTTAAACAGAAATTTTAGCTTTAGTTGGAATACTGTGAGTGGTGGCTCTAGTGGTAATTCCTGCAATGAAACTTATCGTGGTTCTTCTCCTGCATCTGAGCCTGAAATAAAAGCAATTGAAAGCTACGTGCGTAACTTGTTCCCAGATCGACGTGGTCCTGATAACGATGATGCTGCACCTGTAGATACTATGGGTTTGCATTTGGATATTCATAGCTACAGTGAGCTAGTGCTTTGGCCATGGGGTACAACACGTAATACAGCGCCAAATGGTATGCAGTTGCAAACGCTTGGCAGAAAATTTGCCTTTTTTAATGGTTATATGCCCCAGCAGTCGATCGGTCTTTATCCGACAGATGGTACCAGTGATGGTATTAGTTATGGTGAGTTAGGTGTACCTGCATTTACCTTTGAGCTTGGGACTCAGTTTTTTCAATCGTGCTCAACATTTGAAAGTAAAATATTACCCGACAATTTAGCAGCATTAATTTATGCAGCAAAAGTAGTACGAGCTCCCTATATGATTCCTTCTGGACCTGATGTGACTTCTATTAAGGTTAACAATGATTTCTCCACTCAGGGAGGGAGTCAAGGCATACCTGTGACTCTTTCTGCAAGTGTTACTGATACGCGTTTTAGTCGGCGTAATGGTACTGAGCCCACTCAGGCAATTAGCGCTGCAGAGTATTACATTAATGTACCTCCATGGAAAAATGGAGCAACCGCTGTCCCTTTACAGGCCGTAGATGGTCGTTTCGATGAGAAAACAGAAGCTGTTTCTGGAATAGTGGATACCAGTGAATTACCTGTTGGTAAGCACATGTTGTATGTACGAAGTCAGGATGCGGATGGTAACTGGGGGGCTGTATCAGCTATATTTCTGCCAATAACGGATGGTCCTAATATTAACTATTGTAAAGCAGAAAGTATTAATAGCAGTGATGAGTGGATTAGTAAGGTTCAGGTGGGTCAGTTTATTCATACATCAGGCGCATCACATTATAGTGACTTTACTGAGCTTAAAACGGGTAAAACTATACCTCTTATGCTGGGTCGTAATGAAGTTACCTTAACACCTGATTTTGCAGGACGCGCTTATGGTGAGTACTGGCGAATTTGGATTGATTTTAATCGTGATGGAGATTTCGCAGATAGTGGAGAAATGGTCTTTGACCCAGGTTCTAGCGCCACAACAACACAACGAGGCGTCATTACGGTTAGTAGTAATGCAATAACTCATCAGGAGGAGAATATGAAAACACGAATGAGAGTTGTCATGCGCTATAAAGATGCACCTAGCCCTTGTGGTCGCTTCAGCTATGGAGAAGTAGAAGATTACACGGTTGAAATTCGTTCAAAAAAGTCGCGAGGCTGTTTGTAATAGCCCTGTGTTATTGGCAAAGAAATATTTACAGGGTCCAAAGAGCGGAGGTGGATGTACCTCCGTTTTATCAAGTGTATTAGGTCCTAGCCAAATGCCTTAGTTAACATCGCGAGCTTATTTGTTTTATCTTCGAGCGAATTGGCTTGCTGTTGTACGATAGAGGCCTGTTCTAAATTACTTTGCGAGGCATGACTTATTTTATTTATATTTTGGCTGACTTCTTGAGATACTACACTTTGTTGTTCTGCTGCCGTGGATATTTGTGTTGTAAGCTCTGTAATATCTGTTACAAGCTGATAAATTGATTGCACTCTTTCTTGGGTGTTGATTGCATCTTCAACACAGTGTTGGGCATTTTCTTTTTCACTGTTCATTTTGGTCGCCCAGTTGAGTAGGGTGTCCTGAATATCTTTTATTGAGCTTTGAATTTGTTCTGTTGCACTTTGTGTGCGTTGAGACAAGGCTCTGACTTCCTCCGCTACAACTGCAAAACCACGCCCCTGTTGACCTGCTCTAGCGGCTTCAATGGCTGCATTAAGAGCAAGCAAGTTAGTTTGGTCAGCTATTCCTTGTATTTCAGACATAATGTGGCTGACTTTTTCTGCTTTGGTAGCCAGATGTTTGCTGGCATCGGCTGAGGATTCTACTTCTTGTGCTAACTGGTTAATGAGTTTAGCTGTTTTGGCCATCGCATGGTTGGTCTGGTCGCAGTCTTCATGAGCTTGATGCGTTTTTTCTGCGGTTTGTTCAGTGTTTTTAGCTACTTCACTGATAGTTGCTGACATTTGATCCGTTGCTGTCGCAAGTTGATGTAACTCTTTGGTTTCTGTTTCTGAGCCTTCCTGTGCTAATTGTGCTGCCGATAAGAGCGATTCAACCACTTCTCGCATGGTATGCATGCTGTCTTGTACTCGACCAAGAATCGTTTTGACTTTCCCTTCAAGTAGTTTTAAATGAAAGTCAGCAATGGAATGAGGTTTATTACCGCAAAAAACAAAACGGGACACACTATCGTACTGTTGCTTTATTTTGTATAAAAAAGCAGGAGTTGTGAATAGCTCATGTCTAAAGATAATAAAGGGTAAAATGAGGGATATACACACTTGTAACCAGGGTAACGATAAATTATAGGTTATGATCCCTGTTATTAACCAAGTGGCAGCGAGCAAAGCATACTTTATGTGTGGTTTATTATACCATTGTGATAGTGTTGAGCCTTGGTTTAACCTAGTATACAGTTTTTCTGCTCTTAAAACATGTTGTGCTTTAGGCTGGCTGCGAACAGATTGATAGCCTATGAGTTGGTTATCTTCATAAACTGGAGTGACAAATGCGTCAACCCAATAGTAGCGACCATCTTTGCAACGGTTTTTCACTAAACCACGCCAGGGCTTTTCTGCTTTTAATTTTTCCCATAGGTCTTTGAAGGCTGCTTTAGGCATGTCAGGGTGACGAACAACATTGTGTGGTTTTCCTACCAGCTCTTCGAAACTGTATCCGGATACACTGCAGAAGCTCTTATTGGCATAGGTGATTTTTCCTCGTGTATCTGTTGTTGATACAAGTTCTTCTGAGGGATCGAAAGTGACCTCTTCGTCAATGGTAAATAATGACTTTCCGTTCATTTTGCTTTATTCCTTAGCACAACACCCTTCAGTCAGAGTGTACGTTTAGCTTCCTTGTTATAAAGGACATTAGCAGGTATAACACAATGTCGCTAAATATACCCAATACGAATGGTTTTTAGGTGCGGCCATCAAGTGACGAAGCCCCATGAGTCTATATTAATAGGTGATTGGGGTGGCAGTTAAATGCTCCTCGGCAATAGCTCCTGCATTGCTCTACTATATGACATCCATGTCATTATGCATAAACTGCATTTCCACCATCCTTGGTGGTTAAGAGTGCTGACAACAAAATCTAGAAATCATTCGTGAAGGGTATACAAGCAGTAATAGTAAGGGTTAATGTTTTATTAACGTAACCTAATACACTTGTTGCATATTGTGACATTCATTGATTAATAATTATTAGGGAATCAGATGTATAACAAGCTAAAGCATAAGCGTATTTTTCAGTTAAATAATTTTACCGTTATAGGAATCCTTGTCTTTTGCTTATCTTTTGTTGTTCGTGCGGATCTTAACCAAGTTGATAAAGTCAAGCAGGCCGTTTCAGACTTAAAAACTATTGTTCACTGGCCAGGAGAAGACGACGTATCATCTCTTGTTTCTACATATGAAGGTGCAGAGCTTGATAAGTATTGTGGACAGGAAAAAGCCCGGTATTTAATGTATAAACTCAATATGCACCAGTGGGGAAATAAAATTACTGAGTTTAAAAACATGGTAGAGTTGTTGTTCTCCTTTGAAACAGAAGCATACCAAGCAGAAAATCGATACGCTGTGCAAGCAGCGTTGCATACGTTGACACAATTTAAAACGTCAATCAATAGCCTGGTCTCTCAGTATCATCCAGGTTTTAACCTTGAGTCGCAATGGCTCACTAGTCAATATCAAGGAGATGGTATCACAATTGCTGTGATTGATGTATTTGAGCCTGCACTGCTCGACAAGCAACGAACCCATTACCCTCAAGCGCATATTGAGCCTGTCCAGGCATTTGGTAACCCAGTGTCACTAAATCATGGAAATAGTGTCATTGATGTTATTTTAACCATTGCACCGCATGCCACGATTGTTCCTATTAGTGCCGAAGCAAAGACATATAACCAAGCGATGACTTATTTGTTAACAAGAAATGATGTACTGATTGTTAATATGAGTCGTGGATTTGCTGAAAAAGAGGGAGAGTTAGATACCACGTTTGCGACTTTATTAAAAAAGACATTAGTCAGTAAAATTGTTATTAAATCTTTGGGTAATACGGGAACAGACCTTGACGGAAGTGTAACGCCTTTACGACAACGTTTAGGTTTGTCTGATACCGGCAATTTATTTGCGTATGATTTGCAACTTATTAAAACGTTTGTTTCTTCAGCTGAGTATGAAAAGTATGCCAGTAATTTAGTATTTGCGATCAACCTGAACACTTTTGCTGATGAGGTGGCGTTATCAGCAACCATACCAGGCCAAAATAACTTAGTTGCATACCAAAGTTTTGGTATTCCTGCAGAGGCTGTGTATAGCTGGGCGACCGATAACTATGAGTCTGGTAGTTCATTTGCGGCGCCACAGCTTACCGCAGTGATTGCTTTGCTTTTACAAGCAGAACAACAGAAGGCTGGCCAGTTTACATACGGCATAGAGCGTATTGTTGGTGCACTTAAACAAACGGCACGTTGCTCAGTACTTGACAGCAGAGAGTCGGGGCTAGGGCTAGTCAACGGTGATAAAGCATTGACCTTTCTTGTAAACCCTTAGCGATAGGGTAATCGCATATAAAAACAGTTTGTTATGGGTAAAGATTGTGCCAATCAATGCATGAATTAATTTATGCGTTCCGCAAGGATGCGGAAATCAAGTCTCCAAGGAAGGGTTCAAGGCTAATTATATGCGATTTCTCTGCTTGTCAAATATACCCTTCACGAATCATTTTTATGGGCGCTATCCATAGCGCTCACCCTAACGGGCCAGCGAAGCTGTTCTAATGTGCTCCCGACACATTAGTAGGGTTTGTTGTCAGCACTCTTGACCACCGCCCCTAAAAACCCTTCGTTTTGGGTATAGGCTAATGTGTTAGCTCAATAGTTCAGAAGTGCTATAAAAGGTGGTAATAAGTAGAAAATTACTCATTAACTAATAACGCTTTACTTTCTGCTGCAGATCTCATCTACTATATATACCTTTCAAAGAATCAATTTTAGACATGGTTATATTAATAATGAAGAGTATACCGTTACCTTAAAATAAAGAGTGTTTGGCTATAACAGTATATTCAAATTTGTTTTTTAACAATTTCCAGTGTGAATATTTCAACAGCAAAACAACAAAACAATAAAATAACAAACAGTAAAACAATAAGAAGGAGCGTTATAAAAAGTTAAAAAGCTAATGCAAGGAGGCACCATGCCAAGACTATTGGATAATACCGCTTACTATCAAAGCAATATTGGTCATGAGATTATGAGTACGCATAATTTTGATGATCATATCATACGCTATCTTGCTCATGAGCAAGCCTTTATCTCAGGTATTCTAGCAAATCAATCTTATACAACACTTATTGAAATAGGTTGTGACAAAGTAAGGTCATTTGAAACGGCTGCAATGAATAACGTGAAGTATATTGGTATTGATATCAGAACAAAGTTAGAAGAACAATCAAAACATTATTTTTCACAATGTCATAAGTCAACTGCATCCTTTTTACGCGGGAGCCTGGTTGATATTGACGGAGTGCTCAATGATAAAGTTAATCATTCTGAACGCATACTATGCCTTTTTCCATTTAATCTCATTGGTAATGTTGAAAATATAACTAATATTTTAAGAAAATATTATATGATAGGAATGGATATTGTGATTTCTTCCTTTCAAACAGGGGAGCCGGCTAACTCAATAAGGCGCGCATATTATCAAAAATGTGGGCTGGATATAGCCCAGGAAGTTGATGATGTTAATCATTATACATTCTGCTGTAATGACTTTCAGTCTAGCTCCTATTCTTGCGACTATATTCAAAATGTGGCTGGTCAAGTAGGGTTCTCAGTGGTTAAAACTTTTAGTACTAACGTGTTTTATTTGTTTCATATGGTAAGGCTATTACAATGAATATGACGGGGGCAAAATTAGCGATAGTATTTGCATTTCTTTGTGTGTTGTCATGGAGTTTAATTCCTATTGTGGCCAAAATAGGATAGCATTCACTTGATGTTTTTCAATTTCTATTTTGGTCCAATGTACTTTCTTCGGTTGTTGTGTTCGTATTTGTTTTGTTAAAAAATAGAAAAATAATGATAGGTGGAAGTGCTCGTCAGTTTTTTCTGTGTGCACCATTAGGATTTTTGGGGTGTTTTTTTTATTACTTATGTCTTTATCACGGATATGCGGTAACGAATGGGGTAGAAGTTCTTGTTGTTCAATATACCTGGCCAATTCTTATTACGGTCATTACGTTGCTATTTTTTAGTGAACGGCTCACCACGTTTGGAGGAGCGGGTTTACTATTAGGCTTTTTGTCGGTAGTAATTGTTATTACAAAAGGCAATTTGACTTCTATCAAGGTGAATAGTCCATGGGTATTACTGGTTGTATTTCTTGGAGCCTTATGCTTTGCGCTTTTTTCAGTGCTTTCAAAGTATCAGAAAATAGATTCGTTTACAGGGACCTTCTTTTTATTTTTTGGGGATTGATTTTTTCGTCTTTGACATTATTTCAATGGGGTCACTTTTCACTTCCTTCTGAGGAAGCGTGGTTAGTGATTGTGCTTAATGGTGTTCTTATTAATGGCGTGTCTTATATCTTGTGGCTAACCGCACTGGCAAAAGTGGATCCCACCAAAGTTGCTCCTGTAGTATTTTTGACGCCTATTCTATCGACAACATGGCTAGTTTTGTTTTTTCAGGAGCCGTTATTGTTGAGTTATATTATTGCCATAGCTTTTTCAATAATATCAGGGTTGTTGGTATTGAGATCAATGGCCCAGCAACCTGTCAAGGTAAACCATTAGTTTTTGAAAACCCACTTATTGTTGCATTATCATGATAATGCAACAATTCTTCCCAGAGTTAATCATCCCGTATAATTTTGTGATCTTCTGGCGTATGACTAATAAAGCAAAGGCTGGGTAACGTATGTCGAACTGATTGCCGCAAGAGTGCAGCAATCAAACCTCAAGGGGCGGATTTACGGCGTGTTCGATGGGCGTTATGCAGACTTCGGGTAAAAGGGCTTCAGTAAAAACCTTTATTCGAGATGCCCTTAAGCAATAAAAAAGTCATATGAAGTATTATTCGTACTTTGATTTTATGCTCTACACTAACTAACATTGTTATAGCACTCGACTTTGGCCATTATTGGATACACCTGACAGCTAAAAATAAGCTATTAGAAGCAATAGGTTAGAATTACTTCATATCATGGTTTTTGTTTG
>NZ_AUAF01000118.1 GCF_000428585.1 Zooshikella ganghwensis DSM 15267 | reverse complement strand
TAGACTAGGGCCTGTTAACACTATTTGAATATCACTGTTATGACGGTAAAAGCACTAATCTAGGCGCGAAGCGTGAAGTTTAGTTGTTCTAAATGAACAATGAGCAACAACGAGTAGTGCTTTTACCGTCATAACCCTTCGGGCCGTGATTATTTTTCCACCTAGCAGTGTTACAAGTCATTTATGTAGAATGACTACACAGCATTCCTTGTGCCTTGCTAGGCGAAAAAATAGTCTACGGCAGTGGTGATTCAAATAGTGTTAACAGGCCCTAGCCAAAACTGAGCTAAATCAACGTTAACCCAGAGAACATTTTCAAGCACAAAAAAGTTGCTGAAGAATTAACAGATTTTTTCCCAAAAACAAATATGATCATTTTTTATACAGATTTATTTTTTACTTTTTAGGGAAAGCAACTTACCTCGTATATACACCTTTTGTTAACGGTATATGCACTATTAGACCAAGGAGGGCACATGCAATCATTTGTAATCCATCAAAATTCTACGCCTCCCCAACAAACACCATCAATTAATAACATTAACACTCCCCATAATATGCGAGGGTTTACACTGATAGAATTACTAGTGACTTGCAGTATTCTATTAATTCTCATTGGCTATGGCCTGCCAGCACTCAATCAATTTATACAAAGCAGCTCAACCCGGACCAGTATCAACACAATTCATAGCGCTATCGCTACAGCGCGTACGCAAGCTGTGGTTCACAAAACCACTGTCACACTATGCCCTTCAGCAGATGGCATTTCCTGCCAGGCCAAGTGGCAGCAACATATCATTGTTTTTAGCGATCCTAATAAAAATAAGCAGATTGACGCGGGAGAAACGCTTTATCAAATATTTGATTTAAACACCCGAGTTAAAATATCAAGCCGATTATCAGCAGGTAGAAGTTATCTACGCTTTAAACCTGATGGCATCATTTCAGGTACAGCAGGCACTTTAACCGTCTGCCCTTCCGACAATAATAATCGTCATGCACGACAGCTCATTGTTAGCTTTACTGG
Organism: Zooshikella ganghwensis DSM 15267; assembly: GCF_000428585.1. GTDB lineage: Bacteria > Pseudomonadota > Gammaproteobacteria > Pseudomonadales > Zooshikellaceae > Zooshikella > Zooshikella ganghwensis. Next base: position 14,333 of record NZ_AUAF01000118.1, on the reverse strand, counting down.
ACGAGCACAACATGCCGCAGATACAGATGGTGACGGCATAATTGAAACGAGAAAAGGCAAGGACGTTCAGTGCGCCAGTTAATATGCTTCAGGCTATAACAACTTAACAAGAGATATCTTTAATAGACTTAAAGTGTCCTGCATTATCAAACTCAATAACAAACTGTCCATGTATTCCTTCATGCGTTAAGAAACGCTGTAAGATATTAGCAGGGAAACTAACTGAACGACCATCGACCGTGTGCGCTATTACTTGTTTTGCAGAGCCTTTGTAATAACGCAAAAACTCCTCTGTAGATATACTCAATGCTACTGTTACACTCGGCATAATGAAAAACTCCCCTTTCCAATATTAAGCATACCAGGCTGGCAGAACACTTAGCCACAGATATAAGCAGACACTTATAATTGAAATAGATCACATAACAAACGATTAAACTTCACTATACCTTTGCAAAACCCGCCTTGTGCCTTACATTCTTGATTCGCCTTTTTACCTGATACTTAATTTTTAACAAAACTTAGTCTATGCAAGTTAAGCTGTGCTCAAGTAAGACAATCACCAACCTCCAGAGTACTCTTGTAGAGTACTTGTGTAAGTGTAAGGTACTGTGCAATCAAAGGCTTGAGGACAAAAATACTTGTTTTGTGTTTCTTATGAATTGTATAACCACAATAAAAAAGCGATAAATAGTTTACCTATAAGGAGAAAGGTATGCTCAACTCTAGCAAGGAGCGACTCGTTACCCGTTATCGTCTTCAGTTGTTATGGGGAATAATCAGCTATACTTGCCTTATTCAAGAAATCTATGCCAACCACCTTCAGCCTTATTCAGAAAAGCTTAAGGCAACGCATAACTACACTTCTTCATACTCCATAAAAACTTTACCAAGCCTGCATTTTGATTTTGAGTATGACTCTCAACATTGGCAAGGTATGTTTGGTGCCAATGTAGAACAACAATATACTCAGTCAGAGCAAGGTGGTGTCTTACATATTTTTAATCGCCATAAATGGTTTTCAGCGGCGAAACTACCTGCAAAAAAATTACTTCTCGCAGGGCACCGGTATCAACTAAGCTTTGAGATTAATATTCCTGGCACACAACAATACAGTGATAATGTTTGCGTACACCTCTTTATTGACAGTAATGAAGGTCTACAAATACAAGATATCTTTCTTGGCAAAGTACCTACTCAACAATGGTGGCCCGTGACAGGAAGTTTCACTACACCCACTAAATTAAATATTAAAAGCCTGGATATCATGATTTTTGGTCCTCATAGTGATAACTTTTTTATCGACAATGTTCGACTATCACTAAAATAAGAACACACAACTTAAAATAAAAAACTCTTGACTGATTAATCAAGAATAATTGATAAGCTTAATAAAAAAGGATATGCAGACGTCAATTTTACAGTATTAACAGTTGATGGCATTAACGTCGAAAAAATTCATCTACCCATCGTTGAATAATTCCAGACTCTCTTAACTCAACGATGACAGCATTCATTTTAGGTTTTAAGTAACGAAACTTTGAGTGTTTAGAAAAAGCAAAATAAAACTTTTCTTCAACAACTGGGGTAGGAATTACCTCAAAAACGTCTTCATAACCATGTACCTTAAGTTGGGCTGATGCAGGATAAAGCCCATATAGAAAATAATCGATCCGGCCATGGGCAAGTTTCCGAAAGTTATCTATAGATTCATGCTCCCACTCCATATAAAGATACTTTTCAATAAAGCGGTCAAATGCTTCTCCAAAGCTTTCACCTAAATTAGTGGAACCTTTCCTGCCAATCAAGTCTTTCCATTGACGATATGGAAACGCATTGCCTTTCTTGACAAAAATGACAACAGGGTCAGTCATGAACCACTCAGCATAATCCAAATAGGCTGTTCTATGCTCATTCAGATACACTCCTGCAATCATATCAATTTTCCCTTTCTCTGCAGCCCAGTGGACACGCTTCCATGGACCTGAGGAGACAAGTCGATATGAAATGCCAAGCTGATTAGCGATGGCAGCTATTACTTTTGCTCCAATACCAGTGATTAACTCTCCCTCTGCCTGAGATACGGGGGGGTAGCTTGAATGCCCCGATACTATTAAGTCATCACTATAGCTATTACATGAAAAAATCACTGCCAGCCACAGAGCAAGGTGCCAAATATTTATCATCGTTATCTAGTTTTTAAACCTGACTTTTTTAGTGTGATTACCCAAACTTTAGCCACTTTTATGGATCGTATTCATCATCCCTTGTTTACTAAATTTAGCATGAATACTCTTAGCGATAAGCATTAGAGACCATATCAAGCAATAAACTAAAGGGTACCTCTAAAAATAAAAAAAGCATTATGTGTATAATGCTTTTCAAAAGGAAATATGTAGTTAGAAATCACTTACAATGTAAACTTCACTTGTGAAATACTCAGTCAATAACTACCACTCCTTCAGTTACCACCCCACTCTTTAGCTATTACGCTACTAATAACATCGAATGGCAGTCTCGTAACAACTTCCACGACTGCATAAACACATTTACTGTCTTACCTTCTGATCCATTCTCAAAATTCTCCAGCCAAAAATGAGCTAGTTGATATGGGTCGGCTGTTGCAGGTAGAGCAACGCCAGATTGAAGATAAAGCTGCCAGGCAATTGCCGTTGCATATGATAGGTTACCTAAAAGCTCTAACTCCGGTTGAATTAAAAACAACTGCTGAGATGCCAACCCACGTACTTTACTAGCTAAATCAGGATGCTGAGCTAAGTATGCATCCCACAGGTAACGGTGACTTTCAGCTGAAATATGATAGACCCCTAACCCCTCATTACCATCATATTGATGTGTGGCAAGACTGCTTTCTGCATAGGCTGTTGTGACCATTAAGCAGGCTGCCACAGGTGAATGTACATTCAAATATGACAACGTTGCAGGAACCACTGTATGAAGGAGGTTGATCACTTGATTATTCATCTCACACCTCCTGACGAACCTCTTTTGCCATCGCTTACTTCTTATATCGGCTTCCAAAAGAAAAGGATTAATAAAATCAATAAAAATTTTTTTTAATGTCAATCTTTGTACTACTAACGCTAACTATAATGTAATATTATTTAAATACTTAGAACACTATGTTCTTTCAATACTTTTTTCATCTCTATTAATTAAGATACTAAAGATACATTTTTAGATTCATGTTAATTAATAATAACTATCATTCAGTTATAACTATAATCTATATACAAAAACTATACTCTATAAATAAAATAGCAAGGAACTCAGCACACTTTACTTTACATAAATAGTAACTTACTCAGCTCTATAACAATGAACGATGACCAAGCTAGAATGTACTTTTTTAATATTCGAAGTAAGCAATGCCTTAAGGAGCCACAGGGATGTCTGTCGTATCTTACGAAAGGAAACAACCAATCTCGCTGATAGCAACTTTAATACTGATTACGTTTCTAGGTATAAGCACCACTGGTTGTGAGCAAGAACCAATCACTCAAGAGCCTCCTGCCGTCATCGTAACCACTGTTAAAGAAGACAAAATATTTCATTCCATCGACCTGGTAGGTCGAACCGAGGCCAGTGAAGATGTAAATATTCGCTCTCGAGTTGAAGGAACATTACTGGAAAGACACTTTAATGAAGGTGATGAAGTCGCCAAGAATCAGCTATTATTCACGCTGGACCCTGCCCCTTACCAAGCTGTTGTAGACCAAAGCCAATCAGAAATTGAGCGCTTACAAGCCATATTAGATGAAGCAAAAATTAACTTTGATCGAGGGGAACGACTTGTCAAAAAAGGAACTATCAGTCAGTCTCAAATGGATGAGTTAACCAGTAAAAAAATTCAAGCTGAATCTGCACTAAAAGGCGCGCAAGCCCAACTCGAAAAAGCCGCTTTAAACTTAAGTTACACTAAAATTACAGCACCTATCACTGGCCGTATAGGCAAATCACTATTAAGTTTAGGAGATCTTGTTACACCTAATCAGGATACGCTGGCAACCATCGTTAAACTTGATCCAATCTACGTCAATTTTCAGGTTAATGAAAAAGCGTTTGTGGACTTCCAGGAGGAAGCGAGAAAACGAATTTCGGCCGGTCAGGAGGAACCTTCAGTAGTCCCCCAACTAAGGCTTTCAAATGACAAAATGTACCCTCATGATGGGCAGTTGGATTTTATGGATAATCGCGTTGACCAAGCTACAGGTACCATAAAAATTCGTGCGGTGTTCCCTAATGATAATAAAATGCTGTTACCTGGCCAATACGTAACTCTTATTTTACGGCAAAAAACACCACAGCAAGCTCTGCTGGTTCCACAAGCTTCCGTTCAAGAAAATCAACAGGGCAAATTCGTTCTGGTGGTGAATAGTGAAAAAGTGGTTGAAGCCCGCCCAGTTAAACTAGGACAACGCGTCAAAACACGCTGGGAAGTGATAGATGGATTAAATCCTGGTGAAACGATTATTACAGAAGGTATTCAAAAAGTTAAAATTGGAGGTAAAGTCAAACCGACTGAACAACAGGTTGCGCCTTTTAAAGAAACAACAGCAAGTTAATTAGGAGGCACACCATGATCAGCCAATTTTTTATTTATCGGCCAAAATTTGCCTTTGTCATTTCGATTATTATTACCCTTGCAGGTTTACTTGCTATTCCTGTATTACCCGTTGCTCAGTTTCCCCCTATTACCCCCCCCGTTATCGAAGTCACAGCCAACTTTCCTGGTGCCAGTGCCAAAGTGGTTCAAGATACCGTCGCCAATCCCATTGAGTCTCAGGTCAATGGGGTTGAAGATATGATTTATATGTCGTCTAAAAGCGCTAATGATGGCAGCTATCGATTATCTGTTACCTTTGCCGTGGGTACCGACCCAAACATGGCCCAAATTAATGTTCAAAACCGTGTTGCTTTAGCCAATCCACAACTTCCAGCTGAAGTTACACGACAAGGGGTAGCCGTTGATAAAAAGTCATCTGACATACTATTAATTGTTAATTTGATTTCCCCAAATAACACTTATGATGGCCTGTTTTTATCGAACTACGCCAGTATCAATATTAAAGACACACTAGCAAGGGTATCAGGGGTCAGTGATGCCCAAATTTTAGGTGCACAAGACTATGGAATGCGTATTTGGCTTGACCCAGCAAAAATGTCGACTTATGCCATCACCACACAAGACATTGACAATGCTATCAATGAGCAAAATGTTCAGGTACCCGCCGGCCAAATTGGTGCAGCACCTTCACTTCCTACTCAACAGTTTCAATATTCTTTACAAGCAAAGGGACGACTCTCATCTCCTGAGGAATTCGAGCAAATTATATTAAAATCACGCAATGATGGATCATCAATTTACTTGAGGGATGTTGCACGCATTGAGCTAGGTTCTGCCTCTTATGGCTGGTTTGGTGAGCTTAATAATAGCCCCAGTGTTATTCTCGCCGTCTACCAGTTACCTGATGCAAATGCTTTGGAAGTGGCACAAAAAGTCAAAGACGAAATGGAACGACTGGCCAAGCAATTTCCCAATGATATCAGTTTCGAAGTTTTATACGACACGACACGATTTATTGAAACATCCATTGCCGAAGTGGTTGAAACCCTTTTTGTGGCTGTTTTACTGGTCATACTTGTCGTCTTTCTATTCCTGCAAGACTGGCGATCAACACTAATTCCCTCTATTGCCATTCCAGTATCCCTCATAGGCACGTTTGCTGTTCTACTGGCTATTGGCTTTTCAATTAACACCATTTCACTTTTCGCACTTATTCTTGCTATCGGTGTCGTTGTTGATGACGCGATAGTGGTCATCGAAAATGTTCAGCGATTAATGGAAGAAGAAAAACTGTCTGCCGTCGAAGCTACCGTTAAAGCTATGCAGCAAGTAAGTGGTCCAATTATTGCAACAACTCTTGTATTGCTTGCGGTTTTTACGCCTGTGGCGCTTATGCCCGGTATTACAGGACAAATGTACGCACAGTTTGCTATCACTATTTCTGTTTCTGTACTTATTTCATCTATTAATGCCCTAACCCTTAGCCCAGCACTGTGTGCTACCCTCCTAAAACCGTCTACCTCTCCTCCCTTTTTTATTTTAAGGTGGTTTAACCAGTGGTTTGACAAACTGACAGGAAGTTATCAGCGCACTGTCACCATTCTAGTAAGAAAACTATTTATCGTTGGCCTACTCTTTTTAGCCCTAATCGCTATTTTACTTGTATTTGCAAAGCAGCTACCTACAGGCTTCATCCCAGAAGAAGACCAAGGCTATTTCATGATAGATGTACAGTTACCAGATGGCGCATCCTTGAATAGAACTGCAGAAGTTATGCATCAAGTGACGGATATGGTTAAAAGCGTACCCGGCGTTTCTGATGTAATGATTGTAGCTGGCTACAGCATTCTCAACGGTGCTATGTCATCTAATGCCGGACTGGCCATTGCTGTACTAAAACCCTGGGATGAACGAGAAGAACCCGAGCTTTTTCAATCAGCCATTATCCGACAAGTGCAGGCTAAACTTTCCACCATTGCTCGCGCCAAAGCAGCTGCATTTAGTACTCCAGCAATTCCTGGCCTTGGTACCACAGGTGGTTTTGAGTTTGTACTCACAGACCAGCTTGGCCGTGACCCAAGAGAAATAGCACAGGTTATGGGTGGTTTACTACTAGCGGCCAATTCAACAAAAGAAATAGGCGTTGCATTCAGTACTTTTCGGGCAAATGTGCCACAAATGTTTATCGATGTTCAGCGCGAAAAGGTTAAAAACTTAGGCGTGCCGCTTTCTGACATTTTTGGTACGCTGCAAACACAGCTCGGTTCACTCTATGTTAATGATTTCAACAAGTTTGGTAAAACCTACAAAGTGTTATTGCAAGCTGAGCCAGAGTTTCGCAATGACGAAAATGATTTAAAACGCTTTTATGTTCGAAGTGCCACAGGAGAAATGGTGCCTTTGAGCACACTTATTTCAATCACCCCTCTATTAGGCCCTGATGTCATAAATCGTTATAACCTTTTTACCAGCGTTACCATTAATGGTCAGCCAGCTGCCGGTCATAGTTCAGGACAAGCCGTCACTGCAATGGAAAAAGCTGCCAAAGCAACACTGCCTGACGGTTATAGTTTTGAGTGGACAGGTATGACCTATCAGGAGCTTGCTGCTGGTAATCTTGCCCCCTTACTTTTCTCGCTGGCGTTAATATTTGTCTATTTGTTTTTAGTTGCACAGTACGAAAGCTGGCTTATTCCTTGGGCAGTCATACTTGCGGTCCCTATCGCTATTTTAGGTGCCTTTTTAAATGTATGGATTGCGCAATCCGATGCGAACTTATACACCCAAATTGGTTTAGTGCTATTAATTGGACTTGCCAGTAAAAATGCAATTTTGATTGTTGAATTTGCTAAAGAAAAACGTGAAGCAGAAGGTTTATCTATTCAGGATGCCGCAGTGACTGCAGCTACGCTTCGCTTCAGAGCGGTTCTTATGACGGCCTTTTCATTTATTCTTGGTGTTGTGCCATTAGTAATTGCTACTGGAGCAGGTGCTGCAAGTCGACATTCCATTGGGTACAGTGTCTTTGGGGGTATGCTTGCGGCTGGTATTGTTGGCACTCTTCTGGTACCCGTATTTTATACCGCCATACAACACTTAAGAGAACGTTTTAAAAAGCAAAGCTAAGCAGGATTTCATACACTTGCTTATCACTTATGCCCAAAATGAAGGTTTTTAGTGGGGCAGGTCTACTAAGACTAGCCTCACTAAAAAATAATTCGTGAAAGATATATTTATTTTACGCGTACTTAGGTAGTACTTGCGTAATAATGACATACCCAATTCCACAATAAATGGCCTGGATAAAGCAAGCATCAGAATACAAGGGCAGGCGCTTTCTAACTATTATCCCCTGAATAACCCCAATAATTGGTACGCTTGAAACCAAGATCCCAAGGAACTTTAACCCACGTACAGGTGTTCTATCCCCTTTAGTCTTTACTGCCGTTAACACAGCAGCTAATAACAGGGTTGATAGCATGAAGATCAGTTGAATAGACTCCATCAAAATACCTCACTGAATAAACATAACACTCTATGCCCTCTTATGAGGATAGAGTGAAGCAAAAATTACCATTACCCAGACTTGAGACTGGAAAGGCCAAGCTCTTAGCTATTAGTGATGTGAAACTAACGCTAAGAAACGATCACTCTCTGATAATGATTTGAAAGCAGGCTCTTCTTTCATTTCATCCACATAAGTACTCGATAAATCCAGTGCTTTGGTAAGATCATCTATTGCCAAATCATCTTGGCCCAACGTCGCATGAGCACAGGCTCGCTGATAATAGGCATAAGGATATTCGGATGAAATTTCTAACGCTTTATTACACAAGCTTAATGCCCACTGAGGTTCTTCGAGCTCTAAGGCCGCATCAGCTTTATAAGTTAAAGCCTCTACATCCTCAGGGTTTAAGCTTAATATTTGGTCGTAAATTTTTATCTTAGACTGCGGTGTTGATTCCAGGCCTGAACGCATCCACAACGAATGAATATTGTTAGTAAGTGCTATTTCTTCCTGTGCTTGTATAATTTGATCTGTACGCTGGCGCAGTTTTTTCTCTAGTTCAGCAAGCCGCTTTTCGTAACCTTGCGAAATTAAACGCACCCTTGAGTCTACCAGCTCATCCACTTTGCTTTTTACATCTCGTAGGGAACTCCAACCCGCAATGATCAATATTGACGTGGCAGCTGTGATAATGAAAAAAATGTTATTGACCGTATCTGTAGTATACCGAAGGGATCTATCTGCTGTTTGTAATTGAGTACTTGCTAAATCACGTGTGACATCATTTTTAAGTAAAAGGAGGTCTTGACGGAGTGACTTGAGCTCATCCAGCACATATCGTTCCATAAGAGGACGTTCTAACATACTGGGCTTCTCTTGCGTGTCAGGGGCTTTCTTCTCAGCAGCAAAACTCTGTCTAACCTGTAACACCAGTACTAAGGAGATCATTAAAACGATCATATTTACTGGTTTACGCAATAAAAGCATTACGCTCTACTCCTCAACTTGACTATACAACGAATAACACTTTTTTTTGATATACCCTTCGCTTTGGGTATCAATATGGCCACATTAAACTCTGAACGTACGTTAAGGTACACAGCAAACCATGTATCTTAAATGCAGCCTTCTAAAAGTGTAACCGGTTCTACTTGTTTTTCATAAAACCTGTAAAGTTTTTGGTCGAGGAGTACAAGTAATCTGTTAATAATGTCAGCTAACTCTTTTTACTTTGCATTACCAATAAAGACTTCAACTCACTGATTTCACTTCTTAATGCTTTCACTTCCTGGTGTAAATCATGGGTTATCACATCCCGTACATTGGTAACATGCTCAATCGTGTCTTTATGTTCGGCTTCACTGTAATCTTGAATAGCATTCACAATAATAGCAATAAACAAGTTCAGCATGGTGAAAGTCGCAATCAAGATAAAAGGTACGAAAAAAGCCCAGGCAAAAGGAAAGTTTTCCATCACTGGTCGGGCAATTCCCATAGACCAGCTCTCTAGTGTCATTATTTGAAATAATGTGTAGAGTGACTGACCAAGATTGCCAAACCACTCTGGATATGCTTCTCCAAATAGGTTTGTCGCAATAACGGCAAATACGTAATAAATAATCAATAAAAGAAGCGCAATGGAGCCTAAACCTGGAATAGCCTTTAGCAACGCACTCACAACCTTACGCATCGAAGGTACTGTTGTTAATAGACGTAGCACCCTCAAAACTCTCAAAGCCCGCAATACAGCAAAAGAGCCTGTCGCAGGTAACAGTGCGATAACCACAACGCTAAAATCAAATATGGACCATGGATCTTTCCAAAACTCTAAACGGTGAACGATTAATCGAGCAGTAATCTCGATTACAAATACAGTCAAGATGATTTGATCAAGTATTAAAACCCACCAACCAATAGACTCCATAGCCCACTGCCAAGTTTCAACTCCCAGAAGTATTGCATTCAATAAAATTAATATGACTATGCCATTTTGCACCTTAGGGTGATTAATAAACCATGCAAGCTGCCCTGACCAGCTCATCCCTTCTGTACTTTTCTGAGGTTTTAAGTCATCAGATGGCTTATATTTTGTTTTACTACTCATAAGGTAAGACGATGCCTCCAGTTCACCAGTGACTCCGCAGAGTACACAAGCTGCTACTGATACATACCCATTATTTTGGGTACAACAATCCACAACGAGATCAAAATAAAACTAGTGTGCACTCATTAATTCCAGGTATAGCGCTTTATGGGGCAATCAGTGTAAATATCAAGTGCTAAAGCAATTTTTTTAGTAGCAAGTATTTGAGTCTAGATCCATATTTTTCTAAAATGTCCAGTCTTTGCCCAACAATACCCATAGAGAGGGGTATATACTCTACCCAATACGAATGGTTTTTAAGTGCAGCCATCGAGTGACGAAGTCCCATGAGCCTGTATTAATAAGTGATTGGGGTGAGGAGTGAAGATAACAAAACCTAGAAATCATTCGTGAAGGGTATCTCTTGCGAGTCAATATCTTTCAGCGATAAAGGTCAAAGGTTTAACCTGATATTTATCATGTCATCACGAGTTCAACAGTACTTACTGAAGTATGCTGAAACAGAAGCACAACGAATTTTACCCTTAATACAAACAAGGCAGTTTAAAAGCGTACTGGTCGTGCCCTGTTTTAATGAGACGCTTCAATCTTTGGAACGTCTTTTACAACCACTCAATATTGAAGATAGCTGGCTAGTAGTGCTGGTGGTTAATGCTCCTAATAACGCAACATCACAACAACTCGCTAGCAACCACAAGCTATTAAACCAACTCAATGTTGATCATAAAACCTGCCTGAGCAGTTTGATATCCTTTAATCAACACTGGTTGTATATTGTTAACCGCTCTACTGCACCTAATCTGATTCCAGCTAAATCAGGCGTTGGTCTTGCCAGAAAAATAGGTGCTGATATTGCCTGCCGTTTGATACACCAAGGTGTAGTGCGCTTCCCCTGGATTTTCTCAACAGATATGGATGCAGTATTACCCGCAGACTATTTAGAGCAAGTTATAGAACATCCTTGCGCACCAAATAACTGCAGTGCCTTTATTTATAATTACCAACACCTGGCTGATGCTCATGATTTAACCGTTAGCCAACAGCTGTACGATATTCGACTTCGTTATTATGTATTAGCCTTACGTTGGGCAGGCTCACCTTATGCCTTTCATACAACAGGTAGCTTATTAGCTATTCACTCAGAAGCCTATACAAAAGTAAGGGGTTTTCCCTGTCGAAATGCGGGTGAAGACTTCTATTGTTTGAATAAACTAGCTAAGGTAGGCAAAATCATTTCACTCAGAGGTCAGCCCATAACCATCAATGCACGCCTGTCTGATCGCGTCCCTTTTGGCACAGGTCCCGCATTGCATTCTATTTCAACCCTTAGCGAGCCAAAAAAAGACTACTTATACTACAACCCTGAATGTTTTGATGCACTTAAGAAATTATTATCAATTTTTAAAACAAAAAAAAATCTGACAAAAGACTATTTCGAAAAGCAGTTTGAACAATTACCTCAAGAAGTGACTAATGCACTAACCACCTTAAAAATAAATCAATTTAAAAAGCATATCACTCAGCAGAAGCTGGAAGGTGATAAGTTAAAAGAGCACTTTCATCACTGGTTTGATGGATTTAAAACGCTTAAACTCATACACTATTTGCGAGACAATCATTTTCCTTCATTAACCTTGAATAAACTTCAACAACATCGACTATTTCAACAGCTAACAAACATTACTGCAAATACTGTACTATTACCAGCAGAACTAGAAAAAAAGCTAGCCTCAAAAGAGCTACAAGAGTAGTTTTTCCCGCTTATATTTATAAACAGTGCTTGATGAATGTGTACTGTGCTCATGTAGAGCAAGAGTCAATTTGCGATATCCATCTATTCCCAAATCAAACCTAGTCGAATGGCCGTCAATAATTTTTTTTGACTAGCACTGATTGGATGGCTTTTGCTGAGCTGTTTGTAATAAGGAAGTAGTCATCAGATGCTTAAAAGGAGTTACTCCAAGCGTAATTTAACAATAGAGGACTCAACAACTTTTGAGAGACAACTAAGTATTTAGTATATTACGTGACGAACTACTATTTTTAGTAGTATACTTGCGAGACAACTCTAAGAATTATGGAGGATAATATTTATGTTTTTTAACTTGAGCTTATATTCTAGTTCAAAAAGTATCAAGATTGACCTATCAAAGCGTTATGCGTTTCTTATTAATTAAATTTTTTTATATTTTATTTCTAGTAACACAAATTTATATAAAACCTGTAAATGGTTCGTCATGCATGCAAATAGGTTTTTTTGAAAAACCATTCCACGACCCATTAATTCCTGTTTTAAGATCAATCTATGAGACAGCAGGTTTATGCTTTAACGCAGTCATTGCGCCACCTAAAAGACTTTTACTTATGCAACAGTCAGGAGGTATTGATGGAGAAGTTGGTCGTTCGAACTTTTTCTTCATCAACGAAGAGCCTTCTCTAATAAAAATTGAAACTCCTATCCTTAAGATTTATGGAGTTTATATTACAAAAAACACAAAAGAGAAGATTGACTGGGGTATACCATATCTGAACGAAAAGCGAGTTGGCTCCCTTAGAGGGCGGTATTGGTCAGACTACTATGCAAAGGAAAAAGTTATTAATTTACATTTAGCTCATGATATTAATCAGTTATTCACCATGCTAGAATACAATAGGATTGATGGTTTTCTTACTGATACTTTTTCATTAAAGATAGCCACTCTTGCTAATAAGATAAACCCTGATAAATACTGGATCAGCCCGAACTTAGTAGATCTTTCTATCTATCATTCTTTGAGCAATAAGCATTTAGAGATAGCATCCAGCTTAGAAAAAGTAATAAAGAGCAATATAAAATCCGGCTTAATCAATCATTTAATAGAACAAGAAATCATAAAAAAAATTGAGCCCATAATCAAGTACGATATTACTAGCTCAGATAGCTGGTATCCATTTGTATTTAACGATAGTAGCGGTAAAGCAGCTGGAATATTTGTAGACCTAATTCCTGAAATACTTACCAGGGCTAGACTAAAAGGGTTACCTGTAAAGCTAAGTTCAACTATTTCTGCACAAAAATCATTAGACCTTGGTGAGCTTGACCTTGATATTGAAAGTGAAGCTTGGCATCCAAATCTTAAGTTTGATGAAAAATACTTTACTTCAAAAACTATTTTATCAGCAGATGACGTTATTATTTTTCACAAAAAAAACACACAGCATAATTTAAAACTAGATTACAGCAAAGAAGTTGGCACGATAAAAGGTTATGACTATTTTGATCAAAGCCAGTTTGAGCGAGTTAACTTCGAAAGCGAAAAGGAGTTACTTATTGCGGTTAGTAATGGCGTAGTTAAACAAGGAATAATAGCAAAAAAGTCAGCTATGTATTGGTCTAAAGTATTAAATTAAGAAGTAATCTTTGGAGCAACACACTCTAAAGCCCCTCTTGTTTTTAGGATGCATAAACATCTCAAACCATACAAGCATAGGATTGACTCTGCTATAGATCAAGTCAAGAGGGGTGGAACTTTAGAAAGAATTATATAAGTATATTAACGAGTAAGCCAGCAAACTGACTATATACTGATGATTAATTTTCACCTATTAGTACTTAACACCCCCTAACCTTAAATATCTATAATTTCCATTTTTGGAACATATAAAATATTCCGAGTTTAAAATATTTGTTACTCGCTCTACACAACATTACCTCATAATCGTATACCCTACAACCATTTAAGTTTTACTGACAATTGTTTCATACTTTGCCGCCAGAAGTAACAACTCGTTTTGCGTTTCAGAGCTTTTCTGTAGTCACTAACAGCAATAAGACACAGATTTTTTTACTTTATATATTCAATACTGTAGACAGTTTTTGGCTGAGAGTGGTAGGTTGTACCAAAGATAGAAACTGCGAGAATGCGGTTATCAACGTCGTATTGTCACAGGAATCTATCTTTAGAAAGCATAGTAAAAACGGTTTAACGCTCAATGTCCAATGTTAATAAGCCTCAACGCACATTTATAGCGGCATTGTTGGCGACACTAATCGTATTTCAAGGCAAGGCAACCTATAGAAATATGAACCGTTACAGCGGTATGAGTGAAAAATGTTTTAGCCGTTGGTATAGCCGGTCATTTGATTTTGCTCT
>NZ_AUAF01000117.1 GCF_000428585.1 Zooshikella ganghwensis DSM 15267 | reverse complement strand
AAAAATGGTGAGAGTTAGGTCATCAAATCCCCGATGACACGCTAGGCAGCGATAACGTTTTCGGGCAATTTGCTTTTGATGATTACCATTGCCTTCTACTTGTTGAGACTGGCAGTGAGGGCAGCTGACGCCATCAGGCCAACGTCTCTGACGAATAAACTGGTAGCATTGCTCATCATTTACCAGTTGTTTGATATTGATCATTCTTTGCTTATTACTGACTTAATTTACCCAAATAGACGTGCATAATACATCTTTGGTTGTATTATATGCTACCCCCTAGGAATCCATATAGAGCCTTTTCATTTTTATTATCTACGTAAATACAGTTAATATTTCCTTCCCAACGTAGATTAACCAGCTTTGTGTCATCTTCTGTAGGAAAACCTGCTTTTCCTTTTTTATCGCCGCCATCACCTACTTGTATTTTTGACAAGTTAAGTGTTTTCCCAAGTACATGATAATTGACCAATTTGGCCTTACCCACCTGAGTCAACAGGCTATAAAACTGTTGTTCTATATATATTACCCAATCATTGCCTCAAATAGACATCACTTCGCCCTGCGTCTTGATGGGTCTTATTATTACTTCTTGAGACTCTGATTATCAGGTGAAATATTTCACAACTTTAACTGCCACCAAAGTGATTCCAGATCATCAAACAGCTTACAATCGATTTAGTAATACCTAAGCTTCCAAGCATTATAATTTGCAGGTAAACTGTCGTGTGTTGTAACGGAATTCTGTACAAAGGAACTTGTCATGATAGTAAAGAAACCGCTCCAATTTGTTGTACACTTTTTTTTCATAGCCATTTTCACGATAGTTGCACTGATTAGCCAAGCTCATGCCCAAGGCAAGGTGGTAGGTATCATCAGTGTAGATTGGGAGGGTAGAGTACTAGATGAAAAAAATTTAGCTGCAATGAATTCCTTTCGGGATGATTACCCACATATTGGGCTACTACACTTCTTAAATGCAGCGTATTACACCAAGCCAAATGCTAACTCTTTTGAAGTCTCACAAAAAATTAAGCAAGTACTGCGCAATAATGATGAACATGGTTTACATGTTCATGCATGGCGCTCTCTTGTTGAATACTCAAATGTTAAGTTCAGACGATCTCCTAACTGGTCTTACCCTGGTCCAATATCACTTAATAGCTGCCACACCACTGGTGACTGTGGAGCTAATGTCCCCATTAGTGCTTATACAACGGATGAGTTAAAAAACATTATCAGTGTCAGTAAGCAAATTCTGATCAATAATGGATTTAATCAGCCCGTCAGTTTTCGTGCTGGTGGATGGATGGCAGAACCCAATGTAATAGCCGCATTATCTGCAGAAGGATTTTTATTTGATTCCTCTGCAACAGCGCCTGAACTGCTAAAAGGGAGGCGTTGGTCTGATCGATTGTATAACTGGCTTAATGGTTTATGGACTACCATTACACCTGTCTCACAGCCCTATCTTATAGGTCCTATGTCTTCACCATTATGGGAAATTCCTGATAATGGAATTCTGGCAGATTATATTACTGGGCCAGAAATGTTAGCAGTATTGAAACAAAATATTGAAAAGTGGCGACAAGATCCTCAACAAACTATTTATGTTTCAATTGGCTTCCATCAGGAAACTGCAGCCAAATATTTACACCGTATCCGTGATGCAGTTGATTTGTTCGAAGCTTATGCTGAAGAGCAGCAAGTACCTTTTGAGTGGGTTCAGCTGCCATTAAGCCCATCGACCTTCTAAATAGCTCTTTTATTCTTACTTTATAGCTTAAAATTCGCTAGCCAGATTTGGAAACAAACGGCTAGCGTTTTCAATTATCATTGATTACTGAAACTTAGACCCAAAGCGCGCAATCACTTCTGGATCTTTTACATGATGCTCTCCTTTTATTTCACTAGATAGCTTTGCCATAAAGTCGATTAAATACTTTGCATTGTGGACTGCGATTTTCCGGCCTGTTGCAGTTTGCATCGTTTCAGGCAACGTTAATAGCTTCTGTTGAAAGTGATCAAGCGCATACTGGCGGTCATTCAGCTCACGAGCATCAGCAAATAAGTCATTCCCATCAAATAATGCTTGTCCCATTAACCCACTAACATAGAACACTCTGGCCAAACCGATAGCCCCTAATGCCTCTATTCGATCAGCATCCTGAACAATCTTTGCTTCTATTGTTGTTGGCTGGATGCCTGCACTAAAACTATGAGTACAGATAGCATGCTCAACAGCTTCATAACACACCTTAGGAAAGTCCGGAAAACGTTCAGCTAAAATGGCAAGTGTTTTACGTGCCGCTAACGTCGATGACAAATGCCTATCAGGGCTATTTTTAGGCAAATTGACAATATCATGAAAGTAACAGGCGGTGATAACAACCAGTTCATTCCCCCCTTCTACCCCCATAATTCCTTTAGCAGTATTCCACACCCGTTTTACGTGGTTTAAGTCATGCGACTTATCACCTGCTTCATTTAACTCTGTTTCCAGGAATGCTGAAAACCTATTTTCCCAATCTGTAATCTTCAAATGAACTACCTGTTATTGACCTATCTTGAGTTTAAAACATACTGCATTTAATACATTAAAGTAGTGCTCAAATATTGTTCAGCACCTTTGCATTAGCTATACTGTATATAAGTACAGTATAGCTAATGCAAAGATATGACTATTGCTCTATGTGACGCCAATAACTTTTATGCCAGTTGTGAGCGGATATTCAGGCCTGATTTAGCCGGCCAACCCATTGTTATCCTTAGCAACAATGATGGCTGTATTATCGCACGCTCAGCAGAAGCTAAAGCCTTAGGTATTGGCATGGGCATTCCTGTATTCAAGGCTCGCCACATCATTCAGCAACATAACATTGCTGTATTTTCATCCAACTACAGCTTATACGGAGCAATGTCTCAACGGCTTATGAGTATACTGGAAAGCTTTACACCTAATGTAGAAGTTTACTCTATCGATGAAGCCTTTTTAGACTTAACTAATCTCAATATAAACGCGTCAAACCTGACAAACTATGGTCAGCAGGTTCGTACCACGTTAGCGCAATATTGCGGTCTCCCGATGAGTATTGGCATTGCCTCGACTAAAACACTCGCGAAGCTTGCTAATCACTATGCTAAACAACATGTTGAGTACAATGGTGTGTATGAAGTTCTACCAGGACAAGAAACAACGCTACTCAAAGCCATGCCACTTGGTGAGGTATGGGGAGTTGGCCGTAAATTAACTTATAAACTGCAGGCTATGGGCCTATCTACAGCTTATGATCTAGCCTGCATCCCACCCAAAGTGATTCGCAAACACTTCAGTGTGTTACTAGAGCGCACAGTGAGAGAACTTAATGGTGAACCTTGTATTGATCTCATACTTGAAGCCCCGAGTAAGCAACAGATCATCTGTAGCCGATCATTTTCCAAGCGCGTCTTTGATTTAACCGACTTACAAGAAGCTATCAGTAGCTATACATCAAGAGCATCCGAAAAGCTTCGGCAACAAAACTCTACAGCAAAAACAATAATGGTTTTCATTCGGACCAGCCCTTTTGACCATAATGGACAATACCGACGCAGTGCTTTTATACCACTGCCTTACCCTACTATGGACACTCGTATACTCATCACAAACGCCTTAAAAGGACTAAAAGCAATTTATCAAACTGGGTTTGCTTATGCCAAAGCAGGGGTTATGCTTTGCGAATTGAGGGAGGCATGCTCAGTTCAACACGACTTCTTTACAAAGCAATACGACACGACAAAAACACTACGACTTATGGATACTATTGATGCCATCAATAACCAGTTTAACAACGGTATTTTTTTGGCCAGCAATGGTATTCAACAAGATTGGCGGATGGCGCGCTCACAGTTATCACCAAACTATTTAAGCAATTGGAATCATGTCAAACATGTACTGGTTAAGTAAACACAAACTTAAAAGATATCGATTATTTCTCTGGTATGTTCATATAGTTTAATAAAAGTGCCATCCACATTAATAGTTATTGCACCATCTCTGCCTAAGGGAACAACTACTTTTCCTCGCACATAGATTGAGTCATCTAAAATATCACCTTTACCAAGTTTTTTCTGCCATCCTGGTGGTAACGGTTTTCCACGGTTTACTTTTTTCTGCAATCCAGGAGGTAAGCTATTATAGTTATCATGGTGCTTATCATTTTTAGCTAAAGCCGGACTTATCATTGAGTTTAAATAAATAATTAACAAACTTGTTAATAAATATTTCATTGTGACCACCTGCAAACTATAGTTTGACTATAAATACTGATATATTTTGAGGTAAAAATATATCCAGACAAATTTTAACATTATGGTTTAATTAGCTAAGAGTAGGGCATAAAGCACAGCTTTTCTAACGATATTTTTAGATTGATAAATAAGCGAGATTAAGGTCACATAACACTTATCATCAAGCTTATATTTTTCTACAACAGAATAACGATAAGCAATATGCAAACTGTTTGCATAATACGTAAACTTTAACAACTTAGAAATATACAAATAAACACAAAGATCATACTTTATAAGTAAGTCCTTCATGATAGAATGAGCGATTAGTGTAAATTGTTTTAAATAGAGGTAATAAGTATGTCAGGACAGGGTTCTGGCGGTAATGTCATAGCCGCATTGTGTAGCTTTTTCATTCCTGGCTTAGGTCAGCTGGTTCAAGGCCGCTTGTTAGCAGCTATCTTGTTCTTCATTTTTACGGGTGGTGCATATGGCTTATCATTTCTACTTATTCCTTTGATAGTTGCTATCCCATTACACATCTGGTGTATTATTGATGCCGCTATATTCAAATCTACAAGCTAATATCAATAGGAGATGCCAGGATGGCATCTATCCAGTATATAACAAAGAGTACAAACTAAGCCCTTATTCACGCCAATACTCAGGTCTATCCAGAGCGTCAGCACAGACCACCTTGGCTTCAACTGAACCTAGTATACCTGGCTTTAACGACTGAACCATCCAAGCATCAGCATGTTGCTCAGGTATAGGATAAGGGGCATGTAGGCCTTGACAGCCTGCTGGAAAAAAACCGTAACGAGGGTAGTAGCTTGGATGCCCTAGCACAAAAACAAGATCAGCTCCCCTGTCAGAAAGCGTTTCTAAACCTTGCTTTATTAACTTACCTCCAACACCCTGCTGCTGATGTGAAGGAATTACAGCAAGAGGAGCAAGCAATACAGAAGACACTTTTTGTACAGTACAGGGCAAACGGCAGGTCGTAAATAGAATATGACCTACTGCGATATCGCCAACACAAGCCAAAAGTGAAAGAATTGGCTGGGCACTCTGATCATTAAATAAGTTAACAACAAGCTCTGCCTCTTTATCATTAGCAAAAGCCTCAGTATGTATATTAATAATGTCTGCCAAATCGCTATCAGTTGATTCTCTAATATACATATCACTAAAGTCCTTTAAACATTGTCATAGACCGATTATATTATTAAAAAAATAACTATGCTATTTAGCAGATACAAGTTTAATAGACAGCCAGCTATACCCTAAAAATGATTCGTGAAGGGTATACTGACATGTAGGACAAGAAAAATGGAACTAACAGAGTCTATGCTTAAACAGTACATTTTAGAAAAGCCAGAAGCTGCGGAAGATTACCCTTTTGGACCTGATGTTGCCGTTTTCAAAGTATTAGGCAAAATGTTTGCATTAGTTTCATCAGAAGACGGTATTCTTAACTTGAACTTAAAATGTGATCCAGTTGAAGCAGTCCAACTAAGGGACCTATTTAGCGCTGTGAGGCCTGGTTACCATATGAATAAAAAACACTGGAACACTGTAATCATTGATGGTTCACTACCTAACAGTGAAATAGAAAGAATGATTGATAACTCATACAGTTTAGTTGTAAAAGGTCTAACTAAAGCAGCACGAACAGGTCTGGAAATAAGACATGGTAAAGCAGTCATATACAAAACATCATAATGATGCTCCCTCAATGTCTTTTATAAACTTGCTGGTAAATAATGTGTAGTATAAGCAAAGCCGTACAATGAGAAAATACAGATTAGCAATAATTATAATTATGTCTTTCAGTGCTTTTATTGGTTATCTTGTTTTTCCCAATAAAATATTTTTTTACATTATGATCATGTATGCAATTTTAAGTGTGCTCACTTTTTTATATACAAGATTGATAAGTCGGCCGCTGAAAAAGGTTCTTGGCGGACCAGCGAGAATACCTTGCATTTTTTCGCAACTCTTGGTGGTTGGCCTGGCGCTATGATAGGCCAGCAAGTGTTCAATCATAAAACCAAAAAAACATCCTTTCGTATTATTTTTTGGATATCCATACTGCTCAATATAAGCTTGTTAACTCTATTTTTAATATATACCCCGTGGTATAATTTTGCTTCTTATTAGCATTAATAAAGTGAACAAACTTATGCAGTTTAAAGTAGCCGAAATTGAAGATATCGAGAGTACCTTAGCGCTTCACTATAAATACCAAATTGATTCTATTGAAGAACAAGATAAGGAAAGTGGCTTTGTAACAACCGCATTTACCAAGGAACAACTGAAACATCTAATAGAAAAAGAACAGGGTCTGTTTATTGCGAAAGATGACAATAAAGTAGTTGCCTACGTGATGGCTGCATCCTGGCAGTTTTGGTCTGCTTGGCCAATGTTTGCTCATATGATTAAGGATTTACCTAATCTAACGTATAGAGGTCAAACACTCTCCATCGATAACTCTTATCAATACGGCCCAATATGTATTGATAAGCATCTTAGAGGCCGTGGAACATTAGAAGCAATATTTGATTTTGCAAAACAGGAAATGTCGAAGCGCTATCCTATACTGGTCACTTTTATTAATAAAGTTAATTCAAGATCATTTGAAGCGCATACAAGAAAGCTTGGCCTTGATGTAATTCAAGAGTTTACTTATAACAACAACCATTACTACGAGCTTGCATGTCTCACACAGGAAAAGTGCTAAGTGCACTTTCCCTGTATTATGCCCTTCATAAAAAATCTTTACCATAAAAACAATATACCCAATACAAATGATTTCTAGGTTTTGTTATCTTCACTCCTCACTCCAATCACCAATTAATATAGGCTCATGGGGCTTCGTCATCCGATGGCCGCACCTAAAAACCATTCGTATTGTGTATAGTAAGCATGTTCGCAATCTGAAAGTCTGTTTATTTTTCACTCAATAAAGCAAACCATAGTTCAGATGCTTCCGCCTCCTCAGATTCAGCATTTTCTCTATTACAAACCCCACCAATTAGCTGAGGAGTATTATATTTTAAATTGACTTCAGTTTTAATCAGTGTTCCACTCACACCTTTGTATGATGTATGTAACGTAACACCCAGTAATTTTTGACTAGGATCTTCAGGTTCACTAAACAGTTTACCGGTAATAACTAATTTATTCTCATTTTTTGTTGTCGAATCAACATTGAAACTTTTGCCTGCATCAACATTAATAATACTAACCAAATTATTTTTTATTTTTTTGTTTATTAAATCATCACCACCAAACGAGATCTCTTTACAGATTTTTTCACTACTCTCACTTACTTGATAAAACTTCAATACATCTGCCGATACAAATTGTGACAACAAAATGGTACTTATTAAAAATGATTTATAAATTTTCATAATCTTTCCATTGGCTATCAAATATGGATAAAACATTTCACCAAGAGTATAAACAATCACCTGTAAGACTTGATTTTTTGTTATTAATTCCAGTTCACTTTACTATTAAATAAAATATACTCTCTATCATGAAGCCTGAGCAAGGTAATAAACCCGTAAAATATGCAACTCATCATAGCTAACTTCTTCACTACAGGCTTGATAAACCGGCTTTAAACGTTCAAAGCCAAGTTCTTTGAATAGAAGGAGCACTTGTTTCTGTTGTACTTCAGACAGCTCAGAAAGAGAAAGAAGGTCTCTATCCTGTCGCAACTTACCACCATCCATCATAAAATGATACAGATGACTTAAGATAGTATTTCGAGTAACATTTAGGTCATTTTTTAACTGATCAATTGTCTCTCCATGATTATATCGATCACTAACCATAATATATTTTCGAGGCTCAATTTTTCGTTTTTTTATTTTATTTGATGCTAATATACTTTTAGGTTTTTCTTGAATATTATTCTGTGCGCAGTAATGCATAATGATATCTAGAAAAGCATCACCGTATTTTTCAAATTTTGCATCACCCACACCATGGATCGCCAGCATGCTTGTTCTTGTCTGTGGATAATAGATACACATTTCCTGCAGTGATTTGTCTGAAAAAATGGTATAAGGTGGTACATCCATATTATCTGCTAATTCTTTTCGATACTGTCTAAGCTGACTAAAAAGAATTTGATCGTAATTTAACTCATCTAACAGTTTATTACTGCGGCTTGAAGTGGATACAAGTCTTGCTCGTACAGCCCGCTGTCCACGCATTACTTGCCAGGAATTTGCATTAAGTTTCAAACTACCTAAACGCAAATCTTGAACAAGTATACCTTGCTGAATAAGCTGTCTCGCAAGTAGCATCCAAGTATCTTTATTGTATTCCAGTCCAATATTGTACGTAGATAACTGGTGATGATTATTACTCATTACTTTGGCTGAGCTTGATCCTCTAAGCACATCAATAATATAAGACGCGCCAAATATCTCACCCGTTCGTTTTACACAAGATAAAAACTTCTGAGCAGCGACTGTAACATCAGTTTTGGGCGTTTTTTCTTCTAAACAATTATCACACAGTTTACAGTTTTCTGTTGAATAGTCTTCGCCAAAATAATTTATAAGTATTTCACGTCTACAGTCTTCTGTTTCAGCATAGCCGACTATTGCTTGGAGATGTGTAATGGCATGCGTTTGTTCATGCTCAGTCATCCGTTCAATAAAGTATCTGAGCTTTTGGGTATCACTATATCCAAATAATAATAGACAATGAGCAGGTAGACCATCACGCCCTGCACGCCCAATCTGCTGATAATAGCCTTCTATATTTTTTGGTAAGTCATAATGTAGAATAAACCGAATATTTGGTTTATTAATCCCCATCCCAAATGCTACTGTAGCAACGATAATACTAACATCGTCCCGGATAAACCTGTCTTGATTTGCTGCACGTTCCTCATCACTTAGTCCTGCGTGATAGGGCAATACCGAATAGCCCTGATAGTGAAGATGAGCAGTTAACTCATCTACTTGACGTCGGGTTAAACAGTAGATGATTCCTGACTGCTGCTTGAAACTGTCCAAAAACTGAGCTGTTTGCTGTAATGGGCTTTTTTTAGGCAATACCTGAAGATACAGATTAGTCCTATCGAAGCTGGCAATGAATGTATTTTGAGTATCTAAATTAAGGTTATTACATATGTCTTTTTGAACCTGAGGTGTTGCCGTTGCAGTGAGTGCCACATAAATGGCATGGGGAAATATACTTCGTAGCTGTAAGAGTTGACGGTACTCAGGTCTAAACTCATGTCCCCATTCGGAAATACAGTGGGCTTCATCAATAGTTATACAGGCAATATCGATCGTAGATAACAATGACAGAATTTTTCTTTGCAAGAGTGTTTCTGGAGCTAGATATATTAACTTCACATCTTTTCGCAAAATCATATCAATATTGTGCTGATACTCTTGAACACTCAAACTGCTATTCAAAAATACCGCACTTACACCCAGTTGCTTTAGCTGTTCAACCTGATCTTTCATCAACGAAATCAGTGGTGATACGACAATCGTAATGCCTGAAAACAACAATGCAGGAATTTGGTAACAAAGTGACTTACCTCCTCCTGTAGGCATGATAACAAGCGTATCCTTACCAGATACAATATTGGTAATCACTTCCTGTTGTAGTGGACGAAAGTTGTCGTAACCAAATACATGCTTCAGAACATGTTGGGCTTGCTCTATCATAAGACTGTCAACTGAGATCCTTCGAAGCTCACATTGCTATTCTCGCCGCACTGAAGACCATCTCCCAACGCAGCACACATTCCTGGCTATTATGCCACTCATTACAAATCAAGCCAAAGTGATTATTTTTTATCCAAGATCATTTGCATAAACTTCATTCCCACCATCCTTGATGCTCAAGAGCGCTGATCTCGATGTCCGCTAGGATGAAACAAACCCTACTAATGTATGGGCAACACATTAGAACAGCTTAGCTGTCCCGTTAGGGTAAAGGCTGCGGATAACATGCATAAAAACGATGTGTGAAGGGTATACTTAAAGTTTGACTTGACAAATACACCTCATATCTATCTTCTATAGCAATAAATCAAGGATATTATTAAAAATAACGGAATACAGGCATGATAAAAAAAATAATTCCATTAACCTACTTGCTCACTTATGCTTCTTTATCCATAGCGTCAGATATTATCCGTATCGATAAACAATCCTGTCCAGATGATTATGTTTATGTTTCTTTGCATGATGTAGAAGCCGAAAGAAGCAAGTATTGCCTTCTGCTTAATGACTGGGATATTGCTCGCATAAATAATAAGGCATCAATATCAGGTCCAGGTTATGGTTGTAAAGTAATTAAGCATGATACACGTCACTTAGGTACATCACTCTGTAAGCTTATAGATCAAGAGGAACCACCTAAAAAAGATATGCTGAAAGTTGCTTACATTGAAGTAAATGATAATCCAGTTCGTGATGCCGGGTGCTTTATCACAGAAAACGGTAAACCATTATTTGATATTGCAGTAATTTTTGCTGCAAATATCAACTACGATGGTGAAAAAGCCATTCTCCATTTTAACTCCCAAGTAAATGACTTATTAGAAAACAATATTCACCAAGTTCGAGAGCTTCAAGCAAAAGGCATTAAAGTTGTATTAGATGTACTTGGTAATCACCAAAATGCCGGATGGTCCTGCTTTACCAACATTCAGCAAGCACGTGCGTTTGCAGAGGTATTAAAAAATGCTGTTGATAAATATGAACTTGATGGAATTGATATTGATGACGAATACTCAAAGTGCAACCAGGAATATGAAGACTCACTAATTAAAGTCACAAGTGCTCTTCGAGAAATTATGCCTAATAAAATTATTTCCAAAGCACTCTTTCATGATCAAAGATATTTTGAAACAGAATGGCAACATAAAAAACTCCATGAACAACTTTCGTATGGATGGGAAATGAGTTACTGGGCAGCAAGCTGTAACAGAGTAGCAACCTATTTAAACGCAGGTATGTCAAAAGAAAAGCTTGGTATAGGTGTATCAACTGTGATAACGCCACCATCCACAGCTAAAGCAATCTCGACATGTTTAAAATCTCAGCAACTTGGAGGCGGCATGATGGTCTTTAATGTAAACAAACATTCTGAATCGTTCCTACAAAGTATTTGGCCTGATATAAAAGCAGATCAACGTTGCTTTAATGAGTAATCTTCGCCAATATTTGTCAAACAGTTATTGAGTATCCTGTACAAAAAATCCTTAATGAAGGTTTAGAAAAAAATTATGAGTAATTGGAATACCGAAACAGCTGAGTGGTATGCCAACAAGTATGGAGAATACCCCACCAATAAACTTGGTGTTGAAGCACTTAATTTACCTCCATCCTCAACAGTTATCGATATCGGGTGTGGCACCGGCTGCGCATTAAGGCACGCGGCTAAACAAGTTACAAATGGCCTATTAATTGGTGTTGATCCAGTCCAGCGCATGATAGAAATAGCCCGTGAAAAAAAAGTTAATCACTCAAAGGAAAACAACATAGTATTTAAAGAAGGTAGCGCCGAATGCCTACCTATTGAAACGTCCTCAGCTGACTTTGTATTCGCTTTTGACTCGTTTGATCACTGGCTAGATCAGCAACAAGGCTTAAAAGAAGCTCATCGAGTACTAAAGCCTGAGGGGAATTTTGTTGTCATAAAAGATGGGGGGCTACCCCAGGGAACTGAAGCAAGGCGTACATTTTTAGCTGCTTTAGAGAATACAGAATTTGAAATAGTTGAAGAACAAACGATTGAAGATGATGAAGTTTCATTCACAATGTGGGTATGCTCAATAGATAATTAGTTAATACCTCAATTTTAAAGCGTTTATTCACAAAAAAATGATTAATGGGTAATCATGTCCATACTTGATTACCTATAATAAGAAGAATGCCATAACTAACATTTTTTCAAATATGCATTTTTCAAATAAGATCTTCGCTTTTATCCTTTTCATGGTACTCCTATCTGTTGTGTTAAGCACAAAGGCAGATAATACAACTATTCTTATCGCCACTGGAGAATATCCACCCTGGACTTCTCAACAAATTAAAAAAAATGGCTTTGTTAATCACGTCATATCAGAAGCATTTATGCGGCAAGGCTATAAAGTAGATTATATCTACTTACCATGGGCTCGAAGCTACGCTGATACTGAAAGTGGTAAGTATGCAGCTCTTTCTTACTGGGCCTGCACAGAAAAAGTCCAGCCAACTTTTTACTGTAGCGATTACATGCACAAAGAGGCTTACGTTTTTTTTCACGAGAAGACTTTACCTTTTCCTAACTGGGAAACATTATCGGATTTAACTGGGCTTCGTATTGGAGCAACACGAAGCTATACTTATACGAAAGAGTTTTGGAACGCATATGAAGACAGATCTCTAAATATCATCATTAACAACGATGATAATATCAACTTTAATATGTTAGTCAGAGGCAGATTAGATACAATTGTAGTATCTACCATTACAGGATTAATGATCCTAAACAAACAGTTTCCTCCAAAAGTAATACAAAATATAACGTTCAATAGCCATCCTCTTGTCGAGAATACAGCACATCTATTATTTCCCAAAAAGAATAAATCCTCTCTAGATCTACTTAAAATATTCAATGCAGGTCTTGCGAAAATCAAACAGGATGACACATATGATAAGTATATGGATGATTTAATTATGGGGGGATATTAAATCTAATGAGCCCTTTCTGTATACATGCTTTGTTTAATCTCGGCACTGATCCGTAAGTCGGCTTCTATGATGCTTTTCTTGAACCGTTGTCAAATCTTGCCACTAGGCTTTGAAATAGCCCAATGTGTAGAACTGATTGAGCAATACAGAATACCCAAAACAATTAAGGTCATTAGAATCAACGCCATAAAGCCTACCACATTTCATCTTTCATATCTCTAAAAGCTCACCCAAAGTATTTAAAATATATACCAAAGTTAATCAGCAACTGGTGCGTATGATACATACCGGAGAGGTTGACAAAATTTGTAAGAAGTTCTCTTTTCTGCTTAATGACGCGCTGACTTTTTCTTGAATAAGCTGCAAGAGCCGTCCATCCCAAAAATTGTATTCAAAAAAATAATATACCACTAGATAGGTGCCTATACTTGTACTATTAAGTCTATTTGTTTTTTCCCAAGTGAAGGGTAGGGGCTTTAAATGAATGCTCAAATAGTCAATCACTTGACTGTGAAATGTTTATCACTAACGGTCATGATGAGCTTTGTGCTCTTTATTGCTCGGATTGCGGGTGCAAATGAAACCATATTTCTCACCAATGGCGAATGGCCTCCTTTCATGTCTCAAACCTATAAGCACTATGGTGCAGGTTCTCACATTGTCACTGAAGCCTTTGCATTGGAAAGCATTGAGGTGACATATGTCTTCTTGCCCTGGAAGCGTGCCATGAGTGAAGCTAAGAAAGGTAAGTATGATGGCACCATTTTGTGGAGTAAAAATGAAGAGCGCATGCAACACTTCTTGCTAAGTGATGCGGTTATTACGCTCCGGACTGTCTTTTTTCACCGTAAGGATTACACGTTTGATTGGAAAACGTGGAATGACTTATCCGGTCTTGTTGTGGGTGTCACCCGAGGTTACTTTTACGGTGACGGATTAAAACAGGCCATTGAGCAAAATATTGTAAAAGCAGATATTGCAAATAGCGATTATTTGAATTTTAAAAAGCTCCTGGCAAAACGCATTCCTCTGTTTGTAGCAGAAGCAGAGATTGGTTATGAAATACTGGCCACAAAGTTTCCAGCCACAAGTCGTGAATTGATTACCAATCATACTCGTCCTCTCAGAGAAGCTCACTGGTATTTGCTGACATCAAAACGTAACGAAAAAGCCCAATATTGGATTAATAAGTTCAATCAAGGACTCAAGAAACTCAAAGCAACGGGGAGATATGAAAAAATGATGGATGATGTGATGACTGGAGAATACTCAGCTCCAGCTAAGCAGTAACGACGCTTATTTAGATTCATTGGGTAAGTCAAAGCCATGGGCTTGCATAATAGCCTCGAGTCTTCCTTGAGCTTTCATTTTCGTAAATCCTTGCTCAAATTCTTGATACAGTTGCTGTGTATTCGGAATGGCTTTTGAAATAGCCAGGTGAACCGTATCATCACTGATCACGAGGGCATGTTGTATATATTGATCAGAAAAAGAGGGATACGCCGTGTTGATATAGTACTTTAAAACGCGATCATCCATTACGATCAAGTCAATGCGGTCATGAATAAGTAACTTGATGTTTACCATATCTGATAAGGCTTCTTGTTTATTTACGAAGTGAGCCTGGTTAAAAGGCTTCGAGTAAAAATAGCCACGTACAACCCCCACCCTGAGTTTACCAAGATCTTTGAGAGTACTCATTTCGTAAGCTTTTGAACGTTTACTAAAGAGATACATCCGACTATTGCAAATAGCAGAAGTGTACTGGAAATAAGGCTCACGCTCAGGTACTGGGTAAGCGCCAAATAACGCTTGATATTTACCTTTTTTACTCAACTCCAGCGCACGTTTCCATGAAGTAAAGACAACAAATACTTTTTTACCTTGTAACTGATAAGCCTCTTGAATAATTTCAGCGAGAAATCCACCGTTATTGAGCTTAGGTCCATAATAAGGTGGCCATGTATCAGCCGCAAAAATATAATCATAATCATTAGCGATGGCTTTGATGCAGAAAAATAATGAAAGCCCAAGCTGTAGTCGAACTTGATTAAATAGCATGGCGGTAATTTTGTTGAAATAATTGTATTTATTTTAGCAAGATGAGAACACTTTGTGAGAAATTTCACTATAGTTAAATCACTTAGCTGAATTGCTAGGGAATTTGCGTGGTCTGGCCCCAGCTATGCTTTCTCTAACCAGATCACGCATCTTTTTGTACACTGCACTTTGCTAGTTGTTCTGACGCATGCTGGGCTTGTTCTGTAGTGACTTCACCACTCGGTTACCTTCCTCTAGTTAGACGTTGAGCGTCCGTTTGACAGGCTTTAAGATAACGAATACTGCGCATTCTTGTATACAATCCTCGCCGACACTCTCGATCGTTTAGCTTCTCCTGTACCACCGGTTACGTCAAATCCTTATGAATACCAAAGTTGGGGTTCTCATTCCGCCTATAAAACAGCTTCAAAGTTGCTTGAAGCAGTCTTTTTTTGAGACTGTAAAAGATTCTGTGTAACCGCCTATTCTTAATGTTAACAAGGTATAAGGATAGGCCATTATGGTGACTCAAAAAGAACTTGAAGCCTTTGCTAAAAAAGCCGCTAAGGGCATTAAAACAGAAAAAGACCTCAATCAATTTGCACAAATGCTCAAGAAGGTCACGGTTGAAAC
>NZ_AUAF01000116.1 GCF_000428585.1 Zooshikella ganghwensis DSM 15267 | reverse complement strand
TTGATTGCACCGATTGCGATGGAAGATGGTCTACGTTTTGCGATCCGTGAAGGTGGCCGTACTGTTGGTGCGGGTGTTGTTGCTAAGATTATCGAGTAAACCACTTTACAAAGAATGGTATGAGCTGCATAATGTGCGGCTCTGCCCTACAGATACAGGCCAGTAGTTCAATTGGTAGAGCACCGGTCTCCAAAACCGGGGGTTGGGGGTTCGACTCCCTCCTGGCCTGCCATTTAAAGTTTCCCGCAAGCTTGATGAGGCGCTTACTTCTATGAGTTCCAAAGCTGAAAGCGATAACAGCAATCAGTCCGGTTCTGCTAAGACGTTGGATGGTCTGAAGTGGTGTCTGGTTGTTATTATTGTCGGAGTTGGCGTCTACGGCAATCACTACTTTGCTAAATATTATGAGCAATTCCTGTTGTATAGGGTTTTGGGCTTATTAGTGCTCGCTCTATTTGCAGGTTTCGTTGCGTTTAGCACTGAAAAAGGCAGCCGCTTCTGGACATTGTTAAAAGATGCGAAGGCCGAAATAAGAAAAGTAGTTTGGCCAACCCGTCAAGAAACCACACAAACGACACTTATTGTAGTTGCTGCTGTTTTATTGGTAGGGCTATTTTTGTGGGGTCTTGACTCCTTGCTAAGCTGGATAGTAAATAGTTTGATTGGATAACATAACATGGCGAAGCGTTGGTATGTGGTTCATGCTTATTCCGGCTTTGAAAAGCAGGTGATGCGCTCGATTAAAGAGCGTATTGAGCTGCATGATATGCAAGATCAGTTTGGTGAGGTTTTAGTACCAACTGAAGAAGTCGTAGAAATTCGTGGTGGGCAAAAGCGAAAAAGTGAACGTAAATTCTTTCCTGGCTACGTATTAGTAGAAATGGAAATGAATGACGACACTTGGCATATGATTAAGGATACACCACGAGTGATGGGCTTTATAGGTGGAACAGCAGATAAACCTGCGCCTATCACCAAGCGTGAAGCTGACGCTATTCTTCGCCGAGTACAAGATGGCTCTGATAAGCCTAAACCTAAAACATTGTTTGAGCCTGGTGAAGTTGTTCGTGTTATTGACGGCCCATTTAGTGACTTTAATGGCGTAGTTGAAGAAGTTAATTACGAAAAGAACCGTTTGCAAGTTGCTGTATTGATTTTTGGTCGATCTACACCAGTTGAATTAGAGTTTAGCCAAGTAGAAAAAGGCTAATAGAATTATTATTGCTTCCCCTCATTGCTTTTGTGGTGAGGGGTTGTTACGTCTGTAGAAGCTGTTCAAACAGGGGAGCCGAAAGGCGTTTAACCCAATTGAGGTAGTGTAATGGCTAAAAAAGTCCAAGCATATGTAAAACTGCAAATTCCTGCAGGTCAAGCAAACCCAAGTCCACCCGTTGGTCCTGCACTAGGTCAGCAGGGTGTAAATATCATGGAGTTCTGTAAAGCCTTTAATGCTAAAACGCAAGGCATGGAACCTGGATTGCCTACGCCTGTAGTTATCACTGTGTATAGTGATCGTAGTTTTACTTTTGAAACTAAAACCCCTCCTGCGTCTGTTCTACTGAGAAAAGCACTTAAGCTGAAAAAAGGTAGTAGCCGTCCTAATACTGAAAAAGTAGGCACTGTAACTCGTCAGCAATTGGAAGATATTGCCAAGCAGAAAGAGCCTGATTTAACGGCTGCAGATTTAGACGCTGCTGTGCGTACTATTGCTGGAAGTGCTCGTAGTATGGGCTTAAATGTGGAGGGTGTGTAAATGGCTAAAATGACTAAGCGACTAAAGCTGATCGCAGAAAAAGTTGAAGCCAATAAAGCATATCCTATTGAAGATGCTGCAAAATTACTGGCTGAAATTTCTACAGTAAAATTTTGCGAATCTTATGACGTTGCGGTTAACTTAGGTGTTGACCCTCGTAAATCAGATCAGGTTGTTCGTGGCTCCACTGTACTTCCTAATGGAACTGGTAAAGACGTTCGTGTGGCGGTATTTACTCAGGGTGCAAACGCTGATGCTGCGAAAGAAGCTGGTGCTGATCTTATTGGTATGGAAGATCTAGCTGAAGAAATTAAAGCTGGAAATCTTAACTTCGACGTTGTTATTGCTTCTCCTGATGCAATGCGCGTTGTTGGCCAATTAGGTCAGATCCTTGGGCCTCGTGGTTTGATGCCCAACCCAAAAGTTGGCACTGTAACACCTAATGTTGCAGAAGCTGTTAAAAATGCTAAGGCTGGTCAGGTGCGTTACCGGACTGACAAAAACGGCATCATTCACTGTGGTGTTGGTAAAGTTGGTTTTGCACCAGAAGCTGTTAAGCAAAATATTGAAGCTTTGTTGGCAGACCTTAAAAAGGCTAAGCCTTCATCTTCAAAAGGTGTTTATATGCGCAAAGTTACCCTGTCCACAACTATGGGGCCAGGCATAGCTATTGATATGGCATCACTGAACATCTAATACCCAACTTTGGGGCTCTTGCCAGCTCTTTTCAGTGAGGCAGGGGCCGTCAAAGACCGTAGGTGTCGCATTTATGCTGACTTAATCTTCCTACGTAGATGGTGTTGTTTCTAGACCTCTTATCTAGAGCCCTTCACCGTATATTCCATGAGATGCTTATGTATCTTGGTGGTTTTAAACCACATTACGGTTATACCCAGGAGTAAAGCCGATGGCATTAAGACTCGAAGACAAGAAAGCGATTGTCGCTGAGGTCAACGAGGCTGCCGGAAGCGCTTTATCCGCTGTGATTGCTGACTATCGTGGTCTTACTGTTAGTCAGTTAACTGCGCTGCGCAAGCAGGCACGTGAAGGTAATGTTTATCTTCGTGTCGTGCGTAATACGCTTGTACGTCGTGCGGTTGTTGGTACTGAGTTTGAGTGTTTAACAGAGGCTCTGACTGGACCAACTATTTTAGCATTCTCTAAAGAAGATCCAGGTGCAGCAGCACGTTTGATCAAAGATTTTGCTAAAGAAAACAAACAGTTGGAAGTAAAAGCGCTGTCCATTGGTGGCAAGCTATTAGGTGCAGATCAAATTGATGTGTTGGCGAAGATGCCAACTCGCGAAGAAGCATTGGCTATGCTGGCTCGCGTAACAATTGCACCTGTGACCAAGCTGGCACGTGCTTTAAACGATATCCCAACACGCGTTACTCGCGTTATCGCAGCTGTCCGCGATCAGAAGCAAGAAGCTGCTTAATATATTGTTGGTTTATCGCTTACGTAGTAAAAGTTTTTACACAGTTTATAGGAGATAAGAGTCATGGCTCTGTCTAAAGACGATATTTTGAATGCAATTGCTGAAATGAGCGTAATGGAAGTTGTTGAGCTTGTTGAAGCAATGGAAGAAAAATTTGGTGTTTCTGCTGCTGCAGCACCTGTTGCTATGGTTGCTGGTGGTCCAGCTGCTGAAGCTGCAGAAGAAAAGACTGAATTTGATGTAATTCTGACTGGTGCTGGCGACAAGAAAGTTAACGTAATCAAAGTAGTGCGTGGCTTGACTGGTCTTGGCCTGAAAGAAGCTAAAGCACTAGTTGACGGTGCGCCTTCTCCATTGAAGGAAGGTGTATCTAAAGATGAAGCTGAAGCAGCTAAGAAAGAGCTGGAAGAAGCTGGTGCTACTGTGGAAGTTAAGTAATTTCGTAGGATTTTGCACCAAAGCAAGCCTAATATTAATTAGTGCTTATGGCTGGTGCCTCCGGGCACCGGCCTTTTTCCGTTGTAATATGAAAAATTGATGGTCCATTTAGGGCAGGTTATATACCGCACCGGGTATTTATTATAAGAGCAATACCTTGTTCTTGATCAACACCGTGGCGCTAATAATGCTTGTTAGGCCGCAATGATTAGCAGGTGACCAAGCTGGGGAACGCTAATGGCATACTCGTTTACTGAGAAAAAACGTATCCGCAAGGATTTCGGCAAGCTGCCGCATGTAATGGATATTCCCTACCTCCTGGCAATCCAGTTGGATTCTTATCGCAAATTTTTGCAGTCAGGAGAAAGGGAAAGCCGCAAAGACTATGGCTTGCATGCCGCGTTCAAATCAGTTTTTCCAATTGTCAGTTATTCTGGCAACGCTGCATTGGAATACGTCAGTTATAAACTGGGAGAGCCGGCATTTGATGTTAAAGAGTGTCAGCTTAGAGGTATTACCTATGCAGTACCTTTAAGAGTAAAAGTTAGACTGATTATTTATGATAAAGATTCAGCTAACAAAGCAATAAAAGATATTAAAGAACAAGAAGTCTATATGGGAGAAATCCCATTAATGACGGATAACGGTACGTTTGTAATTAATGGTACTGAGCGAGTTATTGTTTCTCAGCTACACCGTTCTCCAGGCGTCTTTTTTGACCATGATAAAGGTAAAACACACTCCTCTGGAAAATATCTCTATTCTGCCAGGGTTATTCCTTACCGTGGTTCATGGCTTGATTTTGAGTTTGATCCTAAAGACCTGCTGTATGTTCGTATAGACCGTCGTCGTAAGTTACCTGCGACCATTTTGCTACGCGCACTTGGCTATACCGCTGAGCAAATTTTGGATATGTTTTTTGAAACTTCAACGTTTCAAATGTCAGAGCAGGGTATTACATTTGAGTTGATAGCTGATCGTCTTCGTGGTGAGGCTGCTACCTTCGATATTAAAGATACTGAAGGTAATGTTATCGTTGAAAGTGGTCGACGTATTACTGCAAAACATATCCGTCAGCTGCAAAAAGCAAATATAAAGCACCTTGAAGCACCACTAGAATTTTTAATTGGCAAAGTCATCGCTAAAGACTTGGTCAACCCCGCTACAGGTGAAATTATTGCGCCATGTAATATAGAAATTACTGCGGATATTATTGAGAAAGTAGTCAATAACAATATCAAGGTTGTTGATGTTCTTTACATTAATGAGCTTGATAGTGGCCCTTATATTTCAGATACACTCAAAGCAGATAGCACAAACAGCCAGATTGAAGCACTGGTTGAAATCTATCGAATGATGCGTCCTGGTGAGCCTCCTACCAAAGAAGCAGCAGAGGCGCTTTTCGAGAATCTCTTTTTCACTGCAGAACGTTATGACCTATCTGCTGTAGGCCGGATGAAATTCAACCGCCGTTTAGGTCGTGGTGTTGATGAAGGTCCTGGCGTTCTTGATAACAATGACATTATTGATGTCATGAGTTTATTGGTCTCTATTCGAAATGGTAAAGGTGAAGTGGATGATATTGATCATCTAGGTAACCGCCGTATTCGAAGTGTAGGCGAGATGGCTGAGAATCAGTTCCGTGTTGGCTTGGTTCGGGTTGAGCGTGCGGTGAAAGAGCGCTTGAGTATGGCTGAGTCAGAGGGCTTAATGCCTCAGGATTTAATTAACGCAAAACCTGTTGCTGCAGCTATTAAAGAGTTTTTTGGTTCTAGCCAGTTGTCCCAGTTTATGGACCAAAATAACCCTTTATCAGAAGTTACACATAAGCGCCGGGTATCTGCATTAGGTCCAGGTGGTCTTACCCGGGAGCGTGCTGGGTTTGAGGTGCGTGACGTACACCCAACTCACTACGGGCGTGTATGTCCTATTGAAACACCTGAAGGTCCAAACATCGGTTTGATCAACTCATTGGCAACCTATGCGCGGACCAATGCCTATGGTTTCCTTGAGAGTCCTTACCGGAAAGTTGTCGATGGTATTGTTTCTGATGAAATTGAATATTTGTCAGCCATCGAAGAAGGTGAGTATGTCATTGCTCAGGCGAATGCTGAAGTTGATGAAGAAATGCGCCTGACTGATGCCCTTGTTAATGTAAGGCATCGTAATGAATTTACCTTGATGCCACCTGAAAACGTTAACTATATGGACGTTTCTCCTCGCCAGGTAGTATCAGCAGCGGCTTCTTTGATTCCATTCTTAGAGCATGACGATGCTAACCGAGCGTTAATGGGATCAAACATGCAACGTCAGGCTGTACCTACTTTGTGTGCTGAAAAGCCGTTGGTTGGTACTGGAATGGAGCGCAATGTTGCCAGTGACTCTGGTGTTTGTGTGATTGCGCGTCGGGGTGGTGTGATTGAGTCGGTTGATGCGGGACGGATTGTAATTCGCGTTAACCAGGATGAAATCATCACTGGTGAGGCTGGTGTTGAAATTTATAATCTGACGAAGTATACCCGCTCCAACCAAAATACCTGTATTAATCAGAAACCTTTGGTGAAAACGGGAGATGTTGTCAATCGTGGTGACGTTCTAGCTGATGGGCCTTCAGTCGATATGGGAGAGCTGGCATTAGGTCAGAATATGCGAGTCGCCTTTATGCCTTGGAATGGTTATAACTTCGAGGACTCCATCCTTATTTCTGAGCGTGTAGTTCAGGAAGATCGTTTTACTACCATTCATATTCAAGAGCTGACTTGTGTTGCCCGTGACACAAAATTAGGCCCTGAAGAGATTACTTCTGATATTCCTAATGTCGGTGAAGGTGCTCTCTCTAAGCTTGATGAGTCAGGCATTGTCTATGTCGGTGCTGAAGTAGGTAGTGGTGATATTCTTGTTGGTAAAGTGACACCTAAAGGTGAAACTCAGCTAACGCCTGAAGAAAAGCTACTGCGTGCAATCTTTGGTGAGAAAGCATCTGATGTAAAAGATACATCTTTGCGAGTGCCTACCAGCGTTAAAGGTACTGTTATTGATGTTCAAGTCTTTACCCGTGATGGTGTCGAAAAAGACCAGCGGGCTATTTCTATTGAAAAGGCTCAACTGGATGAAGTTCGCAAAGACTTGAATGAAGAGTTTCGTATTGTTGAGCAAGCTACCTTTGAGCGGTTACGTGAAGCATTGGTTGGGCAAGCCGCTGAAGGTGGTCCAAACTTGACAAAAGGTGATGTCATATCTGGCGATTACCTTGGTGAGCTTGAACACAAGAACTGGTTTAA
Source organism: Zooshikella ganghwensis DSM 15267 (assembly GCF_000428585.1). GTDB lineage: Bacteria > Pseudomonadota > Gammaproteobacteria > Pseudomonadales > Zooshikellaceae > Zooshikella > Zooshikella ganghwensis. The sequence goes on along the minus strand of NZ_AUAF01000116.1, from coordinate 8,854 downwards.
GTTGCGCATGGCTGATGATGCACTTAATGAGCAACTTGAAGCAGCCCAAAAACAGTTGCAAGAGCGCCGTGAGCAGCTTGATCAACGTTTTGAAGATAAGAAGAAAAAGCTGCAAAGCGGTGATGACCTTGCACCAGGTGTGCTGAAAATTGTTAAGGTCTACTTAGCAATAAAACGCCGTATACAGCCTGGTGACAAAATGGCTGGACGCCATGGTAACAAAGGGGTTATCTCTGTAATCATGCCGGTTGAAGATATGCCTTACGATGAGAATGGTACACCCGTTGACATCGTACTTAACCCTCTAGGTGTACCTTCGCGGATGAACGTAGGACAGATTCTGGAAACACACCTTGGCCTAGCAGCCAAAGGGTTGGGTGAAAAAATTAATCGTATGATGGAAGCGCAACGTTCGCTTGCTGAAGTACGAGAGTTTTTAGGCCAAATTTACAATGGAACTGGAGAAGGCCGCTATGAGGATCTCAACTCCCTGACTGATGCCGAGGTCATTGAGCTGGCTAAAAACCTTGAAAAAGGTGTGCCCATGGCCACTCCAGTATTTGATGGTGCGAAAGAGAAAGAAATTAAGGCATTACTCCGACTGGCCGATATGCCTGAATCCGGACAAATGACATTGTCTGATGGGCGGACAGGAGACCGCTTTGATCGCCCAGTAACCGTTGGTTACATGTACATGTTGAAACTGAATCACTTGGTTGATGACAAGATGCATGCTCGTTCAACAGGTTCTTACAGCCTTGTTACACAGCAGCCATTGGGTGGTAAGGCGCAGTTTGGTGGTCAGCGTTTCGGAGAGATGGAGGTCTGGGCGCTAGAGGCATACGGTGCTGCTTATACGCTTCAAGAAATGCTTACCGTTAAGTCAGATGACGTAACTGGTAGAACGAAGATGTATAAAAACATCGTTGATGGTGACCATCGAATGGAAGCGGGTATGCCTGAGTCGTTCAATGTACTGATTAAAGAAATCCGTTCATTGGGCATCGATATCGAACTGGAAAGCGAATAACGTTAGCTGGCTTATAGCTATGGGAGGCCTGGGGCCTCCCTCAGCGAGGAGAGAGGATCTTGAAAGACTTACTTAACCTTCTCAAACAAGGGCAAACTGAAGAATTTGATTCCATTCGTATCGGCTTGTCATCGCCTGAGATGATTCGCTCATGGTCATACGGTGAAGTCAAGAAGCCAGAGACGATTAACTATCGTACCTTCAAGCCCGAACGTGATGGTTTATTCTGTGCCAAAATCTTTGGACCAGTTAAAGACTACGAGTGCTTATGTGGAAAGTACAAGCGTTTAAAGCACCGTGGTGTGATTTGTGAAAAATGTGGTGTTGAAGTAGCGCTGGCAAAAGTACGCCGTGAGCGGATGGGTCACATTGAGTTGGCAAGTCCAGTTGCACATATTTGGTTCCTTAAGTCATTACCTTCCCGTATTGGCTTGATGCTGGATATGACCCTGCGTGACATTGAGCGTGTACTTTACTTTGAGTCTTATGTTGTGATCGATCCAGGTATGACAACGCTGGATAAAGGTCAGCTACTCAATGATGAAGAATACTATGAAGCGCTTGAAGAGTTTGGTGATGACTTTGATGCACGTATGGGAGCTGAGGCTATTCAAGCAATTTTGAAAGAAATTGATCTTGAAACTGAAATTGGTCAGTTGCGTGAAGAAATCCCAAATACAAACTCTGAAACAAAGATTAAGAAGCTCACCAAGCGCTTGAAGCTGATGGAAGCTTTCTACCATTCAGGAAATAACCCTGAGTGGATGATCTTGGATGTATTACCTGTATTGCCACCTGATTTACGTCCATTGGTACCTTTGGATGGTGGTCGTTTTGCTACATCTGATCTGAATGACCTTTATCGTCGAGTGATCAACCGTAATAACCGTTTGAAGCGCCTGCTTGATCTAAGTGCACCAGATATCATCGTTCGTAACGAGAAGCGTATGCTTCAAGAGGCTGTAGATGCACTGTTAGATAATGGTCGTCGTGGTCGAGCGATTACTGGCTCAAACAAACGGCCTTTGAAGTCCCTGGCTGACATGATCAAAGGTAAGCAGGGTCGTTTCCGTCAGAACTTGCTAGGTAAGCGGGTTGACTACTCTGGCCGTTCAGTAATTGTGGTTGGTCCTACGCTACGCTTACACCAGTGTGGATTGCCTAAAAAAATGGCACTTGAGTTATTCAAGCCATTCATTTTTGGCAAGCTTGAACACCGTGGCTTGGCTACAACTATTAAAGCTGCGAAGAAAATGGTAGAGCGTGAGACGGCAGAAGTCTGGGATATCTTAGCTGAAGTTATTCGCGAGCACCCAGTTTTACTTAACCGTGCACCTACCCTCCACCGTTTAGGTATCCAAGCGTTTGAGCCGGTATTGATTGAAGGTAAAGCTATTCAGCTTCACCCACTTGTTTGTGCGGCCTACAATGCTGACTTCGATGGCGACCAGATGGCTGTTCACGTGCCATTAACGCTTGAAGCACAGCTTGAAGCACGTGCGCTAATGATGTCTACCAACAATATCTTGGCACCGGCGAATGGTGAGCCCATTATCGTACCTTCTCAGGACGTGGTTCTCGGTCTCTATTACATGACCCGTGACGCGATTAATGTGCCAGGTGAAGGGATGGCATTTGCTGATATTCGTGAAGTTCACCGTGCTTACCGTGCAGGTAAAGTTGATTTACACGCTCGTGTGAAAGTACGTATAAGCGAAGTAAATAAAGATCATGATGGAAATGAAACCAGTAGAACGTTTATCGCTGATACAACGATTGGGCGTGCGCTGCTGTTTGATGTTTGTCCAAAAGGAATTCCTTTTGAGCTTGTTAACCAGGCTATGGTTAAGAAGGCAATTTCTAGATTGATTAATACCTGCTACCGCAATGTCGGCTTGAAAGAAACAGTTATCTTTGCTGACCAGCTTATGTATACCGGTTTCCACTTTGCCACCATCTCTGGAAGCTCGATTGGGGTAAATGACTTCGAAATCCCCAATGAGAAAGTAGATATCATTGAAGCGGCAAACCGTGAAGTAGAAGAAATTGAAAATCAATTTGCTTCAGGTTTGGTAACGCAGGGTGAGAAATACAACAAGGTGATTGATATTTGGTCGCGAGCCAATGAGCTAGTTGCCAAGAAAATGATGGAAAGTCTTGGTACTGACCTGGTTGTCGACCGTGAAGGTAAAGAGGTTGGCCAACCATCATTTAACTCTGTTTACATGATGGCTGACTCTGGTGCGCGGGGTAGTGCTGCTCAGATACGTCAGCTTGCAGGTATGCGGGGCTTGATGGCTAAGCCAGACGGCTCGATCATCGAAACGCCTATTACTGCAAACTTCCGTGAAGGACTAGACGTATTGCAGTACTTTATTTCTACCCACGGTGCACGTAAAGGTCTGGCAGATACAGCCTTAAAAACAGCGAACTCAGGTTACTTAACACGTCGTCTGGTTGATGTTGCTCAAGACTTGGTTGTCACTGAGGTTGACTGTGGTACAGAAGAAGGGCTTCACATGGCGCCCCATATTGAAGGTGGCGATGTTGTTGAACCTTTAGGTGAGCGTATTCTTGGACGAGTTGTTGCAAGAGATGTGATCCGCCCAGGGACTACCAGTGATATTGCGGTTCCAGCGGGAACACTTATTGATGAGCGCTGGGTTGAGCGTCTTGAAAACTTGAATGTCGACGAGGTTATTGTTCGCTCACCGATCACCTGTGAAACACGTTACGGTGTGTGTAGCAAGTGTTATGGTCGAGACCTTGGTCGTGGCCACCGAGTTAATGTTGGTGAAGCTGTGGGTGTAATTGCAGCTCAATCTATTGGTGAGCCTGGTACACAGTTGACGATGCGTACCTTCCACATCGGTGGTGCTGCATCAAGAACCTCTGCTACTGACAGTGTACAAGTTAAGAGCAAAGGTAAAATCAGGCTGCATAACCTGAAGTCTGTAGAACGGACAGATGGTACGTTAGTAGCAGTATCTCGATCTGGTGAGTTGGCCGTAGCTGATGAGTTTGGTCGTGAGCGTGAACGCTACAAGCTGCCTTATGGCGCAATGCTCTCTGTTAAAGATGGCAGTGAAGTAGAATCCGGTCAGGTAGTAGCGAAATGGGATCCACATACCCACCCAATCATTACTGAGGTAGGTGGAACGGTATCGTTCTCTGGTATGGAAGACGGCATCACCATTAAGCGTCAGACTGACGAGTTGACTGGGCTATCGAATATCGAAGTTATCGATCCTAAAGATCGTCCTACGGCAGGTAAAGATATCCGTCCAGCAGTCATGCTGCTTGATGATGCAGGTAATGAGATTAAATTCCCTAATTCTGATATGCCTGTTCAGTACTTTTTGCCTGCCAGTGCATTATTGAATCTTACCGATAATGCGAAGGTGGAAGTGGGTGATGTTATTGCGCGGATTCCACAGGCCAGCTCGGGTAACAAAGATATCACGGGTGGTTTGCCTCGGGTTGCAGACTTATTTGAAGCTCGTAAACCAAAAGAGTCAGCTATCCTGGCTGAAATTAGCGGTACAGTGAGCTTTGGTAAAGAAACCAAAGGTAAAAAACGCTTGGTTATTTCTCCACCAGATGGCAGCGATAATCATGAGGAGCTTATTCCAAAGTGGCGTCAGCTTAACGTGTTTGAAGGTGAGCAGGTGGCTCGCGGTGAGGTAATCGCCGATGGTCCTGCAAACCCACACGATATTCTGCGATTACAGGGTGTGAGTGCGCTAGCGAAGTACATTGTCAACGAAATTCAAGACGTTTACCGTCTGCAGGGTGTAAAAATCAATGATAAGCACATTGAAACTATCCTGCGCCAAATGTTGAGAAAAGTTGAAGTGACTGATGCTGGAGACTCTGAGCTGATTAAGGGTGAACAATTAGAGTTTACCCATGTACAGGAAGTTAATGAGGCACTTGCTGCTGACAATAAGTTCCTGGCTAAATTTGAGCGAGTACTCCTCGGTATAACCAAGGCGTCACTGGCTACTGAGTCCTTTATATCTGCAGCGTCCTTCCAGGAAACAACTCGGGTTCTGACTGAAGCAGCAGTAACAGGTAAGCAGGATCACTTAAGAGGCCTAAAAGAAAATGTTGTGGTAGGTCGATTGATTCCTGCAGGTACTGGTCTAGCTTATCATAGCGAGCGTAAGCGCAAGCGTGATCAAGCTTTAGCCAAAGCAGCCACAACAAGTAAAGTCAGTGCAAGTGATGTAGAGCAAGCCCTGAGTGAAGCTTTAAACTCTGGTAACTCCTAATCACCTATTACGGATATGCGACATGTTGACAGCTCTGCGATGAGCTGTCACTTGACTCGCACCTACTTGACTTTTACAATTTCGCGTCCTTAAAAAGGCGGGTTTATCACCTGCTTTTTTTTGGTTCTTTATAAACCATTAGTTAGTAATTGGAGTTTGCATCCATGGCTACTATTAACCAGTTGGTTCGTAAGCCACGCAAACGCAAAGTCGCTAAAAGTGACGTACCTGCGCTACAGGGTTGTCCTCAGCGTCGTGGTGTTTGTACACGCGTTTATACGACCACTCCTAAGAAGCCTAACTCAGCGCTTCGTAAAGTATGTCGTGTTAGATTGACCAACGGATTCGAAGTGACTTCCTACATTGGTGGTGAAGGTCACAACCTACAAGAGCACAGTGTTGTGTTGATCCGTGGTGGACGGGTAAAAGACTTGCCAGGTGTGCGTTATCACACTGTACGTGGCAGCTTGGATACCCAAGGTGTTAATGATCGTAAGCAAGGCCGTTCTAAGTACGGTACTAAGCGTCCTAAGTAAGGGATGTTGGCTCACAGAACAACTTTGTTCTTTGAGTAAATTTGCTTATCGGTAAGAGTAAGGCTAAGTACTATTTTCTGACAGTGTGAATAACTAAAAGCTGTAGATCTTAGTTTCTTAGGTTCACCCTGAAGACCTATTGAGGGCTTATCATGCCAAGAAGACGTGTAGTCGCAAAGCGAGAAGTTTTACCAGATCCAAAGTACAAAAGTCAGACTTTGGCTAAGTTTATTAACCATGTAATGGTTAGTGGTAAAAAATCTGTTGCAGAAAGAATTGTATATGGTGCTCTGGATAAAGTTGAAGAGCGCACTAAAGGATCTGAACCTTTAGATTTATTTGAAAAAGCGCTTGAGCAAGTTGCTCCAGTGGTTGAAGTTAAATCTCGTCGGGTTGGTGGTGCTACTTACCAAGTTCCCGTTGAAGTACGTCCTTCTCGCCGGACTGCGTTAGCAATGCGTTGGTTAGTAGATGCGGCACGTAAGCGTGGCGAAAAATCTATGGCTTTGCGCTTGGCTGGTGAAATCTTAGATGCTGTTGATGGAAAAGGTTCTGCAGTTAAGAAACGTGAAGACGTGCATCGTATGGCTGAAGCCAACAAAGCGTTCTCCCACTACCGTTTCTAATGATCAGAGGATAGTGTCGTGGCTCGAAAAACCCCTATTAGTCGCTACCGTAATATCGGTATTTGTGCGCACGTAGACGCAGGTAAAACGACGACTACTGAACGAGTACTGTTTTATACTGGTCTCTCTCATAAGATTGGTGAAGTGCATGATGGCGCTGCGACCATGGACTGGATGGCGCAGGAGCAGGAGCGTGGTATAACCATTACTTCAGCTGCAACAACCTGTTTTTGGCAGGGTATGAGCAAGCAGTTTGATGAGCACCGTATTAATATCATTGATACTCCTGGACACGTTGACTTTACAATCGAAGTAGAGCGTTCTTTGCGTGTGCTTGATGGTGCTGTAGTTGTGCTTTGTGGTTCATCTGGTGTGCAACCGCAAACTGAAACTGTATGGCGTCAAGCAAACAAATATCATGTACCACGTATGGTCTTCGTAAATAAAATGGACCGTGCGGGCGCTGATTTCTTTATGGTTGTCGATCAGCTAAAAGAGCGTCTAGGTGCTAATGCTGTGCCAATTCAAATTAATATTGGTGCAGAAGATGAATTCAAAGGTGTTGTTGATTTGCTTCTGATGAAAGCCATTATGTGGAATGAAGCGGATCAAGGCATGACTTACCAGCTAGAAGACATTCCTGCAGATTTACAAGATGTTGCTGCTGAGTGGCGTGAAAAAATGCTGGAAAGTGCTGCTGAAGCAACTGAAGAGTTGATGGAAAAATACCTTGAAGAAGGTGATCTTTCCGTTGAAGAAATCAAACAAGGTCTTCGTCAGCGTACGCTGAACAACGAAATTGTTCTGGTTAGTTGTGGTTCAGCATTTAAGAATAAAGGTGTTCAAGCGGTATTGGACGCTGTCATTGAGTATTTACCATCGCCTACAGAAGTTAAGGCTATTGAAGGTACACTTGATGATGATGAAACGGTAGAAACGCGTGAAGCTGATGATAATGCTCCTTTTGCAGCATTGGCATTTAAGATTGCCACTGACCCGTTTGTGGGTACATTGACATTCGTTCGCGTTTACTCTGGTAAGCTTTCTTCTGGCGACTCTGTCTTTAATCCAGTCAAGCGCAAAAAAGAGCGTGTTGGCCGGATGGTGCAAATGCACTCAAACAACCGTCAGGAAATTAAAGAAGTATTAGCAGGTGATATCGCTGCACTGATTGGCATGAAGGATGTTACTACTGGTGACACGCTTTGTGCTCAAGACAGCATTATTACTCTGGAAAGAATGGAGTTCCCTGATCCGGTAATTTCTGTGGCAGTTGAGCCTAAGTCTAAAGCCGACCAAGAGAAAATGGGTATTGCTTTAGGTAAGTTGGCTCAGGAAGATCCATCTTTCCGTGTTGAAACAGATGAAGAATCTGGCCAAACAATTATTTCTGGTATGGGTGAATTGCACCTGGATATCATTGTTGACCGGATGAAGCGTGAGTTTAACGTTGAGGCTAACATTGGTAAGCCACAGGTTGCTTATCGTGAGGCGTTACGTGGCTCTGTAAATGCTGATCACAAATTTGCTCGCCAATCTGGTGGTCGTGGTCAGTATGGACACGTTGTTATTGAGTTTTCACCTTCTGAAAACGAAGGTTTGGAATTTGTCAACGAAATCGTTGGTGGTGTAATTCCAAAAGAATACATCCCAGCTGTTCAAAAAGGGATTGAAGAGCAGATGCAAAACGGTGTTATCGCCGGTTACCCTCTGCTTAACCTGAAAGCTCGCTTGTATGATGGCTCGTATCACGACGTTGACTCCAGTGAGATGGCGTTTAAAATCGCAGCTTCTCAGGCACTGAAAAAATATGCACCTCAGGCACAGCCTGCACTCCTTGAGCCTGTCATGAAGGTTGAAGTGGTAACGCCTGAAGACTACATGGGGGATGTCATGGGTGACTTGAACCGTCGTCGCGGCTTGGTTCAAGGTATGGATGACTCATCTTCAGGTAAAGTGATTCGTGCGGAAGTGCCTCTAGGGGAAATGTTTGGTTACGCTACAGACCTTCGCTCTGCGACACAAGGTCGTGCGACCTACTCCATGGAGTTCGAAAAATACGCTGAAGCACCTGCCAGTGTTGCTGAGGCAGTTATCAAGAGCAAAGGTTAATCAATCCAATTCTGATAAGAAGGTATAACTCACAATGGCTAAAGCTAAGTTTGAACGTAATAAGCCACACGTTAACGTAGGTACAATCGGTCACGTTGACCACGGTAAAACTACATTGACAGCAGCCCTGACTCGCGTATGTGCGGAAACGTGGGGTGGTGAAGTTAAAGCGTTTGATCAAATCGATAATGCGCCTGAAGAGCGTGAGCGTGGTATCACTATCTCAACAGCACACGTTGAGTATGATTCTCCAAACCGCCACTATGCTCACGTAGA
>NZ_AUAF01000115.1 GCF_000428585.1 Zooshikella ganghwensis DSM 15267 | reverse complement strand
TTTTAGGTGCGGCCATCGAGTGACGAAGTCCCATGAGCCTATATTAATAGGTGATTGGGGTGAGGAGTGAAGATAACAAAACCTAGAAATCATTCGTGAAGGGTATATCTTTCAACACTTTAAATTTCGCTTAGTACACAAAGCTACTGTTTATTTTTTTGCTAACGCTTGATTTTGAATTGTATATGCAATTAACTACTTAGCTGCTTTAACACCTGCCTCAGCGTTATAATTATTTGATCTACTTCTGGTTTAGAAATAATAAGCGGTGGTGATAAAGCAATAACATCACCTGTCGTACGAACTAAAACGCCTTGTTCAAACATATCAAGGTAAACCCGAAAAGCACGTTTATTTGGTTCATTTTTTCTTGGTTCTAGCTCAATGGCACCCACTAAGCCCAGGTTCCTAATATCAATCACATAAGGCAAATCGGCTAGACTATGTAGAGCATGTTGCCAATACTCTGCTAGTTCTGAAGCTTTATATAATAGATTTTCCTCTTGATAAGTCTCGAGCGTACCAATGGCTGCAGCACAGGCTAATGGATGTGCTGAATAGGTATAACCATGATAAAAATTAATCGCCATAGGATCATCTTGACGAAAAGCTGAATATATTTTATCACTGACAAAAACAGCCCCCATGGGCACTGCACCATTTGTTAACCCTTTTGCCGTAACCATTATATCAGGGCTAATATTAAAGTAGTCTGCCGCAAATGGCTTACCTAAACGTCCAAACCCAGTGATAACTTCATCAAAAATCAGTAGTACACCATACTGATCACAAATTTCACGTATTCGCTGTAAATAATCTGCCGGCGGAATTAACACCCCCGTAGAACCTGCTACAGGCTCGATAATAACGGCAGCAACGGTAGACGGGTCATGTAACTGGACAATCTGTTCAAGCCGGTCAGCTTTATCAGCGCCATAAACAGGCACCCCCAAGCTAAATTGATTACGAGCTAAATCGTGGGTATGGGGCAAATGATCAACTTGTGCCAATAAGTTTGGGAACAGTTTCCTGTTCACGGCAATGCCCCCTACAGACATTCCACCAAAGTTAACGCCATGGTAAGCCCGTTCTCGGCCAATTAAACGCGTTCTTCTGCCCTCACCTGTCAGTTGATGGTATGCCAAAGCTATTTTAAGTGCAGTATCTACTGACTCAGATCCTGAATTTGTAAAAAACACATGATTTAAATTTCCAGGAGTGATCGCCACAAGTTTTTTGGCAAGCTCAAATGCTTTGGGATGGCCCATTTGAAAAGCAGGTGCAAAATCCAGTGTAGCGGCCTGTTGTTGGATAGCCGTCACTATCTTTTCACGATTATGCCCTGCATTTACACACCAAAGACCTGCAGTGGCATCAAGAATCTTTCGCCCTTCAGGTGTCCAATAATACATGCCTTTGGCTTTTTCCAAGAGCCGGGGATGAGCTTTAAAATGTTGATTAGCTGTATATCCCATCCAGTAGGCGTCTAATGTATTGTTATTATCCATAGCATCCTTGCTATTTCTATATTTAACTATAACTGGGCACTACGCTTCCTTTTTAATAGTACCCAGAAATAGTTAAGGGGCCTCTAAGACAAGTGCATTTTTAGAAGTGCACTTAACTTTCAGACGCTAACAGTAATGACTGTAAAATACGCGAAGCTTCTTGTTCTGACAATCCTGTTACAGACAGCTTGTGTCCTATTTTTTCCCTGATCTTTGTACCTGCACTCACGAGTGTGCCATCAATGCTTATCGACATCGGTTGCCCTATGTACCTGCCTGTAAATCGAGCTAGTTTTTTACCAAACTCATCAGATAGCTCTATATCAATGACTGGGCTATTAAAGCTATCTTTATTAAGCTCAGCAAAGAGTACATCATCATTACTGGCAACTAAGTCTTCGCCATTTACGCGAAACGCTATGTCAGCCTGTGCTACTAATGACTGATAACAAAGTACGCCAACGAATAACAATCCAAACTTTTGCATTTCAGCACCCTCCCTGGAAGATCAAAAATTGTCTAATCGATCCTAAAGTATAGCGCTACCTGCAAAACACGACGGCCGTGTTAATCAGCAAACTTAAGCCAAGAAGCCGAACGGCTTCTTGGCTTATTTGGTTCCAAAAATCTTATCTCCCGCATCCCCTAAGCCAGGAAGGATGTAACCTTTTTCATTCAAGCAATCATCAACAGATGCTGTATAAATAGTGACATCAGGATGCGCTTTGGTAACACGCTCAATGCCTTCTGGTGCTGCCACTAAAACAAGCACTCGTATTTCTTGACAACCTTTTTGCTTCAACATTTCAATAGTGGCAATCATTGAACCACCAGTTGCTAGCATAGGGTCAATCACCAGCGCCATACGCTCATCAAGGTCACTCACCAGTTTTTCAAAATAAGGTACTGGCTCAAGGGTTTCTTCGTTGCGATACAGACCTACAACACTAACCCGAGCACTTGGGATCAACTCCATAACCCCATCAAGCATGCCCAGACCTGCTCTTAAAATAGGTACAACGGTTATCTTTTTCCCTTTGATTTGTTTTACATTAACAGGACCAGCCCAGCCTTCTGTTTCGTAATCTTCTAAAGGAAGGTCTTTCGTCGCTTCATACGTTAATAGACACCCTACTTCACTTGCCAGCGTACGAAAACCTTTAGTACTAATGTTCTTGTTACGCATAATACCCAGCTTGTGCTGTACAAGAGGATGTTTTATTTCAAAGACGCTCATAGATAACCTCAAATCAACATCAACGAAACAGCATCGTCAGATAATACGGCACATACAGCAAACACAACACCAAGTTGCCTATTGCTATAAACACCACTAATCGACGGGTTGTAGCCATATATTGATGATACCCTTCGTTCCAGGTAAGTCTTACATATGAGCACCTCTAAAAATGCACTTTTTCGAAATAGCTGTGTCAGCGCTGTACTCGGACCCTCATGTACTCCTTATACACTGTGGTCCTCCGCGCAGTGCTCCTTTACTCTTACATAAAAATCACTATTTTTAGAGGCGTCCATATGACAAAATTGTTTCATTTGCTCCAGGCAAATTGGCCGTATTCTACCCTGTAACGAAACATCTGCCTAATGCTTTACAACACCTATGGTTTTTTATTTTCGTTCATATTGTAAGCAAGCGCTTGTTAGCTATTGTTTAACCAAAAAAGATAAGGCTGATGACACCTACTTAAGGTACTGTTATCACTCTATATGCGGACTAGACAAAAGCCTGTAGCCGTCGTTATACAGGGCATTCTTGCCAAAAGTAGTCTGGATTTTTGGTGCCTCGATAGGCATTTGGGGCTTGCTCTCAAGCGAGAGTCACTGTATCGTTCCCGCCCTTATTGGTAGCAAAATTGATGGCCACCTGAAATGCGGTAAACAAATAGCCCGACATCAGCCATTTGCTTACTTGTATGAAGTAATCATGCAAACAGCTTCATATACACTCTACATCACCAGGTGCTAAACCAAAGCGAATCACCTTAGGTTTCATCAAACATAGATACGAGGTTCCCAATTCATGTCTGCAGATCTTGAGCATATTAAACAGGTTTATGCCGAAGCCGACTGTTTATACACTGAAGCTGAAGTAGAAGCAGCGATTGAGCGAATGGGACAAGCCATTACCGCTGAACTCGCTAACAGTAACCCATTAGTTTATTGCATCATGAATGGTGGCCTGGTTGTCAGTGGCAAACTGCTCACTAAACTGAACTTTCCATTGGAAGTTGACTATATTCATGCTACTCGTTACCGCAATGAAACTACAGGCGGTGAGCTGGACTGGAAGGTGCATCCGAGCACGTCAATGCAAGATCGGACTGTGCTTATTCTTGATGATATTCTCGATGAAGGCCATACGCTGGCAGCCATTGTAGAGTTCTGCAAAGCACAGGGCGCAAAAGCCGTACAAACAGCCGTACTGGTCGAGAAAAAACATGACCGCAAAGCTGTTGAGTTAGAAAGTGACTTCATTGGTCTTCAAATTGAAGATCGTTACATCTTTGGCTATGGAATGGATTACAAGAGCTACTGGCGTAACGCACCCGGCATTTTTGCCCTGAAAGGCCACTAGTTTATCTCCGCCCTGGCTCTGAACAGCCCTACACTAAGATGCAATGTCTGCCAATGTTTCTCCATTGTCTACATTGCATAGTCCTAATGTACCATCGCATTAGATGGCTATACCCTCCGTATACTACAAATACTTAACAGTACAAAAACTTAAAATGGCACAACTCTACTTTTACTACTCAGCAATGAACGCAGGCAAGTCAACTGCTCTGCTCCAGTCTGCGCATAATTATAAAGAAAGAGGCATGGAACCTCTTCTATTTACTGCAGCCATTGATGATCGATTCGGCAAGGGAAAAATCAGCTCCCGAATTGGTCTTTCAGCAAATGCTCACTTATTTCAAACTCAAGATAACTTTTTTGCGACTATCCAGCAGACCAGTGAAAAACAACCCATTCACTGCGTGCTGATAGATGAAGCCCAATTCCTCACTAAACTTCATGTTGCAGAACTGTCTGAAGTGGTTGACCAGCTCAATATTCCAGTGCTCTGCTATGGACTTCGTACTGACTTTAAAGGCGAGTTATTCGAAGGTAGCCATTACTTGCTCGCCTGGGCAGATAAAATCAGTGAATTAAAAACGGTCTGTCACTGCGGCCGAAAGGCAACAATGGTCGCACGACTTGATGAGTACGGCAAAGCCATCAAAGAAGGCTCCCAAATTGAAATTGGTGGTGAAGAGCGCTACGTATCGTTGTGCCGTAAACATTTTAAAGCAGTGCTCATCAGTTAACTTCTGCCCTTTACCTTTAAATGGACTAATTTGTCCAACAAGCAATGCCCCAGAGCTTACCTTAATAAGTAGCTGGGGCGACAAACTAATCTAACGATAATCGGTAAGGTAACTGTCTACGCCAGGCGGGTGTTTGCGTCAAATCTGGGCCCGTTATTAACTGCTTAGGCCAATTAAAAAAAGCATAAGTCAGCACATTTCGATGTTCTCCAGCACTAAAAGAGACATTCCCATCCACTCCAGGAATAATATGATGCGTCTTATCGATTTTAGCCAACAACCGTCGTTTTAATCGGTGTATTACCACTTGGTCAGAATAATCAACCAGCTTTAAACACACCCCAATCTCCGCCAATACATCTGCTTTTGCTCGCTTTTCAATGGTATCTAATGTACTCACAAAGTACGCTGTTACCCACTGAAATCGCTCAGCATCAACAGACTTCTGATAATATCGACTTGCCGCAAGAACGATATGTGTTAAACCATAAAGTTTATTTTGATACTCCAACTGTGACAGCTCAGAGTCCTTTGTTTTAGGATAAATTTCCTTAAACTTACGAATAAACTTTTCAGATAACGAAGCAATGCCTAACTCTTCTAACCAAAAAACATAATTTGCTGCTTGTGCTGCATAAACACGCATAAAGGACTCATCCAAAAGAATTTTTGCTAATGGCTGTTTTTGCAAATGATGCAGTAAATTAGAAAAGTGTGTTGGCTTAATACCCAGCTGATTCAATTGGGCTAATAAATACACACTGTGTAACTCAAAGCGTAGTGCTTTGAACTCTGTTTGTTGCCAAAAGCGGCTCCGGAGTTGATCACGACTTTTTTGTCCAAAGCGTGAGGTTAAATCATCGGTTATTTGTAACCTAAACTTTTCATCTTTTACATGCTCATCATACCAACTGACACGTGCGACTAGTCGATATACATGATTAATAATTTCACTAACATACTTCTCCTGTCCTGTTAGCCGATACATGCGTAAAGCATAGTGCGCTTTTCTTTTAGGCGTTAGCTGCAATTGATGACGATCATAAATTTCTTGAATTTTTAATGCAGCCTTTTGCGCCGCTTGCTGTTCAGCATTCGACGCAAAGACTGTTTGCACACCATGACTAAACATCCATAAAAGAATTAATAAACCGGCTTTATACCTATTATATAGCTTCATACACTCATCGCTGTACAGATTTAACAACTGCGCTTTTGGGTAAATATGAACGAAATCTATCATCTTTAGCCAGATATGGGCCTGGATGTAGTGGCTGCGGTAAATAGAACAACATAAATGCAAGCACATTACGATGTTCCCCTTTGGCCAAATCCCACTCTCCATCTACCGAAGGAATCATTTTATGCTCAGTATCTATTGCCTGCATGATGTATTCCCGACACTGTTTAACCACGGGGTGATACACTTCTCCTGCCAGCAGAAAGCTTACGCCCACCTCCGCAATTACATCAGGTTTTGTTTCTTTTAATATTCGCGTTATATTTTTTTCAAAATAATCATAAATCCAAGCAAACTGTTTTTTATCCACTGGTTGCTGATAATAACGACTTGCCGCAAAAATAAAGTGGGTTAACCCATAAATTTTATTGCTATAAGCATCGCCTTTTAAGTTTTGGTCATTCTCAAATGTTTTTACAAATGCATCTTTATAAGATTTTCTTAAATCAACAATATCTAACTGATATAACCAATAAACCCAGTTTGCAGACTGTGCAGCCCATGCTCGTATGACTTCAGGTTTTAAAAGCACAGACTTAAAGTCAAACTTTTTAAGCGCTGCACGTAGCTTTGTATTATGTATTGACTGTAAACCTAATTCATCCATTCGGTTCATAAAAGGTAAAATAGCTGAGCTATAAAATATAAATTCACCGTTACTCGCTAGCACTTCACGCCTTAGTTTTCCTTTATAATTATTGTGCTGTTTCCTGCGTACTCGTTTAACGTATTTTTCTATATAGTTTTTATCATCCAAACGACTGGCAATAAAATCCAAACGATCAGCGACGACATAAGCATCATACAAACTCGTCGCTAAATATTTTTTATCACCCGTTAACCGAAATAAGCGAATTCCATAGTGGCCTTGCTTTCGAGGTGGCAATGTAAAAAGCGATGTTTCCAACGTTTGACGGAGTATATTTGAGGCTTGCTGATACTGCACAAGTGATTCATGAGTATTAGTGCTTGACGCCCACGACTGCGTTCCCCAAAACACAACTTGGGAGATAGAAATGATGAAAAAAAGCCTAAAGTAACGTGAAAAATTCCTATTATTTTTATGCGTATATAACGATTTATATTTGACCAACTTCATAATTAACTTCCTGCTTACTGTTTTTTAGTCTAATTAGCTAATCTTTCTTGCTTCTCCTTCTGTTTTGTTAAAAGTGATTCATTAAGGGTATATTTCACGCTATGTAGAATGCCCTGTACGCAACCCTTTAGTAAATGACTACAGCTGCTTGACTTGATACACAGCGACACACACCTTTATTTTAATGTGAACTACATCTACAAAAGACTAAAATCATAGTGTATCTTCATTGTACGGGTACAACCCCAAAACGAAGAGTAAACCTGTTGAATAGCCTTACACATCATGAACAATTCTGTCCCCTTACTGCAGGTCAAACACTTATCAGTACATTCTTTACAACACATTAACTTCAGCCTTTTCGCCCAAGAATGTATGTGTATTCAAGGGGCTTCAGGCAGTGGCAAAAGCCTGCTGCTAAAAGCACTGGCTGACTTGATTCCCGCCCAAGGAGAAGTCTTATTACACAGCCAAAAACAATCTGACACTGAACCATCACAGTGGCGACGGAATGTGACTTTAGTTCCTGCAATGCCCAGCTGGTGGTACCCTACCGCAAAAGAACACTTTTCCTGCAATATTGATCACTGGCTTACTCAGCTAGCTTTATCACCTTCAATCACCCAGCAACCGATACATACTCTTTCAACAGGTGAAAAACAGCGACTCGCCCTTTGCAGAGCACTACAACATAACCCTTACGTCTTATTACTTGATGAGCCTACAGCAAATCTTGATCCCACTAGTCAGTCCCTCTTAGAACAGTTCTTGTTTAATTACTTTTTGGCACAACCAGATCGCAGTATTATCTGGGTTGCTCATCACCCATCGCCTTGGCTGATCAGACGCGCAAAACGCTTCACTTTACATGGAGGTTACTTAAGTGAAGATGATTGAACTCAGCAACATTGACTTAACTCTCTGTATCCTATTACTGAGTGCACTCGCCTTGTTACAGCGAAATCTTGCACCGGGAATCTCACGACAGCTGCTTATCAGCATGCTGCGAATGTTATTACAGCTCAGCATTATTGGCCTCATTTTAACGTGGTTATTTAGCCATATTCAGCTTTCTTTGGTGTTAGGCGTTGCGTTACTGATGATTCTCGCTGCAGGGCGCGAGGCTAATGCACGACAAACCTATTCTTGGGTAACACGTTGGAACATTTGGATTAGTACGCTTGCACTATTTATTGCAACCACGAGTATGCTATTCCTAATGCTTTTAGCCTTTATTCAAGCAACACCTTGGTACCATCCGCAGTATTTTATTCCATTACTGGGTATGCTGCTTGGTAATAGCCTAAATGGAGTGTCATTAGCAAGGGAGTATATAACGGTTACAGCACATGAGGCTCAAGACCGTATTGAAGGGCAATTGATGCAAGGCGCAACCTGGTTACAAGCAACCGCTTTTCTTCGCCGCCAAGCTCAGCATCATGCCATGATCCCCGCGATTAATGGGATGGCTGCAGCCGGTATCGTTAGCTTACCTGGAATGATGACAGGACAAATCCTTGCAGGCACCGACCCATCACAGGCAATACGTTATCAAATTGCTATTTTAATCTTAATTACAGTTGCTACTGGCTTGGGAAGCTTTATTACCACTTACTTCACAACACGGCAACTGTTTGATAAACGACAACGATTGCGTCTTGATAGGTTAAAGACATCACATTAGCAATTTCAAATGCTTTAAACGGTTTGCAAAACAGGTGCTAAGAGCACCGTAAGCAACAAAGGCCAAGAATGGTCTTCTCTAGTTCACGCTTGTTATACTGAGCGACAAAGACATAAATCGCCGTACACATACAGGAAGTAATAATCTATGCAACAGCCACTAAACTCTACGCAACATACTCTTCACTGGTGGTCAATCAATCCCCAACAACACAAACACTCAATTCTATTTGTGCATGGCGGACCAGGAAGTCACTCTCATTATTTTAAAAACTGGGTAAACCAGTGCCAGTATTTTACGCGACATTTTGGCTGGATATCTTATGATCAAAGGGGATGTGGACTGTCAAAGCCCCATGATCAGTACTGTCATGCGTCAAATATTGATGACTTTTTATTAATGCTGGAAACATTTGCCCGAAATGATGTTTCTATTTCTGCCATTGTTGCTCATAGTTACGGTGCCAAACTGGTATATGATGCTTTATTAAAAAAACCTGATATTAATAAAAAAATAATTTTTTTAGGGCGCTCATTAAGAGCAGATATTCCTGCTAAAAGAAATTTTATGATGGATATGATTCTCATGAAACTTTTTCAAAAAGAGGATTATAAAAGCATCATGGCATCAACTGAGTTTGATGTTAATGACCCTGCCAGTTTATGGGATATCAAACAAAAATTTAGAGCAACACTCAAAAACAGAGACATTCGCAGCTTGTTTTACTGGTCAAATTTTGAAGCCATGGAAAAATTTGAAACACTAAAAGCTCAGTGCACTTTATCAGATAGCGATGATATTTTTAAAGCCGTTGTCAATAGTATTCACAAGGACAGTACAGCCACTCCATACTATGATGTTTCAAAACTTAAACAACAAGTTCTGCATATTATGGGCAGCCACGACTTTTTGATGGCAGGCGATGTCTTCCAGCCTACACACCATGATAATTACACCGCATGTGTTTTTTCTAAATCGGGTCACTACCCTCATTTTGAAGAACCAACTAAATTTATTGAAACAGTGCACGACTCTATAAAATCCTAATATCCATAAAATACTTTCAGCCGCCATGCTGGCTGCCAAATACCTTGGCAGCCAAACGTTGTTATTTATAACTTAGGGCCTGTTAACAGGCCCTAGATAATCTGACACGCTGCCAAGGCAGCCTTTAATTGATTCCAGCGTTGCGCTAAGCTGCCCGTATACCCAACAGAAAAGCGCACCAAACCGGGTGAAATATTCGCAAGCTGCTTATCTTCTTCGGTCATTTCACTGGAGGTTGAACTACCAGAGCACGACATTAACGTATCACTAAAACCCAGGCTTACCGCCATAAAGCCAAAATGCTGTTCGTTTTGCAAAATATTCATTAGAGTATTTGCCTTTTTTTCTGAACCAAGGTCTAGTGTTAATAGCCCCCCAAAACCATACTCATCAACATTACCAATAGCTTTTAGTCGACGATGATCTGGGTGATCCGGCAACCCAGGATAGGTCACGGGTAGCTGCAGTGCCTGCAGCTGTTGTGCAATATACAGCGCGCGTTGGCTATGTGCTTGAATGCGTAATGGTAAATGAGACAAACGCGCACTTATGCGAAAAGCGACTTCTGGATCCATGGTCGGACCAAGCAGCATCAATGATCCTGTATGTAAATCCATAAGTTGACTTACAAAGTCAGTTGATGCACACACAACCCCAGCTACGGTATCTGATGCTCCATTAATAAACTTTGTTAAACTATGAATAACAATATCAGCACCTAAAGCAATTGGCTCAATAATTAAAGGAGCAAATGTATTATCAACCACTAGCGTAAGCTGATGCTTTTTAGCAAGACTGGCTAATGATTTAATATCAGCCACACGTAACGTAGGGTTTGATATAGACTCAACATAAATAACCTTAGTTTTTTCAGTGATTTTTTGCTCAATTAACGCAGGCTGGTGTATATCGATAAAATGCGTATTTATATTGTTTTTTAAAGGGAAGTAATCATGTAAAAGTGCATATGTACCACCATAAATAGTATGCGAAGCAATTACTTCATCTCCCGGATTAAGTAACTGCAGCAAAGTACTGGAAATAGCTGCCATTCCACTGGCGGTACAATAAGCTGACTCACTACCCTCAATACACGCCAACTGCTGTGCTAAATTATAGACTGTAGGGTTAAAATGACGTCCATATAAATAACACCCCCCTTGCTGAGGTCCTTTTTGACCCTGGAATATTTCAGGGAGTGTATTAGCTTCCATTACTGTAAACGTTGAGCTGGCCTCAATTGACATATTAACACCACCATGCTCGCCAAACTCATGCTTTGCATCAGCCAGTCGTTCTATCGCATTTTTATTATTATCCACTTTATATCCTTTTTTGTTTTCTGATTATGCAATAAAAACTCATTCAACCACTGCAAACCCACTTTTTGCAAGATCTCAATCATTTTTAAACAAGTAATGGTGATATTTCGATGTATATACCCACAGCGAAGGATTTTTAGGAGGCTGGCTTACTACTGTGAAGCTAGCGATAGCAGCACTAATTGAAATAAAAAGTGCTAGCTGGGCCGTCAAGCGATTAAGCCTCTGGGCAAGTTTACTGCTGTGAAACTTGCGGTAGCCACTTTAATTGATATAACAGCGCTGCTGGGCGGTTATATTAATAAGTGAATGGGCTCAAGAGCGAAGGCAACAAACCCTAAAATTGATTCGCGAAGGGTATAGCTTGGTAAAACAAAGACTATGGTCTGTAAAGGCTAGCGATAACCACAGCTGTTTTAAAAGAGCTTGAGAGAATGTCTTTTGTAAAGGTAAGTTTTATGCAATTGCCTTGGGGTGAAAAACACTATTAGTACTGTCTAAAACTCACTCACTACGACTATGCCAGTGAAAAACCAAATAGTTAGACCGAGCTTCACTGGACTCAGTTGTTAAGCAAATATGCTTGTGGTGTTTTAACCTCATAATAGTCTGCTTAATTGACTGCTCATTTACCTTTAGACCTGAGAGAAAGTCTACTAACTGATAGTTCGTAACCTGGTTTTCCGTTTCTATATATTTAAGTGCACGCTGTAAAAGCAGTGTATCGTTATCAGAACTTGCAGTACTTGAGGCCTTAGCAATTGTAACTTCATTATTCGCAAGTGTAGATTCCGTCTCTACAGTGTCGCTTTCAGCCGTAGCCGTGTTTTTATTTTACTTGGCACATAAGTCCAAAATTGCAGAGACAATACTCTGGAAGTCTTCATCACAGGTTACTGTTAAGTCTATTGGGATATTACCAACTGTACCCTTGATCTGCATAGCCATTAGCAAATACCTAGTTATTCTGAATCATTATACCCTTCGCAAATCAATTTTAGGGTTTGTTGCCTTCGCTCTTGACCACCAAGAATAGTGTGCAAGCAGTTTACGCATAATGACGTGGATGTCACATAGTAGGGCAATATAGTAGAGCAATGCAGGAGCCTCTGTCGAGGAGCATTTAACTGCCACCCCGGTCACTAAAAAATAAATGACAGGGGTGAAATTAAAGCGGTTTTGAGCCGATTTAAAGCATATTTGTTACAATATCGCCTGGCTCAAACCATAATGCTCGATTTGAGAGTGGGGTTTTCGCGGGTAGCTCAGGGTTATCCAATCTAATCAAGCGTCGGTTATTGAGGTCTGCACGTAAAATTTTATCCCGATGATACTTATAAAATATTTTATTAAATGTTCCGTTCGCGACTAATTTATTAAGTCCGACTTCAACTCGGTTAGCTAATTTGGCATTGCTCTTGGACATAAAAAAGTAGTAAGGCCATGGATAATACAGCACTAACTCGTTTTCAACAGACAAATTAGGATGCTTATCTTTTCTACGCTCGAGAATACCATGAACTTCATTGACTCCCAAAGGGAGCAAATCAAACCTTTTTTTGGCAAGCTGAGTAAAAAGCAACTCAAACTTAAAAACTTTATATGGATCTATGCCATTAGCCTGATAAACTTTTACATCACCCCAGTCCTGACCTTGTCCAATTCTTAACTGCTGCAAATCAGCTAAGGTTTGTACCTGATGTGCTTTTAATTGCCCTTCTGGGTTTGCCAGGCTCAATCGATAACCCAATAACCCCTTGCGAAGAGGTATACGAATAGGATAAAACTTTTCTTCTCGCTCTTGACTGGTTGAGCTCCAGGCGATGTTAATCAGACGATCCTTCTCAATCTCAACGAGCATTCTATCTTCTGTTAACCTTGCTCGTGTACTACGAAGCTTATAATCGCCATGACTTTCTTTTGTTATCTCCAGCGCTTGCGTCAACAACTCTTTAACGTCTTCCAGACGGGCAGGTACAACCGGCAGCACATAAGAGTCAACCGCATTAGCAGAAAAGGAGGTACCCAGTAATATCAACGCACTTACCGTACAACTTAACCAGCGTTTTACTACGTGCATAGCATCAGTCTCTTTATTATTGGGAGTGTATGATTATTCACAGCATCTATACTCCATCTCCAGCAAAATATCCATGATGCCAAAGGCTGACTACTGGCCAGACACTGTTTACATTCAGCCCTGGTGATTCATATTACCCTGAATTGTTGGTAAATTGTAACCATTGCACTTTTGTTAAGCAATTACTAATAAGCTGAAATTTATATATAATGAAAATGCACTTGATTCTTATTTAATATTCCAAACCAACAAGATCTGAAAAGAGGTTCCTCGTTATAAAATAGGCTCTTCTAGTCTTTAATTCAACTATCACATTAAAATCTATTAACAATGTTAATAGTATACGTATAGTTTCGCCTGAATTAACTCATTTTCTAAACCACTTTTTATATACCCACAGTGAAGGATTTTTAGGGGCTGGCTTACTACTGTGAAGCTAGCGATAGCAGCACTAATTGAAATAAAAAGTGCTAGCTGGGCCGTCAAGCGATGAAGCCCCATGAGCCTATATTAATAGGTGATTGGGTGGCAGTTAAATGCTCCTGCATAAACTGCATTTCCTCCATCCTTGGTAGTCATGAGTGAAGATAACAAAACCCAGAAATCATTCGTGAAGGGTATAATTTACATTTAAGCACTATTGTGCAGAATCTGTATAACGATCATTAAACACAGCGTAAATCTTTATCAGAGGGCATGCTTGTCGCTTTCTTGCGACAAACAGTTTAGACCTTTTGCCCCCCTCTTCGTCTTACAAAGCATATACAATGGCTAATTTAAACGTGAATTAGAAGTTCGCAATAAATAAGTTGGCAATGACAGATCTTCTACCCACCACAAACTATTTTTATTTACTATTGCCCTTGTAAGATACCTCTATTCCAAAAAAGCATAATAAAAAAATAGCGAGTCAGCTCATTCACATTTAGATTTATAATTTGTGACTGTACCTATTAATTTCGCCTCAAAAATAAAGTATTCACCCAAGTGTCATCAAACTGAATGGAGTCGGTCATGACGTCATTAATAAGCACTTTTTTATCTGGTAAACATTTAACACCTGCCAGTACGTTATTGATAGGCTTATGTCTATTACCTACCAGCAAAAACTATGCAGTAGAAATATCACAACAAATGTCAGGGAATATACCATCACAACAAATATCTGCTCCTTGGAATCTTATTTCCAGCAAATATACTGGCGAACGTGTTCACCTAAAATTATTTTATGACTGGGTATGGGATAATAATGATCCCGACCGTAATTTTGCAGGGTTTAGACCTGCTGATTACAATATCTACGTCGCTAAGCGAACAGGTGTTGACTGGAAAAATGAAATTCAATATCAAAAACAACGAAAAGCAACCGATAGTGATACTAATTGGGGAGCAAACAAAGAGCATCATCGTCCCTTTGATGTCACTTCCAGTGGTAAAATTGTTGGTTTATACATGGGAGAATGGGGTGTTTGGGAACGCGCCTTTCCTGCAGAACTCATAGCCGCCAATAATATAACCCATTTATTTTATTCATTTGCTGCAATTTGCGATTACGACCGGCCTGATGCGACAAAAAATGATGGATTAAATCGAGAGTTTAGCCCTGATGGTGGCGTTAGTCGCAGTTGGAAAGTCATGCGAGCTAGCTGCGGTAAAGGACTCGCTCCTGATGTTAATAATAATGAACGTGGAGACTTAGTGAAACTGGGTGTTGTCGAACGTAACGGTGACTTTGAAGTTTCGGAATACGATTATATTGCCGTTCCTCACTCAGTAGCAGCCATCAAAAAGATAAAGCAACGTTTTCCCCATTTAAAAGCCATGTTATCCATTGGCGGCTGGACACTCAGTGACCCTTTCTACGATATGGTCACTAAGCCAGAATGGCGACAAACGTTTGTAGAATCAGTGATAGCGTTTATTGCACGCCATGATAATGTTTTTGATGGTGTAGACATTGACTGGGAATTCCCAGGAGGGAGTGGTCTCAGTCCAGACTTAACTAAAGGCTACGTTCAGGACCGAGAAAACTTTACAGCGTTAATCAAATTACTAAGAACACGATTAACTGCTGAATATGGTGCAGATTTCGAATTGTCAGCAGCACTATCAGCATCACCAGCCAAGCTTGCGGCAGTAGATTTAAATGCCTTACGTGATGAATTTACCTTTATCAACCTAATGACTTATGATTTATACGGTGCCTGGGCTAAAGACCCAGGGCAATCGCATATAAATTTACACCGAACAAATTAGCTTCATTAAATATTCATGATCCCAACCAGCAGAGAGTCTCTTATTTTTTATTCCAATTTTATAAGTATTATCTTGCTTAAGAATATTAAGTGCTATCTGCCTAATTCTAGACATATTTTCAGCTGAATGTCCTTTACGAATTCGACTATCATCTTCTCTGAATGCAACATCCAAACTCCAGTGCAAGCTGTTTTCAATTTGCCAGTGATGTTGGATCATTTCACTAACCTCTTTT
>NZ_AUAF01000114.1 GCF_000428585.1 Zooshikella ganghwensis DSM 15267 | reverse complement strand
GAGAGTTAGGTCATCAAATCCCCGATGACACGCTAGGCAGCGATAACGTTTTCGGGCAATTTGCTTTTGATGATTACCATTGCCTTCTACTTGTTGAGACTGGCAGTGAGGGCAGCTGACGCCATCAGGCCAACGTCTCTGACGAATAAACTGGTAGCATTGCTCATCATTTACCAGTTGTTTGATATTGATCATTCTTTGCTTATTACTGACTTAATTTACCCAAATAGACGTGCATAATACATCTTTGGTTGTATTATATGCTACCCCCTAGGAATCCATATAGAGCCTATTTCAAATAGAAGCTAATTTGAGTGAGAGGATATCGATTAAAGGCATAAACCTTAAAATCACAAAAACAGAAGCTATATTTCCATTCATTATGGTCTTTTTAGGGGCTTGTGTATTTTCCACTATGATGAATTTTCAGACAGAATATGCTGAAAATAGAAGCTTAAACTTTTCTTTATTTTATTTCTCATACTCTTTGTCTGTGGTTTATGCCGAATAGTTTTAGGCGGGGTATTGACTAGCAAAAATCCATTAAGCCCTATGCCTTATCTGCTTTGTCTTATGCTGTTTGGTTTATTGGTAATGATTTTTAATAGTTCAAATAGTATTTTATATTTTGTGAGTGCAGTGTGTTTAGGTACATCGTATGGACTTGCCTATCCACTCATAAAGACATATGCCGTTAAGGTATCTAGTGAAAATGATAGGCATGATGTTCTTTCATTCTTTACACTGAGTTACTTTGTAGGCGTTTATTTTTATCCAATGGTTGCAGGATTTATTTTGTCGCAGTTTGGTGATACTGGGTATTTGTTAAGTCTTTGTATAGCTGTATTTGTTTATTTGTTACTGGTTTTGTCTAGGTTGTCATTTTCAAGAAAATGGTTTGTTGAAGCAGCTAAAAGCATCTAAATATAAAGGGGAGTAAGATGGAACAACAATATGATTTGTTAGGAGTAGGTGCAGGAATATTCAATTTAAGTTTAGCTGCACTTTTATCTGATAATAAAAGTGTTACGAGTCACTTTTTAGATAAGAATACAGATTTAGAATGGTATCCTGGGCTGATGCTCGATAATGCCAAAATGCAGACTTGTTGCATTAAGGATCTCGTAAGTTTGGCTAATCCAGTTAATCGTTATTCTTTTTTAAATTATTTATCATCAAAAGTTTAGTGTTGAGCTCAAGGTGGTAAAGCAAGCTCAGACAATTTGGCACAGGAGTTACTTCATCGATGCCGCAGGTGCAACAGATGTATCCGCAATGTCTAGGCTTGTTTAGTTGCCTGTCAGCTTTGCTGTAGAGTCTGTGTTATCTGGTGATATTAGTGCTGGTGTCTCGGGTGCTCCTGACGCATTGGCCCATGACTGGATCAATAAATTAGAGCTGGCGGGCGAAAAAGTGGAGTATATTGATGTATTAGCATAGAAGACAGCTTGAATATTTCGCTGGGCAACTGATTTGGGCATTTTCTTTGTTACTCACTATACCCAATACGAATGGTTTTTAGGTGCGGCCATCGAGTGACTAAGTCCCATGAGCCTATATTAATAGGTGATTGGGGTGAGGAGTGAAGATAACAAAACCTAGAAATCATTCGTGAAGGGTATATACTAATCAAAAAATGGATAAACTATACCCAAAAGGAATTGACTGATGAAGCCTGCACCATTTATCCCTTTGACGTTTACAGAGTACTCCCCTGAAGACATGCTGCTGCGTTCTCGTCAGTTTTACCAACTTATTAAGCAGCGTCGTACAGTCAGGGATTTTTCAGATAGAGCCGTTGCACGGGAAATTATTGATAATGCGATTTTATCCGCTGGTTCTGCTCCCAGTGGCGCTAATAAGCAGCCTTGGCATTTTGTTGTAGTTAGCAATGAAACTGTCAAAAAAGAAATTCGTCTGGCAGCTGAAGCTGAAGAAAAAGCTTTTTACCAACATCGTGCACCTGAGGAGTGGTTGCACGCTTTAGCGCCTTTAGGTACGGATGAACACAAGCCTTTTCTGGAAACAGCACCATACTTGATTGCAGTGTTTCTTAAGAAGTTTACTTATCATGATGCGCAAAAACAGAAAAACTATTACACAGCTGAATCTGTAGGCATTGCATGTGGAATGTTAATAATAGCCTTACATTATTCTGGGCTTGCAACGTTGACACATACCCCTAGCCCAATGAAGTTTCTTAATACCATTTTACAGCGGCCATCAGATGAACGCCCTTATCTTTTATTGGTCACTGGATATCCTTCAGAACATGCCGAAGTACCCAATATTCAAAAATACTCTTTGTCCGAAGTGTGTGATTATGTCTAGCTACCGTTAACCAGCATTACTTTGTTATTTTTTGATATCCCCCTCTAGTGCTCTAAGCGAGGGGGAAGGGGTTACGTATATACGTTTTTTTAATCACCTCTAGCTTGCTGTGACGTTTTATCGAGCTTACCACCTACTAATGCCAGCTTTATATATTTTAACCAGTCATTGTTAAATAGTGTATCAATTAGCTCACTAAATAATTGATATTTCTTTATTGTATACGGATACCAGTTGGGTTCTTTTTTTGAGCTTTGTTTATCAATGATAATGGCTTTACTACGGGTAAAAGCTAATAAGCCTTCTTCCCCTTTACCTCGGCCAAAGCCACTTTCCTTAACACCGCCAAATGGTAAGGCTGGATTACCTTCCGTCAACATAACATTGTTTATAGAAACTGCACCCGTTTGCAGGGCATGACTAACACGTTGTGCGCGTTTAAGGTCTTTACTCCACACACTTGCGCTTAAACCGTAGGGACTTTGATTCACTAAACGGATTATTTCATCTTCACTATCGAAAGGAATAGCACAAACAACAGGGCCAAATGTTTCTTCTTGCACAATGAGCATATCTTCACTGACATCCGTGATCAAGGTAGGGGGAATCAGTCGGCTTGTCGCAGAAATAGCCTGCCCCACACTAAATAAGTTAGCACCTTTACGTTTAGCATCCTCTAAGTGCTCTTGAATAATTTCTGCTTGAAAGTTTGTGGTGATAGCACCGACATCCGCATTTCCCTGGTCACCTGTGTTTATAACTAACTCTTCCATTGCTTGTTTAAACTGAGTGATAAAGGGGTTAAAAATTGAACGTTGTAGATAAAGTAATTCTACTGATGTACAAGACTGACCGGCATTGGTCATTGCTCCCCATAGTGCTCCAGCCACAGTGCGCTGGATGTTGACGTCTTCAAAAACAATCATAGGATCTTTGCCGCCGAGTTCAACGTCAACGGGTATTAAGTGTTCACTGGCTTGTCGCAGAATTTTCTTTCCTGTCACGGTGCTGCCAGTAAAGAAAATTTTATCGGGTTTGGCATCAATTAATTGTTGGGCAGTTTTTCCATCGCCATAAATGACTTGTATGCAAGAAGCTAATAAAGGTGCAGAAGCAAAAATACGCTCAAGTAAACCTGGCATTGGAGTATGTTCTGAGGGTTTTATAATTGCGCAGTTGCCTGCTAAAAAAGCCCCAATAGCAAAAGTTAGACTGATATGTAGTGGATAATTCCAGGGTGCAATTAATAAAATAACGCCAAAGGGCTCATGCCGAATGCGTGATGATTTACCAAGAAGTGTAATTGGGGTGTGCACTTTTTTTTCTGTTAGAATACGTTTAGCATTAGCACAATTCCAATGTAAATTATCCAATACCCCCAAAATCTCAGATACTAATGCATCAGTGCGTGTTTTACCTGTTGCTTGTGTTAACTCGTCAGTAATACTTTCTCGATTTATACGAATATATTCAATAACACGTTTAACTTCTGTAATGCGTTGTTTGATGGAATAAACCTGATTATTTTGGAAAGTCAGTCGAGCGTGTTGAAGCGCTTGTTCAGGTGATAACGATGTTCCATCTTGAGTCATTGTGGAAGAAGAATATTGAAACATTAAGCTATCCTTAGTCGAGCATTTAGTTTCACTATACCGTTAACGAATGATGATAGGGCTTTATTGTCAGCCTTCTTGTCTTTTAACGTTAAGGGGAGTTTCAATAGGTCTTGGAGGGGAGACCTGATAACCAATTTTGCTGTGAACACTACTGTATTCATTAAAATCTGTAGATAATCCAGAATAATATAACGACATAAGAAGCCCTTTTGTAGCAAACTCAAATTGCCTGAAAGGGGTTCCCAATATACCAGGTAATTTGGCTAGTTTTAAAATTCCTGGTAACAATATATGCAATACTTGCTTAGGCATTATGCACAGTACGGTTAATAGCTTTCTTAGTGCGTTTACATCGTCTGGATGTGTTGCCTGTAAAACAGTATCAATTTGAGATAGGCAACCTGTTGAGGAGAAATTGGGTAGACTATTATCACCAGGAATTAGAATGTCACCCATTTTTTTAAGCGTATTCAGTTGATGTTGCTGTAGATATTTGGATGTCATTAGTCGTCTTCTGTAATTGAGTATGTTGTCTCAGCAGGTATTGGCTTGCTCTATGGGCAAGCGCCATAATGGTTAATGAGGGATTAATACCTGGCGCAATAGGAAAAATTGAACCATCTACAATAGACAGCCGTGGCTCACCCCATACCCCAAATCGTTCATTTACCACTGATGAATGGCTATTGTTTCCTATAGCACAACCTCCCATTAAGTGTAGGCCAATTGGATAAGTTGGTTGCTCTTTATGTGATACATTTAATTGATTAAACATTTCAAAAACGACATCCTTTCCACTATTCACTTTTTGTTTATCGGTATCTCCCAATATTTTATGGATAGCAAGCCGATTATTTTTCAGCGTAATAAAACCAGGGCACTCGTCGCGAATAGCAACCTCGATACAGGCTAAATAGCGAAATTTTTGCATAAACTGTTGATGGTCAAGACCATAACCGGACTTTAGTAGTGCAATACCAATGGGGCGAGCAAATACATTTTCAAGTTTAAAGCCTTGTTTACGAAACCGGACATCAGTGGATTTAATCCCTTGAAAGTTACCTATATGTGCATCGACAGGATCTTTACATTGGGCTAAATACATAAACTGAGGGTGACAATAAAAACCTTTACCAAGGGCTGGCAGTTTGTTAGCGAAACCTGTGCGTAAAAGAATTTCGGTAGTACCTAATGCACCAGCAGACAATATACAGTGGCGAGCATTAATAACCTTAGGTCCAGTTATATGATTTCCATAAATGGAAATTATGCTTTTTCCTGGAATAATATTTTTCACATGATACTGGCTGATTAACTTGAGCTTTTGTCGCAAAGCCAGCTTAAGAAAAGTGGCTGGCATACTTTGCTTCGAGTTTCGATTACAGCCACCAAGGCAAACAATACAGTCCATGTTATTGCAGTAAGATTGTCCTCGTTGCAGCGGCGCATAGTTCAGCTTCAGCTTATCGAAACTTTTTGCATAGAGTTTCGCATTATTATTCCAGTGAGCTTGGCTAATGGTTTGAATTGAGAGTTGTTCTTCTATCGCTAAGTAATGTGGATGCATTATTTCGTTGGTGAACCAGGAAACATTGCTAGCTTGCTTAAACAGATTCCAGGCAAACGTGTCAAAATGATCTAACAAACACTGATTAATCACGGTACCACCGCCTACCGTTTTGCCGCGCAATAAAATCAGATTGGCTTGTGTATTCAGATCAGCTCCACCATGCCACATAAGCTGACTGTTAGCGGTTAACTCATCTACTGGGTATTCACCAGATGAAAATGACTTGCCAGCTTCAACTAAACAGACACTGGCACCGGCCTGGGTTAAGTAGAATGAAAGTACACTCCCTGCAGCACCAGAGCCTACTATCACATAATCAAATATCTCATTCATGGGGCTAATGTCCTTATTTTTATTCTTTGTTGAGGACATAGAAAGGTTTTACTACAGGTTTATTAAAGTAATAATTTTATAACTTTAGAAAAACAAATAGATTATGAAAATAATAGTAAAGTTATATTTAGATTTTATTAAAAATAGAAGTTTGCTTTAAGATTGTTCTTGGCTTTTTTGGGATGTTTTTTTGATGATTTGAAGCTGTGGGTAATAAATATTGTGTTCTGAATGCTTATCAAAAATAATGTGACTAAATGGTTTTAAGTGGTTTGCTTTTAGTATCTGGTTGAAAAATAGAAAGAAAAATAAATTGGCATTATCCATGCGTTCTTAGCCAGTGAGAATTGCTTTTGGGTATTTTTTTTGTGTTGATGGGAGGGGTTGATGAAAAAGTTTAAGGCACTGGCATTATCTGCTGCAATTGGTTGTTCTGCGTTCGCAGCGCAATCTGCATTAGCTGGGTTTTTGGATTTTGCGTTGGTAGATGATACCGGCGTTTTTCAAAACCCTGTTGTTACAGCTCCAGGTATTCCACCTGCAACCATTGTCAATGATTTTGCATTTAATGGTGGTCTGGATACGCGTAGCACATTATTTTGGGGAGAACCTTCTAATTTAAGCGGGTTAAACCCTGGGCTTGAGCAAAGTAATCTGGACTTGGTAAGTCATAAATCTGTTTCAATTGATACCTTAGGTGACCCCTATGAGCTATCAATTCTTACACATAATAATAATGTTGTAAGTATAACGGCTGCAACTTTAGGGACTGCACAAATTCTAGGTGCTTTATCGGTTAGCAGTAGCATGGGTGTATTAGGAGATATTTTCCTGAAAACACCAGGTGGAGATGTACCACTAGGATTATTGAGTGCTGGTTTGGTATTAGACCCTGATGTACCAGATGATATTGTACCTCCAGCTGATTATGCTACAACCATTATTAGTTTATTTGATATAGGCTTTACTGAAACGCCTAACTTTGTGCCTTGTGATCCTCCAAATCCATTCGGCTCAACTTGCGATGACTTTTTTAGTTTGATGACCGATGGAGGCTTTCCACTGCACTTTGATGTGTATATAGATGATAAGCTACATGATTTGTTTATCTATTCATCATTTGATGCAGATGGCTCAACTATTGAAACCGGTCCCTTGTATTACACGCCGGAGGTTGCTGCAACTGATTTATACACATTTGCACGTTTAACACTTATTCCTGAGCCTTCAAGTATAGGGATAATGCTCACATGTCTATTGGGTGCTGTAGGAGGTTTAGCTGTAAGACGAAGAAAAAAACAGTAAGTCATATACTTACGGTGAAGATTTTAGTGTCTTAACATGAAGGGGGAGAGTCATTCCCCTTTTTTTTGTTTGTCTGTTTTTTTTTCAATAATGAAATGAGTGAATTTAAGCTCAAAAATTAAGGTTTTGTTTCACTTTGATTTTTATTTTATGGCATTTTTTGTGCTCATGACTTTCTTGTTTCTATTGCGTACTGAAATGGGGAAATTCCATGAGACTAATGTCGTATGTCGTGATGCTGATATGTAGCACGACAGTTATGTTGTCGGTGGCTGTACAGGCTACGATGCTGAAGCTGGAATTGGTGCCGAGCAGTGGTTTTTTTCAAAATCCTGCGTTAACGCCAGACCCAGGTCCTCCTGCTGTCATTGTGACTGATCCTGTGGCTGAAGGTGGCACTGCAACGGTGAGCTCTTTGGTGTGGGGTGAACCATCTGATGAGTCTGGGATAAATCCTGATTTGTTGCAAAGCTCAATGGTATTAACCAGTTACCATGAAATTGCGATGAGTGCTGATGGTTCACCAGCGAAAATCTCTCAGTTGGTCCATAACAATAATGTGCTTAATCCTACTGCAGCCACTTTACTGTCAGCTCAAATATTAGGGGCGTTAAGTTTATCGAGTACTGATGGTCCTGTGTCGGATGTATTTGTTAATCA
This sequence comes from Zooshikella ganghwensis DSM 15267, assembly GCF_000428585.1. GTDB lineage: Bacteria > Pseudomonadota > Gammaproteobacteria > Pseudomonadales > Zooshikellaceae > Zooshikella > Zooshikella ganghwensis. The sequence continues at coordinate 8,594 of NZ_AUAF01000114.1, read as the reverse complement.
TAGTAGTTTAGGGTTGATTCCTTTAGTTGACTTAACACTTGCCTTACTTGCCAGTCCGGATGTAGCGGATGATTTAGTTCCTGCTGGTGAAGAAGGTACTACGTTAATTAGTCTTTTCAACCTGGCTTTTAATGAAACCTTTAATGATCCTGGGTTTTGTATTTTTGGTAACCCAAGAGGATCTTTTTGTGATGACTTTTTTTTACTCACTACAGAAGGAGGATTTCCCGTATTTATTGAGTTATTAATTGATGGACTCCCTCATGAGCTGCTGATTTATTCATCGTTTGATGAAACAGGTACTTCCGCTGAACCTGGGCCTAATTACTTTACTGCAGAAAATGCCAGTACCACGTTATATACCTTTGCTCGGTTAAGTCCTTTATCTATTCCAGAGCCCAGTGTGGTTTTTTTGATTGGCATCTTATTAGTCTTGTTGGCAGGTTACCGGATATCAAGGCGAATCGCTAAGCGTTAATTATTCTCATAGCAATTCTCACGCTACAGCTCTATGAATAGTAGAGCTTTTTCAAGCCCTCCAGGCCACAAGGATGTGTTTTTTTCTCCCCTTAAAAACATTACAAAAAATAAGTGATTTGTTGTACGCTCTCCTGTATATTAGCGAAATGATAATGAATAGCATTTCTTTGATACGTATCAATATGGCTATTCATGGCTTTGCTAAAGTGGCAGCATCATAAGTTCTATTTCTGCTCATTGTCGGGCAGATTTTTTGGGTCTTTTGATGCGTGTGATTCTCATTCGTTCTTATATTCTTATTTGTATTGGCTCTGAGCAGTATCATTCATTAATTAGTAAAGAGTTCAGCCCAGCATGGACACAGCAACCCTTCAAGACCTTTCTGTAGGGCAAAGCGCTACAGTATTGGCAATTAGTAATGACAATCCTGCCTATCGACGACAGTTATTAGCTATGGGGTTGATTCCTGGAACCTCATTAACCTTAGTACGTGTTGCTCCGCTGGGAGATCCCATGGAGTTGGAAGTGCGTGGTTTTAAGCTGAGCTTACGCAGAGCTGAGGCAAAGGCTGTTACAGTGGAGGTGAGTTCATGACTGTAGCGGAGCATTCGCAGGCAACAGTGTGTGTGGTGGGTAATCCAAACTGCGGTAAAACCTCACTATTTAATGCGCTGACTGGGGCGAGACAGAAGGTTGGTAACTGGGCTGGTGTCACGGTTGAAAAGAAAACCGGACAGTATAGGTTTAATGAGCAGTCCATAGAGCTGGTTGACTTGCCTGGCACTTATTCGCTGGATGTCATTGATGAAACAGTGTCTTTGGATGAAAAGATTGCCCGAGACTATGTCATTTCTAATGAAGCTGATCTGATTGTTAATATTATTGATGCCGCTAATTTCCAACGGAATTTGTATTTAACACTGCAACTGCTGGAAATGGGTAAGCCCATGCTAGTAGTGTTAAATATGATGGATATGCTTAGTCGTGATGGTAAGCAGATTGATTGTGCCAAACTGGCTGAGCTACTGGGTTGTCCTGTTGTTCCTGTGGTTGCCAGCAGAAAAAAAGGTATTACTGAGCTGAAACAGGCCATTAATGAATACCTTGCTAGCCCAAAATCTATTCCCCCAACATTTTCCTTTTGCGCTCCCATTGAACAAGCGATTGAGGCAATTGAACCGCAGCTTGCTGAGACATCAGTTGAATTATCAGCATCCACTTCTCGACGTTGGCTGACGATAAAATTATTAGAAGGGGAGCTGGCATTACCCATTCGTCTAGATCATACAACACATGACTTGTTGCTACGCCATCGAGCAGAAATTATAGAAAGCCAGCAAGAAGATCTGGATATTTTAATTGCTAATGATCGCTATCAGCATATTGCTAGATTGGCTGAGCAAACAATTAGTACAACCCGCCCAGCTAGTGCACATGTATCAGAGCTAATCGATCGAGCGGTTTTAAATCGCTGGTTGGGATTTCCCATCTTTTTGCTGGTCATGTATGTCATGTTTATGTTCACCATCAACATTGGCAGCGCGTTCATTGACTTGTTTGATATTTTGGCTGGTACGCTATTTGTGGATGGTGTGGGTTATCTTCTGTCATCTATCAGTGCGCCAGACTGGTTAAATACATTGTTGGCACAGGGTGTTGGCGGGGGTATTCAAACTGTAGCGACATTTATACCCGTTATCGGTTGTTTATTTTTATTTTTATCAATACTGGAAGACTCTGGTTACATGGCACGTGCTGCCTTTGTTATGGACCGGTTAATGCGCTACTTGGGGCTACCAGGGAAGTCTTTTGTACCTATGTTAATAGGCTTTGGCTGTAATGTGCCATCGGTAATGGCTGCCCGCACTTTGGAAAATGAGCGCGATCGCTTTTTAACGATTATTATGGCGCCTTTTATGTCCTGTGGAGCCAGGTTGCCGGTTTATGCACTGTTTGCTGTTGCTTTTTTTCCTGATAATGGCCAGAACATTGTTTTTGCCTTATATCTCATTGGTATTACAACAGCTGTCGCTACTGGACTATTGATGAAGAGAACGTTGCTTCCAGGTGAGAGCGTTCACTTTATTATGGAGCTACCAGACTACCACATGCCTTCATTTACATCCGTATGTATTCGGACTTGGGATCGACTCCGTTCATTTATTACCAAAGCCGGTAAAATGATTGTGATGGTGGTCATGGTGCTAAGTATGTTGAACTCTATTGGTACTGATGGCTCATTTGGAAATGAAAATACAGAGCGCTCTTTATTAAGTCAAATTGGACAACAAATAACACCTTTGTTTAAACCTATTGGTCTCACAGAAGAAAACTGGCCAGCGACGGTAGGCATTTTTACGGGGATCTTTGCTAAAGAAGCTGTTGTAGGGACATTGGATGCAATGTACACCCAAATGAGTTCAAGTGAGAGCGAAGCAGAAAGTGCTGAATATGATTTGCTGGGTGGTATTCAGGAAGCGTTTGCGACAGTACCAGCAAACTTGTCAGATGCAGTAGGTGCATGGGTTGACCCACTAGGACTTAATATTGGTGAGACACATGATAAGGAGACGGCTGCTGAGGAGCAAGAAGTCAGCACTTCTACCTATACTATTATGCAAACGCTATTTGGTAGTTCTGCTGCAGCATTTGCTTATCTGCTATTTATTCTTCTTTACACTCCTTGTGTTGCTGCGATTGGTGCTATTTATCGAGAAACCAGTGGCCGATGGTCTTTGTTTGTAAGTTTATGGACACTTCTCATGGCTTACACGGTGGCCGGTGTTTACTACCAAATAAGCACCTTTGCTAGTCATCCGGAAAGTTCGCTGATGTGGTCATTAGGCTTAGTTATCGCATTTTTAACTACTTTGTTTGGTATGCGATATTACGCTCAAAGTCAAAGAGAAGAGTTAAGTTATCAGGCCGAATCAGTAGTGGATTAAACCATGTTGCTTGATTTAAGAAACTACATTAAACAGCGTGGCTCAGTTTCTTTACTGGAACTGAGCCAGCACTTTTCGACACCTGCTGATGCTTTACGTGGTATGTTGCAACACTGGTTGCGTAAAGGTGTCATTCAAATAACAGGTAATGTCGGGTGTCAAAAAGGCTGTTGTGGCTGTGACCCTGCCCAAGTGGAAATTTACCACTGGCAAGGACAAGATACGAATAAAATAATCTGCTGTCATATCGATTAATATCCCCAATACGAATGGTTTTTAGGTGCGGCCATCGAGTGACGCAATCCCATGAGTCTATATTAGAAGTTCCATGAGTCTATATTAATAGGTGATTGGGGTGAGGAATGAAGACAGGGCAATGGCATATAAAAAGCGTTTGTGGTGATTATCGGTTGTGCTCATACAATGCTTGAATTAATTTGCTCCTCCTGCAGTAGAGACCTGGGATGGTCTGCTACTGCGTGTGGGAAGAACAAATTAATTTATTACATTGACACACTCTCCTGAATGCGTTTCAGGATTCAATCTTGCTTCCTTATCTTGTCAATTGATCGTTGATCGTGTGGTAAAGCTTATTTACCCAACGATTATAATTTCGGTGAATCTTGCCATTAGCGTGCTTAAGGTTACGACTATCCATGTAACGAATATTTACAGAACGTCTATTGTAAGTAATGTGCACCTTAGCATAGTGGCTTCTGACATTGATTGTGGCGATGATACTACCATCACGTTGTATAGATGGGTTCCAACCTCGTGTTTGACAAGCCCGAACAATAGCGCTTCTTACTTTGTGTAACTGGTAAGGGTAACCTTGCATGGTGGTGGGTAATACGCCACCTTCAATGTTGTGAACACGGGCAGATGTGCAGGATATTAGAAATAGAACAGCGAAAATAGTTACAAATGTCTTTAAGGTTTTCATTACTTCTCCTTTATTACTTTATAATACCTTCAATGAAGGAGGTATATATACCCACCAGCATAGCTATACTTTGCTAGTGTTAGTATGGGTATGAATATTAATTCTTATAAAGAGTTTAAGAAAAAATTAAAGAAATTGTTTGTGTGCATATTTAATAATTGACACCCATCACGAATATCTATTTTTTAAAAAATTTAAGGCGAGATAACAAAATACATTTGAAAAATGTTGTGACGTATACCCAAAATGATGAGTATAGGTTTTTTGACTGGTATTCGATAGGGTTTGATAAAAAGCTAACATGTGTTTTCTTTTTTTTACTATTCAGAATTCAGGTATAGGCGCAGAATGCTTGTATGCAATAATATAATGAAATATGGTGTATTGTTTTGTGTTTTTATGTTAATGGCCGCCTGTTCTTCAAAGCCATATGTTATTAATTACCAACACAGTAATAATCCACATGTTGAAAAGAGTAATCTTGTTCGAGCGTCGTTGAAACGGTCTTATGTTGTTTATTTAGTGAGTAATGGTTGGCATTCTGGGTTTGTCGTTCCTGCCAAAGAGCTTCAGTCCAAAATGCCTGCTTTGGTGGAACGGTTTGGTGAAACTCCTTACTTAGAAATAGGTTGGGGAGATAAAGGATTCTATCAAGCAAAAGAAATCACGACAGGTATTACTTTAAAAGCAATATTTTGGCCTTCTGGATCAGTTGTTCATGTTGTTGCTGTGCCAGATGATATAGAAAACTTTTTTTCAGGCAGTGATATTGAAAAACTTTGTTTAGATGAACAAGATTTTCAATCGCTTATACATTTTATTAGCCATAGTTTTGCTCGAAATAAGCAGGAAGAGGTTGTCTCGCTTAAGCAGGGAATATATGGAGATAGTCAGTTTTATGAAGGTGAGGGTGATTACTATATGATGAATACCTGTAATAGCTGGACAGCTAAAGGACTTAAAAGTGCGGGCCTTGACATCTTTGTAACATTCAAGCTTACTGCTGATAGTGTAATGAGAACGGTTAAAGGAAATAACAACAGTTGTCTATGATGAGGCAAAAGCCGTTTTCTAAGCTACCTTTAAACAGCATTCACACTATCCTTGGTGTTCAAGAGCGCTGACAACAAATCCTAAAATGGATTCGCTAAGCGTATAAAATGGGTATAAAAAATATGAAGTCTTTGTACTAACATTAGGATATTGAAGTGTATCAGTGCCAGAGGGTGGATTATGAAATCTTTTTTTTTAGTACTTATTCTTATATATAGCTTTAGTGTAAAAGCAGACGATTTAAATTTCGTTACCTTAGAGTTTCCTCCTATTGCGTATACCGATGATAACAAAGAACCAACTGGATTTGCAGTCGATGCGGTAAGACGTATTTCAGATAAACTTGGTCGCAAGGTAAGTATTAAAGTATTGCCTTGGACAAGGGGGTTAAATATGGTCAAGAATGGTGAAGCTGATGCTATTTTTACCATATATAAGAATAAAGAACGAGAACAGTTCATAGATTTTACTCAGGAAATTTTTGTACCACAAACATTGAGTTTTTATATAAATGCTAGTTCATCAATTGATCAGGGAAAAGATATGGAGCTTGAGGTTCTTAAAAAATATAAAATAGGCGTGATCTCAACGATTAGTTACGGAAAAAAGTTTGATGGTATTAAGTCTAATCTAAATCTAAGCTCTGCTACAAATCTTCTTTCAAACTTTAAAAAGCTTTTGGCGGGTAGGATTGATATTGTACCATCGAATACTTATGTAGGTGATTATACACTTGCTCAAAATAAGAAAGTACTCAAGGGGAAAGTGATAAAAGTCGTTACACCATTTGATAGTGTTCCAAGTTACATTGGGTTTTCTAAGAAAAATAACTTAGGTAGTATCAGAGATCAGTTCGATCAAGAATAAAGAAAAATGAGTAGTGAAGACTGGATAAAAAAATCAATGTTAAACTATCAATAAATAAATACATTTTTTGAGTAATGTGTAAAGTAATATGGCTTTACTTTTGTGTGTTGAAGTGTCTATTGATTGGTACTTTATCGGCTCGTGAAGAGCTGGAGTTAGTCACATTACAATACCCCCCCTATGAGTATAAAGACGGTGATACTGTAAAAGGTATTGCTGTTGATATTGTCAAAGAAGCATTTAGAAGAATACACCAACCAATCAGAATTGAAATACATCCTTGGGCAAGAGCAATAAAGAAAATCAAAATGGGGGATGCTGATGCTATATTTACAGCTTTTAAAACGCCTGAGCGGGAGCTATTTGCGGATTACTCTAATGAAGTGCTCATTAATCAGGTTATATCTTTGTATACACTAAAAAAACATCCTATTAAGTTTGATGGTAACTTAACGGCGTTGGCACGATATAGGTTTGGAGTAGTAAGAAAAGTGAGCTATGGGGATACTTTTGATCGAGCTTTAAAGGATGATGTTATTAAATTCATTATGATTTCCAACTCTGGTGAGAGTAATTTTCAAATGCTATTAATTGGCAGAGTTGATATAGTTGTGAGTAATCAGCATGGCGCAAAATACATATTGACGGAGTTAGGAAGCCAAAATAAAGTTAAAGAATTGAACCCACCACTTCAAAGTACTCCAAGCTATATTGCTTTTTCAAAAAAAAGAAAATTAACCAATATTAGAGATCAACTTGATAAAGCTTTAAAAGATATGAAAGAGGATGGTGCCTATCAGGCAATTATTAATAGATATCAAATGTGATAGTTATTAAGTATATATCCACTGCGAAGAATTTTTTCTAGAGTACTACAATGAACAGAATAGTGGTGATTTTGATCGGTTGTTTTTTCTCTGGACTGCTTTGGGCAGAAGCAAAGGTGTTATATGCTGATTATAGGCACCGGCCACCAGAAATGGTAAGAGTTGTAAAAACCAACACATTTTATGGGCCATTGAGAGATATATTGGAAGAAGCGGCTGGAAAAATTGGTTATACAATAAGCTGGAGGTTTGCTCCTTTTCCAAGGAGTTTAGAAGACTTGAAACATGGTAGGATTGATATAATACCGAGGACGATAAAAACCAAAGAGCGGGAACCATATGTTCTATACCTGGGGCCAATTGGTTACCAACAAAAGGATATTCACTTTCTGGTCACAAAAGGTATGGAAAGCTCAATTAATAGCTATGATGATTTGTATCAGTTTAGAATTGGAGTAAAACGGAGAACAGCGTATTTTCCTAAATTTGACAAGGATGGGCAAATCCGAAAAGTAGTAGCCCTTGATGATAAGAATATGGCTGAAATGATTGTAAAAAATCGTTTTTCTGTGATGATTATTTTGGATACAGATGCTATAGAGTCTGCACTGGCGAAACTCGATTATAGTAATTATGCATATGCAAACTATAAATATGTTCAAAAGATTGGAAATTACTATGGGATGTCTAAGAAATCAATAAATACTGATAAATTTAAATTGCTTAATAGCGCTATAAAAGAAATGGTTGTTGAAGGAAGAGTAACTTATTTTTATGAAAAATATAATATTGATGCTCCATTGAAATAATGCCTTTAATCTGTTTTTTAGAAATTGTACTGTAGATATACCCAAAACGAAGGGTTTTTATACCCCAAGGGCACAAGGATGCGGCCGTCAAGTGATGAAGCCCCTGGGCAATAGCTCCTGCATTGCTCTACTATATGACATCCATGTCATTATGCATAAACTGCATGCCCATCATCCTTAGTGGGCAAAAGTGCTGACAAAAAACCCTAAAAATGATTCGTTTTGGGTATATTAATGTATTAGACTATAAGCTCGATATATTAATGGTTATAGATAACAGCTATGGCGTAATGTTGAGCACCCATTAACATATTTGATATAGAAATATCAATAGGGAACTCATAACCATCTTTACGTTTGGCATAGATAATGCCAGTTCTCTTGCCCATTAATCGAGGGGGGTCATTGCCAGGGCAATCGCATATAAAAATACAACAAAATCAGTATAATAGGATGATTAGCAACTGACTTAGAGCATCACATTGGAAAAAAATAATACAATTGCAGATCATTTTAGTCACTTAGACGACCCTCGAGTTGAACGCCATCGTCGTCATACGTTGGTTGATATCATTACTATTACGATTTGTGCTGCGTTGTGTGGAGCAGATGATTGGGTTGCTATTGAGCGATTTGGTAAGGCCAAGGAAGCATGGTTTCAAGGCTTTCT
>NZ_AUAF01000113.1 GCF_000428585.1 Zooshikella ganghwensis DSM 15267 | reverse complement strand
CGCATCAAAACAGAAGCCCTGATAAAAACGGTGGAGGCGGTTGTCACCGCGGATGAACCAAAGCAGCAACTGGAAGCATTTACCACGGCAATGATAAGTGTACTTCCTGAGCGCCAGTCAAAAAAACATTTAGCCGGTTTAGATTTGGGCAAACAAGAGCCCACTAACTCATTAAAATACAGAGCAGCGGCATGAGTAAACGAATGAATATGTCAATCTAAAAAAACTTCGGAATCGAGTAGCCATAAATTATCACCAAAGGCCTGATAAACAGGTTTAAGTTTCTGCAACAACTGACGTAAATCGGCACGCCAGACACTCCGCCCATTAATAATTCCAACAGAAAGCACCTTATAGCGAGGTAAACGGTCTACCACACTGATTAACTGTTCTGGAGCTCGCACCACATCAATATGCAAACCTGCAACAGGTAAATTAACTGCACACGTTAAGTTATCCCCTAGCCCCTCAAAGTAGGTTGCCAATAAAATTTTGACCGAAGCCGTTTGTAAATGATGGTAGGTTTGCTCATATGCCTGACGCCAATCCACCGGAAGATCCAAGGTCAACGCAGGCTCATCCAACTGTACCCAGTTAATACCCAGTTCAGCAAAATGCTGCAACAGCTGTCCATATGCTTCCAGCAGTGCAGGCAGCAAGCGTAATTTATCCCCGTGTCCTGTCACCTCACTCAGCCATAAGTATGAAACAGGGCCTACAATGACAGGCTTCACTTGATGACCCAACTGTTGAGCTTCTTTTATTTGCGCCAATAGGTCATCGACCTGTAATTGAAAACCCTGATCCTTCTCAAGCTCAGGCACAATGTAGTGATAATTTGTGTCAAACCATTTGGTCATTTTACATGCTGCCAACGTTTCTCCTTGCTGCTGGTAGCCTCGTGCCATGGCAAAATACTGAGTTAACCCCTTAGGCAGATGACGGAAGCGCTGAGGAATAACCCCCAACCAATTGGACATATTAAGAACGTGATCATACCAGGCAAAGTCACCCACAGGCATTAGCTCAACACCTGCTTCAGCTTGCTGCTGCCATGCCTGCTCTCTTAAATTCTTACCTTCTGCCAGAAGTGCCTGCTCTTTTATATCACCCCGCCAGAAGGCTTCAACGTGCTTTTTTAACTCCCGCTGTTTACCGATACGTGGGAATCCCAGGTTATGTACACTCATGATGTTCTCTTCTCATTGTCCAAAAGATTATGGCCTAAACGCCATGCTTTCCGTAGATTGCGGCATCCATAGACATTAGTGTCAGTCAGAGATAAACTTGAAACAATCTCATTTTTTTTGACTTTAACATGAGAATTTCTAATAAATATGCTTGAGTTACGTCACTTGAAGACCTTGTTAGCCTTATATGAATCTGGAAGTTTAGTGGCTGCAGCAGAGCGCTTACATGTAACGCAATCAGCACTTTCTCACCAAATTAAAGATTTGGAAGATAAAATCAGTGCTTCACTCTTTGTACGTAAAAGTCGGCCACTTCGTTTAACCACAGCAGGTTACAAATTGCTGCATCTCGCGCAAGATGTTGTGCCACAAGTAAAAGCGGTAGAACGTGAACTAGGACGACTGGCCACCGGGGAAACAGGTCGACTCCACATCGCAATTGAATGTCATAGCTGTTATCAATGGCTGATGCCAACACTTAATCAATATCGTCAACACTGGCCAGATGTGGAATTAGACTTAGCCAGTGGATTTAATTTTGCACCATTACCCGCTCTCTGTCGTGCAGATCTGGACTTAGTTGTCACCGCAGATCCAGAACCTCTGGATGGTATTAGTTATATTCCGCTATTTCGTTATGAAAGTTTGCTGGCTTTACCTAAAGAGCATTCACTCACCAAAAAACGTTTTATTGAACCCCAGGATCTTGCCAGTGAAACATTAATTATTTATCCCGTCGAACAAGGACGTTTGGATATTTTTAAACAGTTTTTGGATTTGGCAGGCGTAGAACCAAAAGCCATTCGCACCTCAGAATTAACGCTCATGATGATTCAATTAATTGCCAGTGGCAGAGGGGTATGTGCTTTACCAAATTGGGCTTTAACCGAATATTTAGAAAAAGCCTATATCACGGCAAAACCTTTAGGAAAAGATGGTGTGTGGTCGACATTATATCTTGCGGTAAGAGATGACCAACTCAATGCACCCTATATGCAGGACTTTATTCTTACAGCCAAAGATACCTGCGTGGAAACACTACAAGGTATTACACTATTAAAATAATAATTATGAAAAAAAAGATAAAAAAAAGAGCTCTATCAAAGAGCTCTTACTCTAACAAGGAGATAAAAGAGAAAGTTCTAACTACAACCTCACTTTCACTCATATAGGGTAAATATCCACAGCAAATGGTTATTCACTGCCGATCTCGGCATTTCCTATAGAATGTCATCACATTGTCACAAAATTACCTGTTCACTTCTATGATAGCTTTGTAAATGTTGGAAACAATCTGTAATTAAATCAATAAGTTGAAATAAACGTTCTATTTAATTGCATTAAAAAATCTGTTTTTTTACATGAATGCAACACAAGCAGTGCATTTTGCCATTTATAACCTTCGTGTTGGTTATATTTGAAAAATAAGTTTTTTCTCTACTGGCGTCGGGGCCAGACAATACTAAAACGCGCTCCACCCATTTCACTGTGTCCCACTAATGCCCGTCCATTATGCCAATACACTATACGGCGCACGATGGATAAACCCAGTCCATACCCACCAGAAGCTCGGGTGCGACTATCATCCAGACGTGCAAACGCGGTAAAAACACGATCCCACTCATTTTCAGGGATACCTGGCCCATCGTCTTCAACATCAACCCGGCATGTTTCAGAGGTCACGGTATAACGCACAGTCACTTTTGTTTTTGCGTACCGCAAGGCATTACCCACCAGATTTTGTATAGCACGCTGCATATAACGACGCTCGACCTCTGCCCGCCGTTTAGGCTCAGATGCCGAACAAGGAATATGCTCCAGCGCAATACCATTTGCTAAAGCTAAATGCTCTTTAATAACTTGAGTAATGATCTCTTCAATATCCACTCGCTTAAAATGCAAAACAGGTGATCCTTGCTCCAGACTGGCATAGGTTAAAATTTCATCAACAAGGTGATCCAGCTCTTGGATATCCTTGTCCATACCTTCTAAATAATTTTCACGCTCATCTGCAGATTGCGCATCTTCAACCATCTGCAAACCAAATCTCAGCCGCGCTACAGGGGTTCTTAGCTCATGAGAAACACCGCGAATCATTTCTTGCTGAATACTCAACAAGCGTTGTATATGTGAGGCCATGCCATTAAAGGCCCTTGCTAACCTACCCACCGAGTCTGATCCACGCACATTAACCCGAGCATCCAGGTCCCCTCTAGAAATTTTAGTGGCCGCCCGCTCCATTTTACGTAAGCGTTTTTCCAGACCTCTAACCAATATATAAATTGCTAGACTAATTGAGGAAAAAGCAAAGAGGCTAATGGTAAAAACCAGCTTAAAAGGATACATTTCCAAAAAGCGGATAGGCCCTACTTCCAACACCTGCTGAGTTTCATCTAACCCAACATTACTTCCACCTTCGAGACCTACAAATAATCTGATTGAACGTGCATCAGGCCCTAACAGCATCACCATGTGACCATCACGTAAACGCTGTAAATTTTGTGCTGATAAGCCACTGTCAGCTGCTCGATGATAAGAAAGAGGATAAGAAAACAACTGTTGTAATTCAGTGACCTGAGCTTGCCGCTGATGAAAAGGCATACTGATCAAGTGCTGTTTAATCAACATCACCGAGCCATACGCCAACTGTTCTGAAATAGTGGTTACCCTGCCGCGCAATAGCGTGTGTTCATCAACCATGCTATATACATGTGCTTTATCTGGTTTCAACTGACTTACGACAACTTCCTTTTCCTTCAGGCGCGCTAAATCATTTTGACTTAATGCTGTTCGCTCAGCGTCAACCAGTACTAAGGGAATCCCTAATAAATGTTCTGCTTGTTGCAACAGTAATAACTGTAAATCTTCAGGCTTTCCTGCCAGCTGCATTGCCACCAGATTAAAAGTACCCTGTGCTACTGACTCTTGGTAATCCTGCAAACGAAAACTATTAATAATAGTTACAGCTAACCCCGATAACACTGCGACCAGAACCAGTGTGAATAACAGCCCACCATAAATACGTAAAAATATGCTGGTCACAAGCACTCCTAAAAGGAATTAAGGGTAATGAATAGAAGAAAATGAGCTCAACACTGACCTTTAACCCTGCTGTAATAGGGTGCACGCCAGATAGTTATAGGATACATTCCAAACAGAACGAGTGATCTTACACAATGACCTATTAACCACCAAAGTATACTCGTCTTTTAGTGATTACGCAGTGCCATAATCTTGCTTATGCGAACCTATATTCACTTGCCTATTTATAATGATTTTATACGCATCCTGTCTTAAAGTAAGGCTGAACAAATAGCAGCTAAGCACAAGCATTATTGAGCAATGATTATATTAAAATTTTGCTTTACCCAAATAAACAAAAACCAGACAAAACAATAATATTTGTCTGGTTTATATTGTCGGCAACTAACGTGCTTATCCGTATTTATAAACAAGTACAACTGGTTTCAAAGCATCTCTAAAAATTCACTTCTTTAAGAGATGCTTCATTACGCGATTACGCGTTAATCACACCAGCATCTTTAACAAATAAGTAGCCCTTGCTGCGTACTGTTTTTATTAATCTGGGGTGTATTGGGTCATCACCAATTTTGGGTCGAATTCGAGAAACGCGTACATCAATGGAGCGATCCTGGCCATCGTACTCAATGCCACGTAAAGCAAGAAAGATTTCTTCTCGGCTCAGAACACGCCCTGCATTACTGGCAAGTAACCACAGCAAATCAAATTCAGCGCTTGTCAGCTCAATACTTTCATCTCTCAGCCATGCTTCACGCATTGCATTATCAATGACTAAAGGCCCAAATACTAAGCGTGTCGTAGAGTCACTTGGTGTTACGGTCTCAACTAGCTCACCGGGTGAGCGACGGAGTAAAGCCCTAATTCGCGCTAAAAGCACCCTAGGCCTTACTGGTTTGGCAACATAATCATCAGCCCCCATTTCCAGTCCCAGCACTTGGTCTAAGTCATCAGTTCTTGCCGTTAGCATCAAAATAGGACCTTTATAGGCTGGCCGTAACCGACGGCATATAGAAACACCATCCTCACCTGGCAGCATGAGGTCTAGCACCACAAGATCCGGTGTTTCACTTAAAATACGGTCAACTGCTTTAGCACCATCACTTTCAACAGCAACACTCATACCGTTACTTTCGAGGTATTCCTTGGTGAGTGTGGCTAAACGTTCGTCATCTTCGACGATCAGTATACGACCAGTTTCTGAATGTTCCACAGTAACTCTTCCATCCTTCGCTGATGAGCTGCCATTTTACTGACACTAAAAATAGATCACTATTGCGTCATATAACTACTTTATGACGAGCTCAACAAAAAAAAACCTAATTTATTCACAAAGGTATCGTTATTACCTTAATAAGACAATTAGCACATGTTTGTTTGACTGAATTAATCAAATTACAAGATGTCCCCAAACATCTCTATCACGATGGTACTAACAAAACTATGACTCTTAAGGATAAACAATATTCATGTTTGGTAATAGCAGTATTGCAATTTTTATTAACTGTTTCATAGGCGATTTTCAGAGTATGTAGCCACTTACCTCACAGTTTACTCACACTTTATTCACAGGCTCTCCCCAGGATATTAAACTTGCATTAAACACAAAACCGCATTATCTTGTGTTTAGTAGATTGAAAAACCCAATATCTAGTTTTTAATCGCTTTACACGATGTAACAAATTTTACTGAGCACACATCAGCGCCTAGCACAACAAATCATTAAGTAGAATATCTTGTTTGATAATGCAGCCAAGCGTTATCCAGCAGTCTTAGAGGTTTTCTCCCCTCTTTGTTGTCAACTGACACGGACCTTCTGTCACCCTACTGATTCATTGACTTACATTTGTAGTCAAGGCGTTGTTATGTGGATTTTTTTCGACCTGGTACTGCTTTATTAGGTAATTGGCTACATGAACAACAACCTTCTGGTTACCAAACGTGATGGGCGTAAAGACCCACTTGATCTTGAAAAAATTCACCGGGTTATTACCTGGGCGGCTGAGGGCTTAAATAATGTCTCTGTGTCACAGGTTGAGCTTAAGTCTCACATTCAGTTTTTCGATGGTATAAAAACCGCCGATATCCATGAAACACTTATCAAATCCGCTGCAGACTTGATCTCAACTGAGGCCCCAGATTATCAGTATTTGGCTGCCCGTTTGGCCATTTATCACTTACGCAAAAAGGCCTATGGCCAGTTTGAGCCTCCAACCCTGTATGAACATGTCTGCCGTGTTGTCGATCTAGGTAAATATGATCGCCACCTGTTGTCTGATTACACCAAGGAAGAGTTTGATCAGATGGACAGCTTTATCCGACATCAGCGGGACATGAACTTCAGTTATGCCGCCGTCAAACAGTTGGAAGGCAAATACCTCGTCCAAAACCGAGTCACTGGTGAATACTACGAAAGCCCTCAGTTTTTGTATATCTTAATAGGTGCTTGTCTATTTAGCCGTTATCCGAAAGAAACACGACTGGATTATATTCAACGTTTTTATGATGCAGTTTCTTTATTTAAGCTATCGCTACCTACACCTATTATGGCAGGTGCCCGTACGCCGACACGCCAATTCAGCTCATGTGTACTGATTGAGTGCGATGATTCATTAGACTCGATTAATGCAACGGCCAGCGCCATTGTAAAATACGTCAGTCAGCGTGCAGGGATTGGTGTTAATGCAGGACGTATTCGAGCACTGGGCAGTGCAATCCGTAGTGGTGAAGCTTACCACACCGGCTGTATTCCTTTTTATAAGCACTTTCAGACTGCGGTTAAAAGTTGCTCTCAGGGAGGCGTTCGTGGCGGCGCTGCAACCTTATTTTATCCCCTTTGGCATCTGGAAGTAGAATCGTTATTAGTACTTAAAAATAACCGTGGAGTTGAAGAAAACCGTGTTCGTCATCTTGATTATGGTGTCCAATTCAACCGACTGATGTATCAGCGCCTGATTAATGGTGAGCATATAACGCTGTTCAGCCCTTCTGATGTACCTGGTTTATATGATGCTTTTTTTGAAGATCAGGAAAAATTCGAGCAGCTGTATGCCCAGTACGAAAAAGATGAAAATATACGCAAGCGTACCGTAAAAGCAGTGGAATTATTCTCATTGTTTGCCGCCGAGCGTGCTAGTACGGGTCGAATTTATCTGCAAAACGTAGATCACTGCAACACGCATAGTCCATTTGATGCGAAGCAAGCGCCTATTCGACAAAGTAATTTATGTTTGGAAATTGCATTACCCACTAAACCGTTAACACGCATTGACGACCCAGAGGGTGAAATAGCGCTGTGCACGTTAGCTGCATTCAACCTCGGCGCCATCGACGACCTCAATGAGCTTGAGCCACTTGCAGACCTTATTGTCAGAGCGCTGGATAGCTTGCTTTCATATCAGGATTACCCGGTTCCTGCCGCCGAAAATTCCAGCTTAAATCGTCGCACTTTAGGTGTTGGTGTAATTAACTTTGCTTATTACTTGGCTAAACACAGTGTTAAATACTCTGATGGCTCTGCAAATACATTAACACACCGTACGTTTGAAGCCATTCAATACTACTTACTGCAAGCCTCTAACAAGCTTGCCAAAGAGTTTGGTGCATGCCCTAAGTTTAACGAAACAACCTATGCAAAAGGTATCTTGCCTGTAGACACTTATAAAAAAGATGTCGATAGCATCTGTAGTGAGCCATTGCATTTAGACTGGGAGACATTACGCCAGGAAATCCGTGAGCATGGCCTACGTAACAGTACACTGAGTGCATTAATGCCATCAGAAACATCCTCACAAATCAGTAATGCGACTAATGGCATAGAGCCGCCACGAGGCTATATCAGCATTAAAGCCAGCAAAGACGGCATCTTAAAGCAGGTCGTTCCTGACTATCAAAATCTACAAGAAAACTATGAATTACTGTGGGATATTCCAAGCAATGATGGCTATTTACAGCTAGTTGCCATTATGCAGAAATTCATCGACCAAACGATCTCAGCCAATACCAACTACGATCCCAGTCGTTTTGAAGGCGGAAAAGTGCCTATGAAACTGCTGCTAAAAGATTTGTTAACTGCTTACAAGCTTGGGGTGAAAACCCTTTACTATCACAACACGCGTGATGGTGCTAAAGACGCTCAAGATGATATGGATGATGGTTGCGCAGGAGGTGCCTGTAAAATCTGATGAGTTAAGGCCAAAGCCTTACCTCATTCCTTAAAAAGTATATCCACTGCGAATAATTTTTAAGAAACACACATAGCGTACAAGCAAGTACCGTGTTCTCTAAAAATTATTCCTGCTGGGTTCGCTTGAAAACAGGCCTGATGATCTCTATGAAATACACTACTTTTAATCGCGAACAATTTGATGCTACCAAAGAACCCATGTTTTTTGGTAAACCCGTCAATGTCTCCCGCTATGATCAACAACGTTACCCTATTTTTGAAAAGCTCATTGAGAAACAGCTTTCATTTTTTTGGCGTCCTGAAGAAGTAGACCTCTCAATGGACCGTCGGGATTTTATGAGCTTACCTGAACATGAACAGCACATTTTTATTAGTAACTTAAAATACCAAACGCTATTAGACTCAATCCAAGGCCGCTCCCCCAACGTTGCACTCCTACCACTGGTCTCCATTCCAGAGTTGGAAACCTGGATTGAAACCTGGTCATTCAGCGAAACTATTCATAGCCGCAGTTACACCCATATTATTCGTAACGTTTTACCTCAACCTGCACAAATCTTCGACGATATTGTTGTCAATGAGGCTATTGGTAAACGGGCGACTGATATTACCCGTTATTATGATGACCTTATTGCCAGTACCAACTACTATTTGCAGCTTGGTCCAGGCCAACACACCATTAATGGTCAAACTGTTAAAATTTCACTACGAGACATAAAGCGTAAGCTTTATTTAACGTTGATCGCGGTGAATGTACTTGAAGCCATCCGTTTTTATGTGAGTTTTGCCTGCAGCTTTGCGTTTGCTGAGCGAGCAAAAATGGAAGGCAATGCCAAAATCATTAAACTCATTGCCCGGGATGAAGCTTTGCACCTGACAGGTACACAGCACATGCTGCAAATTATGGCTGCAGGTGATGATGATCCTGAAATGGCAGAAATCGCTCAAGAAGTTCGCCCGCTAGCCGAAAAAATCTTTACCGATGCTGCCAGCCAGGAAAAAGAATGGGCAGGCTACCTGTTCAGGGATGGATCAATGATTGGCTTAAACAAAGATATTCTAAGCCAATACGTTGAGTACATCACCAATCAGCGAATGCAGGCTATTGGTTTTAATGCACCTTTTGAAACCAAGCAGAACCCTCTACCTTGGATGAATGCATGGCTTGTCAGTGATAATGTTCAAGTTGCACCTCAAGAGGCTGAGATCAGCTCTTATTTAGTTGGTGCTATCGACAATGAAGTTGATAACAGCGACTTTTCTGGCTTTGATTTATAGCTTTAAACTTTTCCACTACTTGCAGATAACAAACCAGGTGCATATGTAAAGCACCTGGGAATGGATAAGGGTATTGTAATGGTGCCCTATCCAACCTTGAAAATAGTATGCTATCCAGAAACCTGGCAAAGGCTACATCAACTAAAACAGTCTACATACTCCTAATGTCGCCATGGCAAAAATCATAAAAATACAAGACGAGTTCAGTTTTATTCCCCGTAGCGAGCATACAATACTTGAAGCCTTAGAAGCACAGAATATTGCAACTGAATACCAGTGTCGCCAGGGTTTTTGTGGTATTTGCCAGGTCACGTTATTAGATGGCGAGGTTGACTATATTGAAGAGCCTATTGCCTTTATAGGTAAAGGCAAAATACTTCCCTGCTGTTGTACCGCTAAAACAGATATCACCATAGAGCTTCCTTACCCAGCCTCCACCACTGACACAGATATTGAGTAAGCAGCCACCAGCAGTCATTGGTCTTACACTGATATTGTCTTTCATTAAAAAAATTTAATAGTTCGACCGTACAAAAAACTTTACTTGCATCACATAAGTACATAGAATCCCTCAGCTCAAAAACTTGTAAGTCAGTCCCAAAATTGACAAAACAAGTCTCGCATGCGGCCGCATAATTTTTATCAACACATTACCTTACTATTAAGAAGTAAGTGGGGGCTTTATTGTGTTTAAAAAGACACTTGCTGTAGCGAGCATTATCTCTACAACATTTATTTCTGGTTGCGCCAGTATTGTCAGTGAAGATGTTTATCCTGTGGCGATCAACAGCACACCAACTGCAAGTAAGTTTGTTATTCGTAACGAAGCAGGACAAACCATTCACCAAGGCTCAACACCAGAAACAGTAACACTCAATGCAGGAAATGGTTACTTTTCTGGAGCAGACTACACAATTACGTTCAGCCGTGAAGGTTACAATGATCTAACGGTTAATTTAGAAAGTTCTGTTGATGGCTGGTATTGGGGAAACATCCTATTTGGCGGTCTAATTGGCATGCTTATCGTTGACCCAGCAACAGGGGCAATGTACAAGCTACCAACTGAAGTTAATTCAAATCTATCACAAAATGCCAACCAGCTTAGCATCAGGACACTAGATACCGTTGCGCCTAATGATTTACCCAAGCTCGTTAAGCTGAACTAGTGAATTAAATTTACGTGATGTTCTACTTCAATTGGTTCTAATAACAGGCTAAAAAGTCGAGCATCACGTAAATGACTATTAAAAAGCGCTACTGTCGTGCTGAACGAATTTCAACTCGATAGAAAATATCCTCACCATGGGTAAACAGGGATAACACTTCTCGCTGTTCATCCCAGCTTTGTTGCCAAAACTGCTTTGGTACATTAACAGAAAGCGTCCATCCCTCAGGGAAATGCCTACGCGCAGGTATATAAATTTCAGTTGGGCCAGTAATCCCCTTTACAGTAGTAAACTCCAAAGTAAAATGTCGTTTATTCGCATCATAAAGATAAGTCTTAGGCTTGCCTGCTATGGCCCTTGGATAAATCCGCACCAACTCATCCACTAACACTGTTTCATTTCCATGCTGATCTGTAGGCGACCAACTACCTGGATCATTTGACCAAAGCGCCCACCCCGCTTGCATATAGTCAGCAAATTGCATCACATCTCGTATAAAACGTGCAGCGCCCTTCTGCTGAGGGCTAATACCAAACTCGCCAACCACAAGGGGCATTTGTTGATTATCCAACTCCCTGGCACGTGCTGATGCCCAGGACTTAAAGAGGGTTAAGTCACCATTATAATCTCCACCTTCATGCAACAAAGGGGGATAAAAGTGGGGGGCATAAACAAGTCGCTTCTCACCTTCGCGACTATCATTAATAACCGGCAATGCTGATGCAACACCAAAATTAACACCTAGTGCCTGTGGCTCAACAAAAATCCAAGTATCATTATCAACGGTCCTAATTTGCTGAATAACTCGCTCATAAAAAGGCTTCAACCAAACAGGTTCAAATAATGGCCAGGCAAGGCTTCCCCCATAAGGCTCATTCATTACATCATAGCCAATCACATTCGGCTCATCTTTAAAACGTTGTGCTACATGGCGCCACATAGCCGCATAATGGTCTTGCAAATAGCGATGGCTACCATCATAACGCCAAAAGTTATCAAATGAGCGGGTTACACCAGGTTCAAGGTAAGTAAGCCACCAAGGAGAGCGAGGTTGCGCAGATAAACCATCAGTAATAACCGCCCAGTCGGGGGCACCATCACCACCAAACTGTATGGCATACAAATCTTGATGCATATCCAATAAAACATACATCTTTTGTTGTTGATACCAACGGATACGCTCGGCGACTAAGTCTAAATAATGCTCATCATACACTCCAGGTGATGGCTCTATGGCATCCCAAAAAATCAGTAAACGGACAAAATTAAAGCCCCATTGCGTAGCTTCTCTTTCAATGTCTTCAGGTTGAACCCAAGGTAAACGTTGAGGGTGCTGCTTTGCACTACTACTGGTGTTTAATCCATGTAAAATCAGTGCCCGGCCCTGATCATCCGTGATATAGCGTGGTTTTTCTGCCACAATTTTACAGGCTGATAAGGTAACAATAAAAATCAATAAGAGAACTGAGTGCAACGCTCGCATACTTTGCTCCTTGTAAGTATTATTTTTATTATTTAACAACGCCTACTTCCCCCAGCGACTAAATCATTCTTAATCGCAAGCTATAAAAATCGTTAAAAACTAAGGGTGATTTCTTGTCGAATAATACTCAATGTCGCAAAGGGAGATGATAATTAAATGAATGATTTAAAGTAGAATTCTTTAATTTAGCGTGAATAGCGATTTTATTTTGGTATTTAAACATTCACATATGGATAGACTAATTGGAAATTATTCCTTCATAAGCCTTTTACAGTCATAAATAATGCTGGCGTTTCAAAAATAATGCTGATTAACTGTAAGATAGTGGTTCTTAATAAACACAAGAGGGGCTAAACAAGCCCCCTATAATAACAATAAGAATAGGGCATTCTTAAACATACCATTTTGATGTATTGGCATTACTAGCACTTCAGTCGCACATTTATGTAAAGCCAGCTTACCTAAGGTGCTATTACCAGATATTTGTAAAGCCATTGATGGATGCCCCAATACGAGAACAACAGGGATCTAGAAATGATAAAGATTATCAACTACAAACCTTTGTCACGTTTAAAACAGTACTTTACCCTGACCTATACCCCTTTCGCTGGAAAAATAAGCAGATTCCACCATTGTTTTTATTTGCTTCTTGCCTATCCTGGTGGAAATTCCAGCAGGTACAATAGATACAGCTTGTGCAGACGGGTCGTTTAACCTCATGGTGATGACTAACTCATTATGAAGGTGGCTGAATCAAATCATGAGACTCAGCAACCAGCATGGCCAGAGGTTTACGAACAGAATGCACTGGGGTTTGCGTTAAGCATGTTGCTTTACCCAAGTAACTCGCAGAAACAGCCTGATCAACCCACAGGCTAGGTAGTAATTGAGTGTGGCTTTATCCAACATATTCAGTACTCTGTTTCGTAATCCTCAGTCATGGATCAGTCAATCGGGCATATTGGCAAGATAATCAAGCGTTGACATCGTGCTAAGGCACAAAGCAGATGCGTTTGATGTTAAAGCAATAGCCCATGAGCAAGTAGTCCATTAGAAACTGAACATAGATTGATAGGGTTCATTCGTGAATAGTAAGTTAAAAAGTTTCGACATCATTGCTGTCGGTTTAATGACATTTGCCCTGTTTCTGGGGGCTGGTAATTTAATCTTCCCTCCTGCCTTAGGACAAATGGCTGGTACAGATTTAGCCGTAGCGATCTTTGGCTTTCTTCTAACAGGTGTTGGGTTACCCCTCTTAGGACTCGTCGCTGCCGCGAGGATGAATGGAGGCCTAACAGAGCTTACTCAAGACCTTCCTTTTAAAGTCTCTGTTGCTTTAGGTTTAGCCATATACCTAATTATTGGTCCCTTCTTCGCATCCCCAAGAACAGCCGTCGTAGCATTTGAAATGAGTGTAAAATCCATTTCAGACAGCCAGGCTGCTCTTCCCATATACTCTGTTGTCTATTTTGGCATCACATTGGCTTTAGCGCTCTTCCCAGGAAAGCTGGTTGATTCTATTGGTAAAATTATCACCCCCTTACTGGTGCTGGTGATTGCAGCCATTGCGCTTGGCACTGTGTTTGCCCCACAAGGTCCACTGGGTGCACCAAGTGAAACTCTAGCTGCCCCCTTTTCCCATGGTTTTAAAGAAGGCTATTTGACCATGGATGCTCTGGGCGGTTTGGCATTTGGTATCGTCATTATTACGGCTCTTCGTGATAAAGGCGTTTCTGAGCGTCGCTACCTAACTCGCTATACCATCTATGCAGGCCTGATTGCAGCACTAGGTCTATCACTGGTCTATATTTCCCTTGGCTACCTAGGAGCCACCAGCCAGTTAATTGCAAGTAATGCCGCGAGCGGTGGTGAGATTATTCAAATTTACACCAACGCAATCTACGGTGATGCAGGTAACATCATTCTTGGTTTAACCATTACCCTGGCCTGTTTAAGTACGGCTGTTGGACTGATGACGGCTTGTGGTGAATATTTCCATAAAACATTCCCACAGCTATCCTATCGCACCTATGTCATTATCTTTACTGTAATGAGTGGCATTATTGCGAATGTGGGCTTAAGCCAATTAATTACACTGTCTATCCCTGTACTGTTTTTCATTTACCCACTGGCGATTGCTATTATCTTTTTGTGCCTGATGCGTCCACTGTTTAACCGTCCGCGGGTTGTTTTCAGTTGCACGCTACTTGCAGTACTTCCGGTCAGTCTGTTTGAAGGTGTCAAAGCCGCTGACGCCAGCCTGGTAACACCAATGATTGATGTATACAGCTCACTACCTTTCCATGCTCAAGGCTTAGCTTGGGTTGTGCCTGGTATCGCTGGGTTACTAATAGGCTTTATCATCAGCCACCTTATGAGATCCAGTGAGCAAGCTGAGGCTGCAGCAGCATAAATAGCGCTATCTTGCCGTTATCTTTACTTACAGCCTTTTCTCAGGCAATTAAGCAACGTGCTTAGTTGCCTGAGTATCTTCAAACACTCAATATCACCCCTCCCTACACCTTCTTCTCTCTCAGTGCATGCTACATTACGATTTGCCTTCATTGTTTTTTAAATGAACTGACTCACACGACAGTGTTGAAGGGTCCGCTATAATCCATGACCTAATCTACTTTAAATGAGATTTTTTAATCATGAAGAATATGGCAAATGGTATAAAGGCACTTAGCCTGGCAGCAATCACGTCACTATTGCTAACAGGCTGCAACAAGGTCACGCAAGAGAACTTTGAAAAAATTGAAGTGGCAATGGCTTATAGCGATGTCACCACGATTCTTGGAGAGCCAGATAACTGTGAATCCCTCTCCCTGTTTAAAAACTGTTTTTGGGGTGATAATAAAAAACAGATCAGCATCAAATTTGTGGATGATAAAGTTACATTAAAAACCAGCAAAGGGCTTACCCCATAAATAACTAATAAGAGGCCATTGGCCTCAACCTTCGAACTTTTTCTGAAAACTTAATTTTTTAACACCTTCAATTATTCTTGGTTTCAAGTAATAACTGCAATTCTTAATTAGCGAGTAAATCAACTCGCTGCCCTAAAAACATTTCATTCGGTGACTTGAAACTCCTTGTTGCTCTTGGACGCTCATTTAAACGATCCATCACAAACTGAATATCTTCGTCACTCACCTCATTGAAATCCGTGCCCTTTGGAAAATACTGCCGTATCAAGCCATTCGTATTTTCATTCGTGCCTCGCTCCCAGGATGCATACGGATTAGCAAAGTAAATATCTGCTTCCAACCTTTCTCCAATCGACTCGTGAGCGGAAAACTCAAGGCCATTATCAAAAGTCATGGTCTTTACTTTTTCTTTTATTTCAGCCATCGCTTTCACTGCTTCTTCGGCTAACAGGTCTGCACGCTTCCCTGTTAAGCGCCTTATCACGGTATACAGCGTTTTGCGCTCAACTAATGTTAATAACGCACCCTTACGACCCTGGCCAATGATCGTATCTCCTTCCCAATCTCCAATCCTATTACGCCTATCAACAACATCAGGACGATCATTAATACTCACACGGTTTTTTATCTTACCTCGCTTGTCAGAATGACCATAGCGCTTACGATAGGGCTTAGGAATGATTCTAAGATGCGTATATAAATCACCACCTTCTTGCCTGTTGTTATATATGAGTTGATAAATCGTCTCGTGGTGTAACGAGGTGTTTTCATGCTTTTTCAAGTAGCCTACCACTTGCTGTGGACTAAGGTCCTGACGAATCAGTTTTACAATTTTAACGTGTATTTCATTGGATACCTTCCGTGCTTTATATGCGGAGGATCGCCTGTCATCTGACTGTTGTTGTGCCTGTTTGGGGCGATATCCGCGAAGCCCTTTATTCCGCGTTAATTCACGAGAGATGGTTGATGGATTTCGTTCCAAGTTCTCAGCAATTTCTTTTTGATTTAATCCTGCTTTTAAAAGCGCGTAAATCTGGTATCGTTCATGTTCAGTCAGCTGAGTGTAGTTCATAGTGCTTTATCTCTTGGTCGGGAGAAGCGCAAACTCTATCAGCTGACTTCTCTCATGCCAATTGCACTTATTATCCGAAACCGCG
>NZ_AUAF01000112.1 GCF_000428585.1 Zooshikella ganghwensis DSM 15267 | reverse complement strand
CTGTTTAATTATCCTGATGACATACGCAAAGCGATTTATACAACGAATGCCATTGAATCACTCAACAGCGTCATCCGAAAAGCGATTAAAAAGCGTAAATTGTTTCCAACGGATGATGCGGCAAGAAAAGTTATTTTCTTAGCGATTCAGGATGCATCAAAAAAGTGGACAATGCCGATTCGAAATTGGAAAGCGGCGTTAAATCGATTTATGATTGAGTTTGAGGATCGACTTAGACCCTATATTTAAAACTGGGCGGATACACAGAAATATTTACAGGGTCGCACAGCGTTGTATAATATTTTGTTTTTGAGAGGCTATAGAATTTACTTCACTTTTACTACGTTGTTCAATGTCAGTTTCTTTTATAAATTCATCATATATTTCATTAACCAACCCAGTACCAAAAATAATCTGAAACTGTCCAGCGTTCGCAAAACAACCTTTTACACTATCAAGTCGATCAATTGCGACTTTATCTCCTTTTGTATCATCATGAAGAACCAGTCTTAACCGTGTTGCACAATGTGTTGCACTTGCTATATTTTCAACGCCACCCAATAAAGGAATTAGTTTTTTTACAACCTCAGCAGTATTCATCAGGCTACTCCTCTCAGTCTGAAGTCGATTTAATTTTTTACTTTAATAGCCATTTACTTCTTATATTTCAGGTATATCCTTCACTAATTATTTTTAGGTTTTCTTATCCAGACACTTAATAACCACCGCACCTAAAAATCTTTCGCTGTAGATATAGATAACTCTTTAATTAACAATTTTCGTGTTGGAAGTGCTGTCATTGCCCCTTTTTCTGAAATAACTAATCTTCCACAAGCATTTGCCCATACCATAGCTTCGCTTATTGTTTCCTCTGTATACCAGTGATCTTGTTTAACCAATATCGCTAATAAACCACCAACAAATGCATCTCCAGCCCCAGTTGTATCAACAGCACTCACTTCTCTTCCTTTGTATAACACAGGGGCTTTACCTTTAACGCAAAGTAATGCTCCGTCCTTTCCTTGTGTGACAATAACGAGAGGAATGGCGATCGATTCCAACTTATCTAGAGCTATTTTGAGGTCACTCGCTTCTGTTAACCAAAGCAGCTCTTCTTCAGAAAACTTCACAACATCAGCGACTAAAAGCACTTGCTTTATCACATCCCTCATTTCTTCAGGACATAACCAAACCTCATGACGCAGGTTAGGATCAAAGGAAACATAACCGCCAACTTTTCGAATAGCCTGTATTGCATTAAAAGCTGTTGAGCGACTAGGCTCATTCGCAAATGCATTTGAACAACAGTGTAGCCAGTCACCTTTTGAAAAGCTGGGGAGGTCCTTAAACTCAAGAAATTGATCAGCACTTGGCTTCACCATAATGCTGAAAGTTCTTTCACCATGTTCATCCAAGTTAATAATGACCGTCGAGGTACTATAATTCGCATCAAAAGAAAGGTATTTTGTATTTACCAGCTCTTTTTCTAGGATCGATTTCATATATTGTCCAAGAGGGTCCTTGCCTACTCGACCTATAAAATTGCTCCTACCCCCTAAACGTGAAACACCCACAGCTACATTAGCAGGTGCTCCCCCAGGACACTTAAGATAGTGATCTCTTCCTTCTGGGATAAGGTCTACTACGGCATCTCCCAATACCCATAACTGGTTACTCATTAACACTCCAATACAGATCAATCATAAGCTAAGCATACTAAAACGGTTTAGCAGCGCAATACTATTATGCTTAATCGATTAAGTTTTGTGAAGAGGGAATCTATTTCAAACCTTATTCGGTTTGCTTCATACTTGATGGCATTTCTTTTGCTGGATAAAGAGAGTTGCGCTTTTATTCCATAGACGCAGTTTCGCTCACTGAAATATAAATCTCACTTTGTACTTTAAAGCGCGTGATTTATATTTCAGTGAAAATCAGAGCAGATGGTTCGATGACACAAAAGGCGCTTTCTCCCAATGCTGGTGACGCCCTTTGACTACATCGTAAATATTTCTTTAGAAGTGAGATTACCAGTAAGGCTTGGCACCTTCACCCCACCAGCGTCTACCTGGCCTCTTATCTGTGTGAATGAACTGTTTATAAAAGCCAAATGTACTAAATCCAGCTTGCTGCAGTGCTTTATATACTTTTTGTCTATCCGCACCTGTTAGACTGATATCAAAAGCAATTTTAAGATGCTCACTATTAACTGCACCACCCACTTTTTTATTATGTTTAACACAACGATGAGCACTATTTAGCCCAAAGGTTTTAACAGCAATATCCATTGCCTTCTGCAGCATATTTAGTGATTGTGTACAGTGAAAATACTCACCACAACATTTACACGCTAAATGCTCAATCGAAATATCCAACCATGGCCATCTACCTTTAAAGTCATGGTAATGATTATATAAACCATCTGATTGGCCATCGCCATGTTGAGCTTTTGAGCTGTTATTTGAGGTAGCGTTTCCACCAGCCGTTGCAGCTGGAGTATTTGGTGAATTTTCTGTGGATACTTCTTCTGTAATAGTGTCTGATTTATGTTGGTTCCACCAGCTAGCCACATCAAAACATGGACATGCTTTACTCACACCAGGAAAGTCTCTATGGCCTAAGACTTCGGCCTGTGGAAAACGATTTATTAGTTTATGCACTAAATAATTAAGCGTAGTAAATTGCTTCTGTGTATATGTACTTGCTGGCTTGCCATTTCTCAACCCACCTATCAAACAAATACCAATACTGTTTTTATTATGACCTTTGATATGAGCACCTGCTTTTTTTATTGAGCGGCCTTTATCCAACGTTCCATCAAGACAAATAACATAATGATAACCAATATCCTGCCAACCATTATCTCTTACATGCCAACGTTTAATATCAGCAGCTCGAAAGGCTTTTCCTTCTTCTGTTGCACTACAGTGAATAACAATATGTGTTATTTTTCTACCAAACTCTTCTTCGCTGGCTTTTTGTTTTTGGACATCACTTTGATTGTCTGAAGTCGTGCTTTGCGGCTGTTGGACATTACCTGGAATATTGATTTCATCACCAGGGCGAATAACATCAGGATTGATAATCTGTGGATTTGCTTTGATAAGGTCAGCTAAAGAGATACCAAGGCGTTTAGCAATATCCCAAAGTGTATCACCAGAAACAACCTTATACATCTCTGTTGCGGTAGATGTGCCACTTGCTCCACCGCTACCAACAGTAATTGTCGGTGAACCAGAGATAATAACACCACCATGTGCGGTCTTACTGCCTACATGTGCAATAGGCTGTCCATTGACTAATATATTTGGAATACCTTCAGCAATGGTGTCATCACAAGCTGTTTTGTCTCCCATTCGAGCAACAGAAACACCATTGAAAAAAACATTGGGTGAGCCCGTACTAATTGCGTTGGGTTTATGATCATCACAAGCGTTCATATCACCTACACGAGCTACGGGTTTACCAGACATAACACTTCCTATTTTTACATCTTAAAGGATCATAAAAGCAGTTATACTTTTGCACTAGGTATAACTTGCAGAGCTGTGATCTTATAAAATTTAGAAACTGATAAATGCAAAGTTTTGTATTAATGTGAGCTTAATTCACTCATATAATCTTTGTTTTTTATCCCACTAATGAATTATTTACGATTATGCGTCCTCTAGAAGAACTTTTACGTTTGAATAAAAACATCAGAGCTATAGGGTTCGATGACGCTCCTTTTCAGAAAGAGCGGGGTAGTTCTGTCAATATCTCAGGAATAATCTGCGCTAATACACATTTTGAAGGTATGCTCTGGGGAGAAGCGACAAAGGATGGAGTTGATGCAACACATGTCTTAATAAACATGCTTAAAAACAGTAAGTTTTATCCACAAATCCATGTTGTATTAACTGATGGAATAGCGATAGGTGGTTTTAATATTATTGACTTACCTTTATTAAGTGCAGATTTACAACGACCATGTATTGCTATTATGCGAAAGCTTCCTGATTTAGAACGGATTGATAAAGCACTTCATGTTTTTTCTGATTATCAAGAGAGAAAAAAATTACTTGAAGATGCAGGTAAAATTTATAAGCACGATAAACTTTACTTTCAAGTAGCTGGGTGCTCACCTATGACTGCAGAGAAAGTCATAGACAAGCTGATTGCCCAAGGCAATGTCCCTGAAGTCCTCCGTTTAGCTCATCTAATTGGTGCTGCGGTAAAAACAGGTCAAAGTACAAATAGAGCCTGAGCCAGTACAGATAAACCGCTAACGACTTTAATCAACCTTTTTAGCAAGACTACTTTCCAATGCAGAATGAGCCAAAAATTTTGCCTAATAGATCATCGGAGGTAAACTCTCCAGTTATTGTATTTAGCTCATTTTGAGCAAACCTCAAATCTTCAGCGAGTAGCTCACCTGCACCATAACCCGACAGTTGTAACTGACCATTACATAAGAATTCTTTGGCTTTATGTAATGCCTGCAAATGTCGCCTACGTGCAGTAAACCCACCTTCTGTACTGCCTGTAAACCCCATACATGCCTTGAGATGCTCTTTCAATAAACTGATTCCTTTACCATCCTTTGCGGATAGTCCAATCACAGGCAGCTTTTCATTCGTAATGTACTGTTCAGCACGCTCTTCCGTTAAGTCAATTTTGTTACGAACTACAGTTATTTTTTCAGGATGAGGCAGTTTATCCACAAACTCAGGCCAAATTAGGTGAGGGTCAATCGCACTTGTTGTGCTGCTATCAACCATTAACAGAACACGATCAGCCTGAGCTATTTCCTGCCAGGCCCGTTGAACACCTATTTGCTCCACAGCATCATCGCTTTCACGTAAACCCGCTGTATCAATGATATGTAATGGCATACCCTCTATATGGATATGTTCACGAAGTACATCTCGTGTTGTCCCTGCTATATCAGTAACGATTGCAGTGTCTCTTCCAGCAAGTGCATTTAACAAACTTGACTTACCTGCATTAGGTCTACCTGCAATAACGACTGTCATGCCTTCCCGCAAAATTGCTCCCTGGTTAGCTTCCTTCAATACTGAATCAAGCTGGGTAATGATGCCTTGTAAATCACTTGCAACTTTTCCATCAGCCAGGAAATCAATTTCTTCTTCAGGAAAATCAATAGCTGCTTCAACGTACATTCGTAATTGAATGAGTTTATCCACAAGCTTTCGAATTTTCTGAGAAAAGACCCCTTGTAGTGAGCGCATTGCACTTTTCGCTGCAGACTCAGAAGCACTTTCTATTAAATCTGCAATGGCTTCAGCCTGAGTTAAATCAAGCTTGTCATTTAGAAATGCTCGCTCAGAAAACTCTCCAGGATTAGCAAGTCGAACCCCATAACTTAACACCTCATTTAAGAGCATATCTAAGACAACAGGCCCTCCATGCCCTTGTAGCTCTAAAACATCTTCACCAGTAAAAGAGTTTGGTCCAGCAAAAAATAGACCAAGCCCTTCATCAATAACATCACCAGCCTGACTAAAAAATGGGCCATAATGGGCATAACGAGGTTTAATAGTTTTGCCTAAAATCTTACTCATAATATACGTAGACTTAGGGCCAGAAACACGAATGATGCCAACACCGCCTCTACCAGGAGGAGTGGCAATAGCCGTAATCGTATCAGGTATGTAGTTTGTTGCAGTCATTGTTGCGTTCTTTTGACAGCTTGTTAACAACAGTAATTTTAGAGTAACACCTAAATTAGCTTAAGCCAGAAACTAAAAGGCCTCGGTCATTGCCGAGGCCTGTGGATAACTCTGTGAGTAAACAGTGTATCAACTAGAACTTTCAGCTTGACGCTCAATTCGACGAGTGATGATCCACTGCTGCAATATTGATAACACGTTGTTCACTACCCAGTACAAAACTAATCCCGCCGGGAACCATAAAAAGAACACGGTGAAAATTACTGGAAGCAGCTTCATTACTCTGGCCTGAGTCGGATCAGGAGGCGTTGGGTTAAGCTGCTGCTGAACAAACATTGATGCGCCCATGATTAATGGAAGAATAAAGTATGGATCCATCTGAGATAAGTCATTAATCCATCCTAACCAAGGCGCCTGACGTAACTCTACTGATTCCAAAAGAACCCAGTACAAAGCAATGAATACTGGCATTTGGACAAGTATGGGTAAACATCCCCCCATTGGATTCACTTTTTCTTTTCGATAAAGCTCCATCATGGCTTGAGACATTTTTTGGCGATCATCACCAAACTTCTCTTTCAGCTCCTGCATTTTTGGCGCAATTCGACGCATATTAGCCATAGAGCGGTAACTAGCGGCTGATAGAGGGAAAAATGCTAGTTTGACCATAATTGTCAGGATGATAATCGACCAACCCCAATTAGGAATTAAACTGTGAATAAAGCCCAGCAGTAAAAACAAAGGCTTAGCTACAAACCATAGAATGCCGTAGTCTACCGTTAACTCCAGCCCATCAGTTAAAGCTTGTAACTTATCCTGAATTTTTGGTCCAACATAGAGAGTTGCACTTGCCTCACCCTGTTCTCCTGGCGCTAAAACAATGGGGTTATTCATATCAACCATACTAACGATATACTGTGACTGCCCACTTAGTTTTACTTCTCGGGTGGAGTACTCAATAGGGTTATCATGTTTTGGTACCCAGGCAGCTACAAAGTAATGCTGTAAAATTGCAGCGTATCCACTAGCCACATTCTCTTTATAAGGTTCTTCAGCAAACTCATCGAAAGGTAGCTTCTTGTATTTCTCTTCATTCGATTTTACCGCAGCACCAAGGTAAGTATTAAAACTGGTAGCACCTTGAGTGGAACTGGGGTCTGGTGAATTATCCCGCTTTAACTGTGCATAAAAAATCGCTTTCCAAGAGTTGGAAGACTTATTATTAACAACATAATCAAGATCCACAGCATAGTTATTTCTATGGAATGTATAACGTTTAACTAACTCAACGCCTTCTTTTGTTGTTAAGGAAAGATCAACAACTAACTGCTCTTCTCCATCCTTTAGCTGGAACGCTGAATTCTTAGCAGAATATAAAGGAGTACCTTTACTATTGGGACCATTTTTACCCACAAGGCCACTTTGAGCTATAAAGGTCCGCTGCTTGGAGCTTTCCAGAATTGTAAAAGGCTCAGGAGAAGGATTTTCTTCGGAAGGGAGCGTTACAGGGTAATCAAGTAGTGAGACTTTGATAATATCACCACCCTCAGGGTTAATCTCAATATAGAGCTTATCTGTGGTGACTTTTATCAACTGTTGATTTGACTCAGCAACACTTGTTGGTGCTTTAGCTATTTGAGGCGCATCCCCTGTTGAGTCGGAGACTGTTGGTGCATCAGCATTGTCTACAGTTGTTGTTGAGTCAGCTTCAGGTATTAAGCTAGTTACACTTGCTGTTTGCTCAGCAGTAACACTGTGCTGGTTAAAATCTTGATTCCACTGCAGGATCATTAAATATCCCACAACGACTAAGCCAGCAATGATTAAAGTTCTTTGCAAATCCATGGTTCAAGGGCCAAACGTTGTAGTTAATAAAATATTATCCCAATGTAGGTCTGAACGTTACATATCCAGCTGCAATGGAAACTCGTGATTATACGAAAAAAAGTTGTTTTACTGCCAACCTAAAGTTGTCGTTTTAGTGTTCTTTTAGCTTAGGTCAACAGGCCCCCTTTAGCGCATAAGCATCTGTTAAAGGTATTTTTGGGTTGCAGCACGCTTATTCAAACGCTGCCATGACTGACGAAGGAGGCCAAATATTTGTTCATTTTCCAGTTCAGTCAACCCTGGCCGAGCCAAGATTACAATATCTAATGCAGGAAGCTGGTTATGAGTAAGTCGATATGACTCTCGGAAAAGACGTTTAATACGGTTTCTTTGAACTGCTTTTTTAGCAATTTTTTTAGATACAATCACCCCTAAACGAGATTGTTCTGATTTTGAGGGGGAAGCTAACATCAAAAGGAATTTGTGCGGCACTCTGATACTACATTGATCAAAGACACAACGATAATCAGCTGATGTTAAAAGCCGAAACCGTTTTGGAAATACCTGCCGCACGCGATTAAAGCCTGACAGCTTAAGCAGCTAATTGCTTGCGCCCTTTTGCACGACGACGTTTTAGAATTTGACGTCCATTTTTGGTAGCCATGCGTGCACGGAAACCATGAGTGCGTTTACGCTTTAGACAACTAGGTTGAAATGTTCTTTTCATAGCTCACCTACTAGCAGTAATCACTAACCTTTGAGTTAGTTAAAGAGCAGGTTAACAATGAACCGGGCTCTTGTGGATATAGTTTAAGGCGCGTAATTCTAGAGAATATCTAGGCAATCGTCAATTTGATCTGAATAATATTTATAGGTCCAGTGAATAACTTCCTTAAATAACAGGATAAGTCGTGACCTGTGCATAGTTTAGACCTTAAACACGGCTACAGCTCTACTAAATTGAGTATCAAACACTTTCTTTTACATTTCTTATGCTCCTTTCTGCACACTTCATTGATAAATGTTTTTTCTTCTTAAGCTTTCATATTAATAAAATTAATTAAATATATATATATGATATTTTTTATTTATTTGTTGTTATTGTTATTTATTATAGACAAGCAATGTTGTGGGTAAGTCTACTATTTACAATAAAATCAATTAATTACTCAAAGTATAACATTGTTAAAAACACGGGAATTATCTGTCAGTTACTTGAGTATTACTGGTGTATAACCTGTACACTGTTTTGATGTGAATAAAAAACCCCAAGATACCCACAGGATAATCATCTTTATAATAACAATTTATCCACAGAGTTATTAAGAGAGGATTTTTCTTCAAAATCAGATGATAAAATTTCACTTTATCCACAAAAAGTGCTTGATTAATCAAGTATATCAGGGTGTACACAGTAAATAAGATAAAATTTGCATTAGGGTGTGGATAACTAGGTTGGATAAGTATAGAATTAACACGCTAACTGATGCTTATTAACAACTCAGCTGTTTTTGAGGGGATTATTCTGTGCCACTAGCTCTCTGGCAACAGTGTCTTGAAACATTGCAGGATGAATTGCCATCACAGCAATTCAATACCTGGATCCGCCCATTAAAGACAGAAGTCCTTGAAAATGGTGGGTTAGTTTTGATTGCCCCTAATCGTTTTGTTAAAGACTGGGTGCAAGAAAAGTTCTTGAAACGTATTGAAGAAATTCTAAATGATTGGTCTGAAGGCTTTGCTCCTATTGTCACATTAGCTGTCGCTAACCGAACACAGAGCTTTTTATCAAACAGAAATAGTCACTTATCTCGACCTGTTTCTCGAAGTGGAGATATGTCAAGTTCTCCATCACAAAATGTTTCTAGCTCAAGACAGGTACTTAATAGTACTAATGTAAAGCCAACGGTAGCTATAGAAAATACGCTCAAAGACATGGTGGATGTTAAAGAAACTAAGCTTGTTGGCAGTGTTTCTCCAACCCCTTCATTAGATAAAGATACGACTGATTACGATTCCTCTTCTCCCCTACTTAGAAAGCAGTCTACCCGAGCAGCGAATGAATCGAGGTCTTTGAAAGAAAAAGTTCTCAAAGATTCTATTTTACCTCCAGTCAATCATTCATTGCTTGCTGAACTTGAAGATAATTTAACGGCTCAGTCCCCAACACCTGTTATTGTCAGCTCAAGTAAAAAAGTTACGGAGCGTCAAGTTGATGTAGAAGGTGGATTAAAGCACAACAGTTCTTTAAATGAAGATTTTATATTTGAAACATTTGTTGAAGGAAAATCTAATCAATTAGCGCTTGCAGCTGCAAGACAAGTAGCTGAAAACCCCGGAGCTGCGTATAACCCGCTTTTCTTGTATGGTGGTGTTGGTCTTGGTAAGACACATTTGATGCACTCTGTGGGTAACTATTTAGTGCAGCAAAATTCCTCTGCGAAAGTCATTTATCTTCACTCAGAACGTTTTGTCGCAGATATGGTTAAGGCATTGCAGCTTAATGCAATAAATGACTTTAAGCGTTACTACCGCTCTGTTGATGCTTTGTTGATTGATGATATCCAATTTTTTGCCGGCAAAGAGCGGTCTCAGGAAGAGTTTTTCCACACTTTTAATGCATTACTAGAAGGTGGACAACAAATGATCCTTACTTGTGATCGGTATCCGAAAGAGATATCTGGGCTGGAAGAGCGCTTAAAGTCGCGTTTTGGTTGGGGTTTAACTGTTGCTGTTGAGCCACCTGAGCTTGAGACTCGAGTAGCCATACTGATGAAAAAAGCGGAGCAGATTAAGGTCAATTTGCCACATGACTCTGCTTTTTTTATAGCACAACGTATTCGCTCAAATGTTCGTGAGCTGGAAGGAGCTCTCAAGAGAGTGGTTGCCAGTGCTAAGTTTATGGGACGTGATATTACCCTCGATTTAATTAGAGAGTCTTTAAAGGATTTATTAGCGTTACAAGACAAGCAAGTTAGCATTGATAATATACAGCGTACTGTTGCTGAATATTTCAAGATTAAGATTTCTGATATTTTGTCAAAGCGAAGAAGCCGTTCTGTTGCAAGGCCTCGCCAAATTGCTATGGCACTTTCAAAAGAACTGACAAATCACAGTCTACCTGAAATAGGTGATGCTTATGGGGGACGTGATCATACGACAGTGTTACATGCGTGTCGTAAAGTCAAAGAGCTTACAGAAGCTGATGCAGAAATAAGAGAAGACTATAAAAACTTATTACGATTATTAACAACTTGATTCTTCTATTTTTTAAGCTCTCATTGGTTAATCTCCATGTTAGTGAAGGCGAGAGAACAGAATTATGAAATTTACAGTCACTCGAGAAGCATTACTTAAACCACTCCAACTTGTAACTGGTGTAGTTGAACGCAGACATACTCTACCTGTGTTATCAAATGTATTGATGGTTGTTGAAGGTGATCGCTTATCACTGACTGGTACTGATTTGGAAGTAGAGTTGATTGGCCGAGTTAACTTACAGCAAGGTGCTGAAGATGGAGAAATAACGGTTCCTGCAAGAAAGTTAATGGATATTTGTAAGTCATTACCGGATGATGCCATTATTGAGTTTAAGCAAGATGATTTGCGAGTTATTGTAAAAGCAGGTCGTAGTCGCTTTACCTTATCTACCCTTCCTGCGGCAGAATTTCCCAGTATTGATGAAGATCCTGGTTCTATTTCATTTAGTGCTGATAAGCATATGCTTCGATCACTCATCGATAATACTGGCTTTGCCATGGCTCAGCAGGATGTTCGGTATTACTTAAATGGTTTGTTGCTTGAGTTAACGGACGAGCATGTAAGAACGGTTGCAACAGATGGTCATAGATTAGCAATGTGTACGAGCAACCTGCAGCGTGAGGAAAGTGCTACTGATAGGCTCCAGGTAATTGTGCCAAGAAAAGGTATTTTAGAGTTTGCTCGAATTTTGACAGATGGAGCAGAAACTGTAGATATTTTGCTCGGTTCAAACCATATGCGTGCAGTAACAGGTGATTATACGTTTACTTCAAAGCTTGTTGATGGAAAGTTCCCAGAGTATGAGCGAGTTTTGCCACGAGGTGGTGATAAAGAAGTAATTGCTGATAGACAACTACTGAGACAAGCACTAAATAGAGCCGCTATTTTATCTAATGAAAAGTATCGTGGCGTACGTTTAACATTTGCACCAAATCAGTTAACTATCATTGCAAATAATCCAGAGCAAGAAGAAGCACAAGAAGAGTTGCCTGTTGATTACCAAGGAGAAACTTTAGAGATTGGCTTTAATGTTTCGTACTTGTTAGATGTACTTTCTGTTATCTCTGGTAAATCAGTTAAAATTACCCTTTCAGGTCCAGATCGTAGTGCACTGGTTGAAGACTCAGAAGGTGGTGAGTCTTTATATGTCGTAATGCCTATGCGGTTATAATATGCCTATTGACCATCTTCAGATTGCAGGTGTGCGTAACCTAAAATCGGTGGTCATAGAGCCCTCACCTACCATTAATATTATCTCTGGTATTAATGGTAGTGGAAAAACCTCAATCCTAGAGTCAATTCATTTATTAGGTCTTGCTCGCTCATTTAGAAGTGCAAAAATTCAGCCAGTAATTATGCATGGCGAGAATGCTTGCACGGTTTTTGGTCGGCTCGAAAATGGAAATCCTCTAGGGATCCAACGCTTGGTTGATGGGGAGTTATTGATAAAATATGCAGGCAAGCGACTTTTCTCTGTAGCTGATTTAGCAAGTAAGCTTCCCTTAATTGTCATTGCTCCAGATACATTTCAACTGCTATCTGGGTCACCTTCCTTGCGACGCCAATTTATAGATTGGGGTGTGTTCCACGTGGAACATAATTTTCTAACCTATTGGAAAAACACAAGAAAAGTACTTAAACAAAGGAATAATCTGCTTAAAAATGCTACAATTACTTCCCCTCAAGTGGCTTCATGGGATATTACTTTAGTAGAGAATGCAAATAAAGTTGATCAATTTAGAGCACTTTATTTAAATCAACTTAAAGAAGTTTTTCATCAGATAGTAGATAAACTTATTAATGTAAGTGATCTAAGTTTGTCTTACTATCGTGGTTGGGATAAAGAAAAAGACTATAGTGAAATTTTAAAGCTTAACTTTCAAAAGGATAAAAAGTTTGGTTTTACAAGTCTAGGTCCTCATAAAGCAGACTTGAAAATTAAAGTAGGTAACAAGCTGGCAATTGATGTGCTTTCAAGAGGACAGCAGAAGATAATAGTTTGTGCCTTAAAAATTGCACAAGGTTTTTTGTTTCTGAACCAGATACAAAGATCTTGTATTTTTTTGATAGATGATCTGGCTTCAGAGCTTGATCAACACTTTAGAAATAATATTTGCCAACTATTAGAAAACAGTGGTGCACAAGTTTTTATCACAGTTATAGATACTGATTCAATCATTAATAGTTGGAAGGATAAATCTAAAGTGAGATTGTTCCACGTGGAACATGGTCAGGTAAAAGAAATGCAGCCATAACGATGTTTGTATAGGAGCATAAAATATGGCGGAAAATAATTACGATGCATCTAACATTAAAGTGTTAAAAGGTTTAGATGCTGTTCGTAAGCGGCCTGGTATGTATATTGGTGATACTGATGATGGTACTGGGTTACACCATATGGTGTTTGAGTTAGTTGATAACTCGATAGACGAAGCTCTAGCTGGCTTTTGCTCCGAGGTTGAAGTCATTATTCATACAGATGACTCAGTGACAGTTAAAGATAATGGAAGGGGCATTCCTGTAGATATCCACGAAGAGGAAGGTGTTTCTGCAGCAGAAGTCATCATGACTGTACTTCATGCAGGAGGAAAGTTTGATGATAACACCTATAAAGTTTCTGGAGGACTTCATGGTGTTGGTGTTTCGGTTGTAAATGCACTTTCAAAGTACCTAAGGCTGACTATACGTAGAAGTGGAAATGTACATGAACAAATTTATGAACATGGCATTCCAAAAGCACCACTGACAATTGTTGGTGAAACAGATACTACAGGTTCTGAAGTTCAGTTTTACCCCTCAGAAGAAACATTTTCAAATATTAGCTTCAGCTATGATGTTTTAGCCAAGCGTCTGCGAGAGTTATCCTTTTTAAACTCAGGTATATCTATACGTTTGTTTGATGAAAGAACAACGAAAGAAGATATCTTTAAGTATGATGGTGGATTAAAAGCTTTCGTTGAGTACTTAAATCAAAATAAAAACCCACTTAATCAAGTTTTTCACTTTACACATCAGCGTGAAGATGGAGTGGGTGTTGAAGTGGCAATGCAGTGGAATGATGGTTTTCAAGAAAGTATTTACTGCTTTACCAATAATATCCCACAACGTGATGGTGGAACTCACTTAGCAGGTTTTCGAGCTGCACTTACACGTACTCTAAATCAATATATTGATAATGAAGGTGTATTAAAAAAGCAAAAGGTAAATACGACAGGTGATGATGCAAGAGAAGGTTTGACTGCAATTGTCTCCGTTAAAGTACCTGATCCGAAATTCTCCTCACAAACAAAAGATAAGTTAGTATCCTCAGAAGTAAAAAGTGCCGTAGAGCAAGAAATGAACCGCGCACTTAATGACTATTTACTTGAAAATCCACAAGATGCTAAGGCTGTCGTCAGTAAGATGGTTGATGCTGCTAGGGCTAGAGAAGCAGCAAGAAAAGCCAGAGAAATGACCCGCCGTAAGGGTGCTTTAGATATTGCTGGCTTGCCTGGAAAACTTGCTGATTGTCAGGAAAAAGATCCTGCACTTTCTGAACTGTATATTGTGGAGGGTGATTCAGCTGGAGGTTCAGCTAAACAGGGTAGAAACAGAAGAACGCAGGCAATTCTGCCTTTGAAAGGAAAAATTCTAAACGTAGAAAAAGCCCGTTTTGATAAAATGCTTTCCTCAGCAGAAGTGGGAACACTCATTACGGCTCTTGGCTGTGGAATTGGCCGGGAAGAGTTCAGTATCGATAAATTAAGATACCACAATATAATTATAATGACTGATGCGGATGTTGATGGATCACATATTCGCACGCTGCTATTAACATTCTTTTTTAGGCAAATGCCTGAAATACTCGAAAGAGGGCATATCTATATTGCTCAACCTCCACTATACAAAGTTAAACGAGGTAAACAAGAGCAGTATATTAAAGATGATGATGCTTTAAGTAGTTACTTAACAAACTCTGCACTTGAAGGTGCTTGCCTATTCCCGTCAGAAGATACTCCTCCTATCCAAGGAGAGCAGCTCGAAAAGCTAGTACTTCAATACCGTAAAGTTCGCCAGTCAATTGAGCGTTTATCACGTCTTTATCCTGAAGAAGTGCTTGACCGTTTAATTTACCTGAAACCTATAAATGAAGACTCTTTAAGAGATAAAGCATTTATGGAAGAGTGGTCTGAAACTCTTTCTCAGCAGCTAACTTCCTTAGTTGGTGAGGGTAAGATTTATCAGGTAAACCTTGTAGAAGATAAAGAACATCATTACTGGCTACCAAAATTAACTATGATTAATCATGGTGTTGATTACAAATACACAATTAGTTTTGAGTTTTTTAACTCAAAAGATTACAGATTGATTGTAGAGTTAGGCAAAGCTTTACAAGGTTTACTCTCAGAAACTGCACTTATGCAAAAAGGAGAGAGAAAGAAAAATATTAGCAGTTTTGACGAAGGATTAAGCTGGTTGATGAGTGAGTCGACAAAGCGTCACTATATCCAACGTTATAAAGGACTGGGCGAGATGAATCCAGAACAGTTGTGGGAAACAACAATGGACCCCGAAACTCGTCGTATGCTTCAGGTTACCATTGAAGATGCAATTGCAGCAGATCAGATCTTCACGACACTAATGGGAGATCAGGTAGAGCCTCGTAGAGACTTCATTGAAAGTAATGCTTTAAATGTTGCAAATCTAGATGTTTAAATAAATATCCTTCATTTGGGTATAAAAAAACCGGGTATTATTTACCCGGTTTTTTTATTTTACAGAATAGATATTCATTAAATATTGATAATTTTATGCGCATTTGCAAGCCAACGTTGTAGCTCATTTTTTTCTGAAAATTTTAAATCGGCATTACTAATAGCATGTGATAAAGGTATATTATGAATTTTATCGGCAACGCGCTCATGTAGCTCTGGTAAGAAAATTTCAGAGCCACCTGTATTTAAAAATTCTTGACGAGTTTGAGAATTGTCCCATCGATAAAATTTATCCTCGTCACCATAAAAGCCATTTTTAATGACGGCTTTTTTGTAGGTTATATCTCCTAGA
This sequence comes from Zooshikella ganghwensis DSM 15267, assembly GCF_000428585.1. Lineage (GTDB taxonomy): Bacteria > Pseudomonadota > Gammaproteobacteria > Pseudomonadales > Zooshikellaceae > Zooshikella > Zooshikella ganghwensis. The sequence goes on along the minus strand of NZ_AUAF01000112.1, from coordinate 679 downwards.
TCTTGCTGGGCTTCTTTTAGTAGGATAATTGAATCTTTCAACCTATTCATTACCCAGTATAAGATAAACTGTCTTTTGAGTGTTCTAAGAGCTTCTTTAAAAGTAGCCGCCTCTTGTCTTATGACCCCACCTACTCCAGCGGGTAATGATACTATAAGATCCACATCAGGATTATCTGCCATAATATCCATTAGATCCATCCAGCCTTCATGGCGATGCAGATTGACAGGTATGACATCAGCAAGCTTATGCCAAACTCTAGCAACGTCAGGATTTCGAGAGTCTGATTCAATAACAATGGGCTTTGCTTGTTTTAGATTGACTTGAAAGTCAATAAATAGATTGGCAGCAAATGACTTTCCAACACCGCCCTTATCACCATGAAAAAAATATATAGGCTCTATATGGATTCCTAGGGGGTAGCATATAATACAACCAAAGATGTATTATGCACGTCTATTTGGGTAAATTAAGTCAGTAATAAGCAAAGAATGATCAATATCAAACAACTGGTAAATGATGAGCAATGCTACCAGTTTATTCGTCAGAGACGTTGGCCTGATGGCGTCAGCTGCCCTCACTGCCAGTCTCAACAAGTAGAAGGCAATGGTAATCATCAAAAGCAAATTGCCCGAAAACGTTATCGCTGCCTAGCGTGTCATCGGGGATTTGATGACCT
>NZ_AUAF01000111.1 GCF_000428585.1 Zooshikella ganghwensis DSM 15267 | reverse complement strand
GGGTGTTAAGTTTCGTGACTTGGTATAATCAAGTGCATCGACATAGTGGGATTCAGTTTGTGACCCCTCAAGCACGCCATGAAGGCAAAGACCACGCTATTTTGGAAAACCGTAAGGTGGTATATGAAAAAGCAAAATTGGCCAATCCAAGACGCTGGACAGGTCAAACACGTAATTGGAATCGAATTGAAAGGGTTTGGCTTAACCCTGATAACAATCAAATGCTAAATCATTAGTGTAGGTTAGTTGATGCGACAACTATCTTGACAAACAGCGAAACTGGTATTTGCTTATTTCTAAAAAAAGCCCTAAAGCATCTTATTGGTTAGAAAAATTCAATAAAGGTTTAAAAAAGATTATTGCTAATGGAACGCATGATCAAATCATGGAGGATGTTTTGCTCGGCAAGTATCGGCCATAATTTTTTTGTACTGAGTACTAAATTACTAAATCAACTTATTCTTCATCACCTAAAGGCCATCCATGGCCTCACGCATGAATTTTTCCTGACTAGATCAGCTATAGCCTGTCAGTAGCAAGTTTTCTGCCTGTTCTAACTGCTCGTGATTTCCAGAGATAACGACAATATCATTGGCCAGTAAGGGCTGATTTCTCCAGTCATCTAACTCAATATCATGGCGTTTCAGGTGGTGAATTTCGATACCAAAGCGAGCTTCTAAATCAATGAGTTCCAGTGTTTTTCCAATACTACTGGCATCAGCAGCAAGCTGAATACCATGCAGGAATGTTCTGGGAAGCCCTTTTTTATCGGTAATAGATGTGTGCTCCCCTTGATATAAACCATGTAGTATCTGATAACGCTCTTGACGAACCGTATCTATTTGCTCACGAATTTGTTCAGTGGGTGTACCCAGCATGACTAATACATGTTTTACCATCATTAAGCTGGACTCAAATATTTCAGGAATAACTTCTGTAGCGCCCGTATTACGAAGTGCTTCTAGGCTTGAGTCATCTCGGGTACGCACAATAATTGGAATTTGCTGATTTTTTAAGCGGATCGCTTGGGTGATTTTTTCTGCATTTTCATCAACATCTACACAAATCACAACCAGATTAGCACGGTCAAGCCCTGCAGCCTCTAATAAATCTGGACGGCGACAGTCACCAAAAAAGACTTTGCGCTCAGCCTGGCAGGCTTCTTTAACTCGGACAGGGTCATCATCCATGGCGACATAGGGTAAATTTTGCTTATCTAAAAAGCGGCCAATGGATTGACCTACCCGACCATAACCACATATTAGCGTGTGATTGGTAACGGACTCTATGGCGGCAGCAATAACACTGGGCTCATTATTTAGCGTGGGTAGCTTTTGGCTAGTAAGTTTGTTAATAAACCAATGGCTATAGCGGATGATGAAGGGTGTTGCTGACATAGAGAGAATGGTGACAGATAGCACCACAGCGCTTTGGGTATTGGTTAATAACGTGTGTTGGTTGACCAGAGCAATCAATGCTAAACAGAACTCTCCACCCTGGGCAAGGTATAGTCCCGTTTTTAATGCAGTGCTTGGCGTGTCAGAGTGTTTCCGAGCTAGCCAGGTAATGACAATCCCTTTAAAGGCCAATAACAGTACAGTGAGTACTAAAATAAGGAGCCAGTGCTGCAGAAATAGCGAAAGGTCTAGCATCATGCCTACAGACACAAAAAACAAGCCCAGGAGTACATCACGGAAAGGCCGGATATCGTGTTCAACCTGGTGGCGATAATGACTTTCACCCAGCATCATGCCCGCAAGAAAGCCGCCTAAGGCCATAGAAAGATGCATTGAGTGGGTAACCCAGGCTGCTAGCAAGGCAATAACCAGTGCGGTTAGCACAAATAATTCTTCAGAACGAACCTTGGCTATTTCATGAAACAGGTGAGGTAGGATCCAGCGTCCGATCAAGAGCATGATACCCAGGAGTAAGCTACTTTTGACAAGTACTGAACCAAGTGCCAACCATAGATTCTGTTCACCATCACCGGCGAGTACAGGGACAAGAATCAGGAAAAAAACGGCAGCAATATCTTGAAAAATTAAGACACCCATTGTTTGCTGGCCAACAGGTAATTTAAGCTCGTTGCGACTGGTTAATTCTTTCGAAACAATGGCCGTGGAAGACAGCGCTAAACCTGCTCCCAAAATGAGTGCGATAGGAAGTGGCAGGCCCAGTAAGAAGGCGACAATGGCAATACCTATTCCACAAAGTAAGACTTGATAACCACCCAGCCCAAACACAATACGCCGCAATGCCCACATATGAGCAAATGAAAACTCTAAACCAATTGAAAAAAGCAGGAAGACCACACCCATCTCAGCTAATAGTGCGATATTTTCTGACTCAGCGATGGTCTCTGTAGCCGCAGGTCCCAGCAATACACCCACAATAAGATAACTTAAGGTAGCGGGTAAACGTAAGCGATGAAAAACAGCAATAGCGATAACAGAGCATATAAAGATAACCAGTAGCTGGTTTAAAAGTGAAAAGTCCATAATATTTCCGCTAACCAAATTACCCTAGGCGAATTAAGGAAACTTTCTCAAGTAGTGAACAGATAAAACTCAAATTAACACCTTTACACTTGATGCAAGGTATAGACTACAGATGCTCAGTAAATACTTCCTAAATGGCTTGATCAAAATGGTTCCTTTTTATTAGTCACGACGTAAGCGGTCAGAAACAGCTATGGGGCTTTTAAAGTTGAAGACAACTATATAGGAAGAAACCAAGAAGGTAATGATTGTCGTTGCTTGGATGACGTGGGACGCTTCGGTGCCAATTTGCTGTGTACTGGCTGCAATATAAGCGATGAGTATGGAAAACTCACTGACTTGCCCCAGACGAAATCCCACTTCCCATGAGGTATGCAAGGGTTCTTTGAGCCATTGTAGCAGGTAGCGAAATACCCAAGGTTTTAGTATGAGGGCCACAATACTGAGGATTAATGCCGGTATGATTACTTCATCTAACAGGGATAAGTTAAAACTGGCGCCGACAGAAAAGAAAAACAAAATTAGAAAAAAGTCACGTAATGGCTTAAGGCTGATGGCAATGTATTGTGCGATAGGGCTAGTCGCGATGGTAATCCCTGCGATAAATGCACCAATTTCTGCCGATAAGCCAACATAGTTTGAAAGCTCGGCGAGTCCGAGACACCAACCAATAGCCACTAAAAATAAGTATTCATGAATACGGTCAAACTGTTGCATTATCGGTAAAATAATGAACTTGACCGCCAACCATGCCACAAGAATTAATATTGGAAGTGCTGCCAGTGCTATCGCTAGCTGAACACCACTACTGTCTTGTTGTTGATGGCTATATAAAAAGAGCAGCACAATAATGGCTATGACATCCTGCAGTAACAGAATGCTGACTACCAGTTCACCGGTATGACGATGATGAAGCACTGTCGTAGGTAACAGTTTGATGCCAATGATTGTACTGGAGAACATCATGGCAGAGCCTATAATGACGGCTTCCAGTGTGGAGAAGTCAAAGGCAATGGCAATAAAGTAGCCCATAGCGGCAAAAATAATTGAGCTGGCAATACCGATAACCGCGCTTTTACTTAACATGCCTACTAAATGACTCGGTTGCATATCCAGCCCTAATAAAAAGAGCAGAAAGATAATGCCAATATGGGAAATATCTGATAATAGTCGGGTATCACCGATCCACTGCAAACCATAGGGTCCAAGTAAAGCGCCCAGGACAATATACGCCACCAGTAGTGGTTGCCGAGTATAAAGTGCTATGGTGGCTAACAACGCAGCGCCAGAAAAAATGAGGAAAAAAGAAAATACTAGCGACCCGTTGTCCATACTTGCCTCGTTACTCGCAATAGTGAGTGTTACCCTTGGTCTTTATGTTTATTCCTAGTGTACAGAAATTATTTAATAACAAAATGTACATAAAGTTGCTACTACCTAGCAGGCATTTTTAACTGTAGTAGATAATGGTGCCATACTGGGTATGGCACCATTATTGTCATAATAAACAGATAACTAAGGCAGGAGTCGTTTAGTGTAGACGGTGGCGAAATAATGGCTGGGGGTGGTCAGTGGCCGCTTGATAGCTAACGGAGAAGTCATTAAACCCTCGTAAAGCTTCTTCTGGATCTTTTTCTGCCTGAAGTTTAAAAGCATCAAATCCACAACGTTTTAGATAAAACAATTGATCATGTAGGACTTCACCAATAGCTCTTAACTCTCCCTGATAGCCCAAGCGTTCACGTATAATCCGTGCAATAGAGTAACCTCGGCCATCAGTAAATGATGGGAAGTTGACGGCAATAACAGCAAGCTGGTGAAGGTAAGGCGAGAGTGCTTCGGGTTCATGGTGACTGTCAAGCCAGACACCAATAGTGCCTGGATGTTGTTCAAGCAGTGAAGGGTTTGCTAAAAAGTCATCAACAGGAATGATACTGTGTTTAGCAAGTACATCACCTTCCGTATAAGTTGCGTAAAAGGTATAAGTATCGCTGATAACTGTTTGATTTTTAATTATTACTGGCATAAACGCGATCCTTAAAAGGCTGGATGCCAATACGACGATAGGTGTCAATAAAAAGTTCTTCTGGTGTACGGTGTTTAAGATAAACATCAATAATGGATGTAATTACATCTGGCATTACATCACGGGCAAAGGAGGGGCCTAAAATTTTGCCTAAACTGGCATCATTGTAAGCTGAGCCACCTAACTGGACTTGATAAAACTCCTCACCTTTTTTATCAACACCTAAGATACCAATATGACCCACATGGTGGTGACCGCAGGCATTCATGCAGCCTGAAATATTGAGGTCTAAATTACCAATGTCATGTAAATAGTCCAAATCATCAAAGCGACGCTGAATTGCTTCGGCAATGGGTAAGGATTTGGCATTGGCTAATGCACAGAAGTCTCCGCCAGGACAGCAGATAACATCAGTGAGTAGGCCGATATTAGGGGTGGCAAAGCCAAACTTTAAGGCCTCTTGCCACAGTGTGTATAAATGATCCTGCTGAACATCCGCAAGGACTAGGTTTTGCTGATGGCTGACACGGATTTCTCCAAAACTATACTGCTCCGCCAGATCTGCAGCAGCCTCAAGTTGTTTGTCTGTGGCATCACCAGGTGCTTGTGCTGTTGCTTTCAGTGATAAAGTGACGATGGCATAGCCTGGCACTTTATGGCCAGTTACATTACGTTGATACCAGTGTCGAAAGTTTGGGTCTTGTTGAAGATGTTGCTGGAGCAAGGCACTTTTTGCAGGCAAGTCAATATAATCTGGGCTGCTAAAATGCTGACTGATTCGTTTGATTTCTGCTTCAGTCAGGGTCTGAGGGCCATCTTTGAGATGTTGCCATTCAGCATCAACCTTAGCCCGAAAGGCTTCAGCACCTAGCGCTTTGACTAGAATCTTAATACGTGCTTTATACTTGTTATCTCGACGACCGTAGCGATTGTAAACTCGCAAAATAGCTTCTAAGTAAGTTAGCAAGTGCTGCTCAGGGAGAAAACTGCAGATTTCTGTACCGATCATTGGTGTACGACCTAAGCCGCCACCGACCAGTACACGAAAACCCAATTCTCCATGACTGTTTTGCTCGACATGTAAACCAATATCATGCACTTGAACAGCAGCACGATCCTGTTTGGCTCCATTGATTGCAATTTTAAATTTACGCGGTAAGTAAGCAAATTCAGGGTGAAATGTTGACCACTGGCGAATAATTTCACAATAAGGCCGAGGGTCTACCAGTTCATCAGCCGCTACACCTGCAAACTGATCAGTCGTAGTATTACGAATACAGTTACCACTGGTCTGTATGGCGTGCATTTCATCAGTAGCCAGCTCCGCTAAAATGTCAGGGACTCGCTCTAACTTAGGCCAGTTGTATTGCACGTTTTGTCGAGTACTGAAGTGAACGTAGCCTTTATCGTAGCGACGGGAAATTTCAGCCAACTTACGTATTTGTGTAGCTGAAACCATGCCATAGGGGATGGCGACACGCAGCATGGGTGCAAAGCGCTGGACATACAGGCCATTTTGCAGGCGCAATGGTAGAAACTCAGCATCAGTCAGTTTTCCCTCAAGATAACGCTGGGTCTGATCACGGAATTGAGCGACTCGCTCAGCGACGATTGTTTTATCGTAGGCGTCGTATTTATACATAATGCTCGCTTTCAGCCTGTACAATCTGGTGAATGGGTATAATAAGTCAAGGCATGTTTGCCTAAAGCGTTATTAGTACCAAACGAGTTACAAGGCGGCAGTCAAAATTAATATGAGTAACTTAGCAGAACCTATATATTCGATAAATGAATATTTTTCTATATATCTAGAATTAATTGATATAGATGACACATAGCAATCTACTAGCAATGGATCAATCTAGCTATGGATAGGTAGTGTACATGTGGCGTATATCTAAGATACACTGTCGAGGATGCTTAAGGACATAGCATACCCAAGGGTAAGGGTATAGGAATAATGAAAAAAACAGGTCAAGGAGAAGAGCCGATGAAAGAGGAAACATCATCAAACACGGATGGTCGTATCGACGCAATTGCGGTTATTGCATTAATCATCATTGCGGTTACCGCTATGGTCTACTGGGTGAGTGGACAATAAAACACTTTACCCTTAAAGCACGGTACCCTTCGCGAATCAATTATAGGGTTTGCTGTATTTGCTCTTATTCCCTAAAAATTCTTCGCTATGGGTATATTGCTAGATATAATTATTTAATCAATAGGTACGACAGATATGATGCACTGCAAAATATCTGCAATGTTGTCAAAGCCTTGTCATAGTTAATAGTTTGTTAATTAAGGACTTTCCCTGTTGTATCTATCTAGGTTTGTTAACTTCTTATAGTCTAGAGTGCTTTGAGAGCGACTTGAACTAAGCCTACCATGACTAGAATAAAGACGGCTGTAAATAGAATACCTACCAGCACGTAATGAAATGGTTTGCCCTGGCTAAAATCTTGTAGTCTTTTTTTCTGACTTTGTACACCAAATGCAGCCGCAAAGACACTTTGTAGTACGCCAAAAAAACTGACAGGTTTGTGCTGATCTGGACTATCTAGTTTAGGTGGCTTTTTAGTGTTGTTGCGAGAGTCTTTGAGCTGGGTGTTAGACTCCGTAGTTATCGATTGACGATCCATGTCCATCAGTTTTGCTTCCATTGATTCTTTGAGTTTATAAATCATCCACTTTTGTATCGAAATAGTATGTAAGGCGTCAACCAATATTTATGCGTTGATTATCTGGACGATTTCATCGGTGGTTTTTAGCCGCTTAATGCGCTCAAATAAACATTGTGCTTCTGTATGCTGAAGCTGTAAGTAACTTAACCATTGCTTTATGCGCTGCGGGTAATAGCGGCATTTGTCATGCTGGAGATCGTAAGTGGTATATTGCCATAAAAGGGTTTTTATCTGTTCCCAGTTAATCGGCGACTGTTGTTTTTTGATGACGGCTGGTAGATTGGGTAAAGCTAAGGCTCCACGACCAATCATTAAATCATGACACTGGGATAACGTCTGACATTGTTTGGCATCTTGATCAGTCCAGATCTCACCATTGGCAATCAAGGGAATATTAACGACGGCCTTGATTTTGGCCAACCAGTGCCAATGGGCAGGAGGGCGATAACCTTCTGTTTTAGTGCGAGCGTGTATGATGATTTCCGTTGCTCCCGCCTCGGCAACAGCACAGGCATTTTCTAAGGCAAGCGTCTTATCTTCATAACCAAGTCTCATTTTTACACTTACTGGTAATACCTCTGGTACAGCACTGCGCACTGTAGCAACGATACGGTAGAGCAGCTCAGGGTCAGTCAATAAAATTGCACCACCTCGGCTGTTGTTAACCGTACGGGCAGGGCAGCCAAAGTTAAGATCAATACCGGGGGAGCCAAGCTCTACAGCGCGGAGTGCATTGTTAGCCAGCCACTCAGGGTGTTGCCCGAGTAATTGGATTCGAACAGGAACGCCGGACAAGGTTTTTCCTTGCTGGTGTAATTCGGGGCATAAACGATAGAAGACACGGGGAGGGAGAAGCTGGTCAACAACGCGAACAAATTCAGTGATGCATAAATCGATGCCGCCCAATGATGTCAACAGATCACGCATTAAATAGTCAACAACACCTTCCATTGGCGCAAGGAATAAGCGCATAAACAAACCTATAAAAGGTCGGATTCTAACAAAAATGTGTTGTTTTTTTTAGTAGGTTTTGATGTTTCAGTGTGTTGAAGGCGCTGCCGTGTTACGGACTGTTTAAATATCAACTGAACCTTTACTGAGCGCCCTGAAGAGTATGTCACTCAGCAGAGGCAATAAAAAAATCTTTGTGCAGTGAAAGCTTTGTTGATAAAGGCAGGTCCTTAGTACTGACTTTTATTGATTTCAGTCAATAACGTTTATTTGATTGTCTACACTGCATTGTGAAGTATTAATTCAATAGGAACCTTATGATGAAAAAGACAGCAGCATTATCTTTAGCCGTGGGTACACTTGTCGCAATGTCAAGCATTTCTTCAACAGCTGTTGCAGGAAAGCCAGGCATGGAAAAGTGTTACGGTATTGTTAAAGCAGGTAAAAATGACTGTGGTGCTAATGGACACTCTTGTGCAGGACAGGCTGCAAAGGATGGTGACGCTAATGAGTGGATATTAGTGCCTGAAGGAACATGTGACAAAATTGTTGGGTCAAGTACTGAGCCTAAAGATAAGAAGTGATGAGCGTACTTTCTTATCAAAACCATTGCAGGAAACTACCTGCAATGGCGGGTATAGGTTTAAGACAGCCTCATTATGATGATTTTTTTAGTCAGCAGCCAAAAGTAGGCTGGGTTGAGGTTCATCCTGAGAACTATTTTGATATCCATAGCCCGCCTGCTGAGTGGTTATTAAAAATACGGCAACAGTATCCCTTAAGCCTGCATGGCGTTGGACTATCACTAGGTTCGACGGATCCATTATCTGAAGAGCATCTTGCTAAGCTGGCAGAGCTGATCGCTATTTATGAACCGGCACTGATTTCTGAACATTTATGTTGGACCTCCCAGCAGGGCATTTATTTTCAGGACTTACTGCCATTGCCTCAAAGCAGTGAGGTTATTACACATCTTGTTCAGCGAATAGGGCAGGTACAAGATTATCTTAAGCGGCCAATTGCGATTGAAAATGTATCCAGTTACATACAAGTACCTGGTGGTGAAATGACAGAGTGGGAATTTTTACTATCTACCGCTAAACAAGCGGGCTGTTTAATTCTGTTGGATATTAATAATATTTATGTAAATGCTCAGAATCATGGTTTTTCAGCTAAAACCTTTATTGATGCAATTCCAGCTGATTGGGTAGCAGAAATACATTTGGCTGGACATACCTCTGTGACTTTAGAATCCGAAACAATTTTAGTGGATACCCATGGTGATGTAGTGTGTGATGAGGTATGGGAGCTTTATCGATATGCTATCGCAAAGTATGGTCCTAAACCGACATTAATTGAATGGGATACAGACCTGCCTTCCTTAAACTGCTTAGTCGGTGAAGCGAATAAAGCACAATATATATTGGATAATGCGTATGACTGCGCTTCATGATTGGCAATGTCAATTTGCTCAATGGTTATTATCAAGCGATACACAGCAGGGCAACATCCAGCAATCAGCGTTAACAATAGGGCATCTAGAGCGATTAGGTCTCTATCGCAATAATGTCTTCGCTAATATAACGCATTCGTTGCAGAGTATTTTTCCTGTGCTGGAGCGACTAATTGGAGCATCCTGTTTTTCATCACTATGCCACTGCTTTATTCAGCAGAGTCCTCCCGAAAAAGCAGCACTTAATCACTATGGTGGCCAGCTTGCTGATTTTATTTCATGCCAGGCTGCATTTAATCAATATCCTTATTTATCAGATGTTGCAAGGCTTGAGTGGGCCGTACATAGGGCATTTTTACAACCTAAGCTAAAATCCATTGACTCAAATATTTTAGCGTCTTTGGTAAACCATAATTTACTGGATATTCATTTATTTTTAGCCAGTAGCGTACAGCTTGTGAAGTCTAGGTTTCCAATTTTGTCAATCTGGCAGGCTAATCAGCCAACCGTTGTTAACCCGCCGACAGTGCACTTAGTAGAAAAGGACGAATATCTAGTTGTTTATAGAGAAGGTGATCACTTTGTTATTGCGCCAATACCATCAAGTGAGTGGTTGTTTTTACATGCAATAGATCATACAGCTTCTCTAAACCAGGCATCTGAGCATGCTTTTGTGAGTAGTGCTGATTTTGATTTAGCAGCAAGCTTACAAAAGTATGTTGGCTCTGGTGTTATTGCTGAAGTACTGCCGGTAGTGGCAGATAATAATGGGAGTACGGGTAATGTCGAATAAATTGTTATGTGTTTATTGCGGGTTATGCCAAAAGAGTAATATTTATGTGGCTCCCATGGTGGACTTGGCGATGCGCTTATTTATCGGCTGGGTTTTTTGGAAGTCAGGTATGACTAAGTTTAATGGTATTGACCAAGCGATTTTCCTTTTCGAATATGAGTATAATGTACCACTACTGTCGCCTGATATTGCCGCTTATTTAGCGATGTCTGCTGAGTTAGCATTGCCTGTATTACTTTGGCTAGGGCTTGGTACTCGTCTTGCGGCTGCTGGCTTAGCTATCATGACACTGGTTATTGAGATTTTTGTCTATCCCAATACTACAGAGCATTATTATTGGTTGCTGATACTTGCAAGTTTATGGTTTCGTGGTGGGGGGGCATTATCTTTAGACTATTTGATTTCTCGGCGTTTAGTTAATAGCCAGAGTAATTAAGAGTAGTTAGCTGTATCTTGTTTATAAAAAAGGCGTATGTATTACGTCTTTTAATATTTAACATCTTTAGACCATCCAAACATAAAGGCTTACCTATATCCATACCACTAAACACATTAAGTCTAAACACAAGTAGGAAAACCTGTTATATCCAATCTAAACCATGATATTGAGTTTGTTTAGCTAATTCCTCTCGCTCTGTTAAGATGTACCCTGCCGTTGTATTTACATTACTATGGCCTGCAAACACTCTGACTTTTTCGAGATCTAGTTTGTGTTGATTCAACAAGTGAGTCAGTGCAGTATGACGTAATGCATGAAACCCCTTACTAACAATTGACTGCGCCATATGCGAGTCAATACCTGCTTGCTGCTCTATTAAGCTGATAATCAAAGACTTGTAAAAGGTCCTCAGTTGGCGTGTACTAATATTATTGCCGTAGAGAAGAGGTGTGTGTTGTTTAATTGGCTTAACGGAAGGGGCAAAAGGAAATGTATCAAATGCAGTTAATTGCTCTGGTGCTCCATGGATTCGACGAAATCGATAAATACTTTCCATCACCATATCATTCAGTGGAATATTCCTTCTTGCTGAGCCTTTACCCAGCACTTCCCATGTATAACCAAAGTCTGTTTTATAAATAGAGTCATGGGTATGAGTGCATAATTCATGTTCCCTTGCGGCAGTACCATAAGCAATACTAATAAAGTAGCGTGCCCGCTCATAATACAACTGTTGTCGTTGAGTTGACTTGGGTAGCCGTTGTACTGCGTGACAAATAAAAGACCATTCATCTAAACTGTATGCCCCCTGAGATCCGTGGCCTTGAGCATACTTTTCACCGAGTTTTTGCATCCCGGAAGCAGGATTCCTATCTAAATAACCCTGTTGGTGTAAAAAGCTCAGTAGCGAGGCAATAACCCGCATAATATTGTCAAAACCACTGCCTTTTTTTACAGGAAATGGAAATAACTCTGCAATGGTATATGAGGCTTGGTTTGGGGCGCAGCGCCAATATGAGGGCGGCGCTTGCAAAAAGGGATAGTATTGCTGGAGATCTTTCAAAGTGAGTTGCTTGAGTGTTATACCCTGTTGCCAATTGAGCCAGGCCAGGAAACGCTGGCATTCTCTTTGGTAGCGACGCAAAGTGTGTTCAGAGCGTCCACCACGTGCTTGAAGAAAAACAGCGATGGCTTCTACGTCATTATTTGCACCAATACCATTATTTGAGGGTGGTGAGGGTAAATGTGATAGGGTGGATGTCTCAGCTAAAGCTGTGATGCTTAATTCAAGTGGCTTCATTCTGGTTTGAGCTATAAATCAACTGACTCTCGAAGTATTCTATATTAGAGAGATGCCAGCTGAACCACAAGAATACTATAAATAATTTGTATAGGCCTTAATTTAATATTCGCCAAGCTGCTTGACACATTTGCTGACGGAGTCAGGGTCGCTGCATGCATCATAGTTAAAGTAGCTTTGCATCCACTGGCGGTATAGTCCTTTAGAATGAATATCTCCTAATTCATTCCATATTTGTTCAACAAATGTAGGGTACTTGGTTTGCATCTTTTTGGAAAACATCAAATACAATGGAATAGTTTCGACAGGGATGGGTTCCATCACCATATCCTGAAAGCGGTCATCATTTTCCAAAAGTGGTTTTACAATTGTATAGAAGCCAACAAAGCCCGCTAGGTGTTCTTTTTTTACTCTTAATAGTAGTTTTTCCTGACTGAAGTCTTCGACAACATCAATACCCATATTATTAAGTGTGTCCACAATAGAATAACCCAGAGTTGCTCCCAAAGGGCCATTTAAATTTTCAAAGGCTACACCATCCCACGTAATTGGAGCATCTTTTAGCTTAAATAGATGAAAGCTGTTGCTAATCATTTTTCTAGTAGTATCGATTTGGCCGTTTTTGAAAGGGTATACACCAAATTCTAAACGTTTTTGTAGGTAGACTGAGTGGAAGGTGGCATCAATACTATTTTGTTTAAGTTGCATAAGGCAACGTTTCCATGGTGAGCGGACATGGACCACATTAAAATGATACTTCTCGGCCAGATGTTGGATGATTTGCAGGCTAATACCTGGCTTTGAGCTCACAATAGGTTCGTCCTTTGTATTGAGCACAAAAGGAAAATTTGCTTTAGGTATGTAACAGAAACTGATCGTAGCAGGCTTATCAGTTGTTGCTGCACTACCTATTGATGAAACGATCAGAAGCAAAGCTATGTAAAGCCAATGAGTACTCATTCAGGGGCTCAGTAATAAACGGCTTCATGAATTAACTATACCTTTCACGAATCATTTCTAGGTTTTGTTATCTTCATTACTCACCCCAATCACCTATTAATATAGGCTCATGGGTAATATAGGCTCATGGGGCTTCGTCACTCGATGGCCGCACCTAAAAACCATTCGTATTGGGTATATATACTAATAATGACCACACCTCCATGAGTAATCAGAGTAGCAGTTAATTCTAGCGGTAGCTTGCTTTACCTGTTTAAGGAGCCACAGGTTCTGTGGTCGATGCAGTTTCAACTTCAGCAGAAGCATCTAACTCTGCTTGAAACTTCTCAAAGACCTTATAGTGAGTTTCTGACATGGGAAGGTCAGCAAGTGCTTGCCAGGCAATTTCTCGTACAACCCAGTCTTCATCATCATTTTTAACAAGATCTGCAAGTGCACTGGCAACAGATTGATCTGAGTATCGAGATTGTGCAAGGGCAAAAGCGGCACCAGCACGAACATCTGCTGAGTTGTCCTGTAATGCGTCAACAACTGGGTCAAGGTTTTCCCGATCATTAGCCCAGTTAGCAACAGCGATCATTGCGCGTCGACGTAACTCAGGGTCATCATTTTGCGTTAATGGTTTTAAGGTATTAATTATTTGAGTTGTTTCTTGTGGGCTTGCAGGATGTTTTGGTAACGCATAAAGGGCTGCCCCCATAACGTTTTTATTGGCTGTACTGGAAAGAAGCTTGATAACATGGCCTCGCTGTTTTTCTCCATAGATACCCAGCCTTGCCATTAGCTCTAACCCGGCAATTTTCTCTTCTGATGTGCTTCCTTCCACAAGCTCTAGGGATGCCGCTTCAACTTCAGGATCTTGAATGACACCCAGTAAAGCGCCTAAGATCTGACCTGTTTCTGTATTTAGCCCATTTTTAAACTGTGTAATAGCCCATTTTAGTGCGGCTGGGTTATGGCTCATTTCATACAACAGCTGTGCTTGAAGCGCACTTTGAATGCTTTCTGCATAAGGTGATGGTTGATTAAGGGCTTCTTCTAATTGACCAAATAAATCCTTAGCCATTAAAGCCTTGGGTGGTTCAGTCACTTCTGATGTTTGTGCTTCAACTTCAGGCTTGGGGATGGGAGTTGTTAAATCTGGCTTGTTTTCAGCGAGAGTAATAGCCGATATGTTAGGATCAGAACACGTATTAATAGTGGTATCTGATTGAACTACAGCAGGAGAGGAAGGGACTGCTGGTGTTGTGGTAGTGCTTGAATGTCCCAAATAAAAACCAACTACAGTACTGATCAACGAAGAGCATAACACAGTTGCGCTAAGCTTCATGTTCAGGTTCATTTTAATCTCCTACGACTGAGACACTCTCTTCCTTTAAGATATATGCTTAAGATGAACATACGTTGAGTGTTCATCCTGAAAACTGTCATAACGTGTTAATTTATTCTTAAATGAAAATGGTCATGGTGGTTTGGCCAACACATGACGTATGATAAGCCAGACTTACCGGGTTTCTGCCGGCATTCAGCTCTTCGCTTACCTGCATAACGAGGTAGCATGCTGAACATGTTTTTGTCATTGAAAAAGACTAAGTTAACTTTGAAGTATTTTTGCAGATAGCTATTAAGAAATTCTCGGCTGCGTTTGTATGAATAGCTATTTTTATAAATGGTTGAGCCTTGGCGAAGCCCGTCTTTTCTAATAAGCCGAATATCAACATCTATACCTTTACGGTGACTTGCATGGCCTCGAATAAAACCACCTTTTTGAAAGGATATATCACCAATCCCAATTTCTCCCCAGGTTGGCTTTTCTTTTTTCCACGCGGCGGCAACACGTTGCAGCCCATAAACTAATCTAGGCTTTCCCCAAGCACGTTTAGCTGAGGTATAAGTATAAAAGCCACGGCCTCCTGCAGGCATTTGGATAAAACTGGTTTTGGATTTAGGGCGGGAGGAGCTAACACCGTTTAAGTATTTGCCATGAACCCAACGTTCATTGCCATTAAAAAATATCTTAAACCAAGGCCCGCGTTTTATAGAGTAAGCCCATTCGGCCCCTTTGCTCGTTAAGTTTACAACACGATAAGAGGTGCCGGGACCACTTCGAACTTTCAACTGTGTTGCGGTAACAACGCCATTTGGTAAGCTGCTTGAAACAACATACTGACCATAAACCCAGCCAGCCTGATTATTAATCCAGATTTTGTGCCAGCCACTGCTTTTAGCAATGGATACATAGACCTGATCTTGACTGATACGACCGATGATCTTATGTTGAGTACCAGGCCCGCTTCTCACATTAAGTGCTGTCGCGTTGACCTTAATGCTCTGACCACCATATGCGCTAACACTGATTAAGCTAAAAGAATACAGCAATACTAGGGTTAATTTTTGTAGTAATGCTCTGCTAGCAGTTAACTTCACTTGCATAAATTAAGACCTATTGCCAACAGCGACTCATTGTTTGAAAAATAATTGAAATCGCGAACACCCCAGAAAAACGATACGACAAATCCCCCGTATTTTTTTAACTGTGTTGTATTGCTTGTGGTTTTTGCCATATGGGGGTAAATGCATGCTTTTACTGATACGTGTAGTGTTGATTGAGTTGGTAGGTGTATAGAGTGCAAATAAAAGAAAAGAATGTATATGAAGTATGTAACAGACTGTTCAATTGTTATTTTTTTATAAAACTTATTAATCAATCTGCTATTGATGTCTCTAAAATTTTGCAACTTAAGTCTCGTAATATCTGCGATATTGCAAGGCTCGAATGGTTATAAGCCTGGATGTATCCACACATTTCTAATGTGCAGGACAATTACTGTTTCGGGGCAACTAGATGCAGCTGTTTTAGGAATGGCTCTTTGAAAAAATGGATTGGTTAAAAGCAAGGTATAAGAATAGTTTCAGCTTTTACTGTTAGGCACTAGGTTTTCGTTGCTTCAAATACCTGCCAATAGCAACCAAATCGATAGGTTTGGTGTAAATGCCAATAAAGTGGAGATGTGTCTAATCCACTTAATGTCTGATAGTCACCAAAGCTCGCGAAGCTTAAATAGCATTGACCGTTAGTCTTTAGATAAAAGTGGACTTGACTTAAAAAGTCATCATATAGTTTTTGGCTCTATATGGATTCCTAGGGGGTAGCATATAATACAACCAAAGATGTATTATGCACGTCTATTTGGGTAAATTAAGTCAGTAATAAGGAAAGAATGATCAATATCAAACAACTGGTAAATGATGAGCAATGCTACCAGTTTATTCGTCAGAGACGTTGGCCTGATGGCGTCAGCTGCCCTCACTGCCAGTCTCAACAAGTAGAAGGCAATGGTAATCATCAAAAGCAAATTGCCCGAAAACGTTATCGCTGCCTAGCGTGTCATCGGGGATTTGATGACC